>NZ_MQWC01000010.1 GCF_002954405.1 Salinibacter sp. 10B | reverse complement strand
TCGTCGTGCATAGTGTGTGGTCTATGTTCGATTGGAGCGATGCTTCGGAAAATCGGCATTTTCAGAAACGTGATTCCTCCATACTTTAAGCTCCAATCGGGCCAAAGTGGTCCGGCTTTCTTCTTCGTGTAGGACGGGTTGTTTGCAGATGCAGCGGCTGTCTGGGAGATTTCTATTAGCGTTCAGAGGATGGACGCATTGCATAAAAGATGGGCATCTGCCGGCATTAATCGGCCAGAACAGCGTGTCAATTTTTTTTTATCTATTACGATGGTGGCAGTGCATCACACACGTGTATGTCTGGAAGGGCCTTACGTAGTAAGGCCCTTCCAGATCGCGCGCGTGGGCGCGACCGATTCTTTTCACATCCTCCTTTTACGTAGTAAAAGGAGGATCCCTTAAAGAAAAATCTCCTAGATGCATAGGCAGGGCCTCGGGTCGACTGCAGGCAATCGAGGCGTGACATCAGTTGAAACAAATCGCTGAAAAGTGCATAGCACGACTTGCATCGTGTCCTAGGGATCACGATGCAAGTCGTGCTTACGGGATTCACCATGAAAGAGATATATCTTGTCCTCTCAAAACTCGCGGACCAGAACCGCCATGTGCTCTCCTCATGGCGTGCTCATCTCATTCTCCGTCAGGAAGTAGACTCCTTCTACGACGAGTCGAAGGCCCAGCGGACCGTTGAGAAGCTACAACGTGAGGGCCTAACTGAAGTCATCAAGGGGAAAACCCTCTACAAGGTGACAAGTCCGTACGCGCGAGAAAGCGTAAATATATACGAGCTGGCCAATGAGGCCTACCCGTTCGGGATTCTCTCTCATTCATCGGCTATGGAAATACACCAGCTCACAGATCAACGCTCCCGCCGAATCCACCTTTACGAAGGCCCTTCTTCTCCAGGGGAGGTGTTGAAGCGTACAGACTCGGAAGATACCGAAACTTTAGTTCCTCCAGGAACGAAGCCAGAAGACTGGAGAATGCAGCCGCTTCCTCAAAGCGCGCGAGTTGAGGAGTATGATGGCTATACCATTGTCACCCACCGGCTCAAGAAAGACTGGTTCTTCGGACATGGAGTATCACGCACGGGGGGCGTAGAGCTCCGATGTACCGATGTTGAACGCACCCTTATTGATGGCCTGCGCCATCCCGGGCGGTGCGGGGGGATGAATGAAGTATTCCGGGCTTGGGTGCGTGCCGACCCATCTCCGGAGCGGCTTGTCAATTACGCTAGTCGATTCGATCAGCTAATTCTATATCAGCGAATTGGGTTTGTGATGGAAACGCTTGGTATTGATCACCAGGAGTTGAAGCGTTGGAAAGAGGAGAAAACTCCGCGAGGTGGGTCCCGTGTTCTCAATCCCGAACGGGAATTTCAATCCGAGTACAGCGACGAATGGAATCTTTCGATTAACCATCCGACGGCAATCCTCACTGAACGAGACGCAAGTTACTCTTGATCGCTTCTCGGGAATCGGAGGGCTTTTTTTACCCCGATAGATCTTCGGGGCGACCCTCCGGCAAGTCAAGAATCTCTACAAAGCCGAGCACCTGTTCAAACGCTTCTTCGAACGGGGGGAGAGTAACTGACTGTGGAATTCGGTCCTCGATCTCGTCGTAACCCTCCTGCGCGCGTGATCGAACCTCGGGATGGTCGAACATCCTCCGGGAAACAGAGCCGTCTCCGACTTTCCCTTCGCTCTTCTCCTGAAGAAATCTGGCAATGCGAGCGCGGTCCAGGGCCTTCGGGGCTCGTGTAGTGAAGAACCAGATGTCGAACACGTCGCCCGGTCTATACCGATTTCGAGTGACTTGTTGCAGGAGAGCTCGGAGCTTTTCTGCAATAATGTCGTCGAGGCTCGAGACATGAAGTTCAAACCCTCCAGTTTTTCGATACTCTGCCTCGCAGACGACCTCGTTGAGGGTCATTTCTAGCTTTACGACGTCACTGTACGGAGGCGTCCGGTCTTCCAGCTCCGTGTATCCGACCTTGATCTCCAGCGCTGGGAATCTCCGCTTTGGAAGATTTGGCGGCTTGATCTCGCTGCTCTGTACCACCATCTCCTCATAGCGATACTCGGATACAACCTCCGTGAGAGTGGCACTCAGACGCTCTACAACCTCGTCCCGGAATTTCCTTGTCTCCTGATCCTCTTGATCTGGATGAGGCTCGGTCGAGCTAAAGTCGACATCGACCGAACTCCTTGGACTGTCGAATGCAAATTTCAGGGCGTTCCCTCCCTTCAAGACGAACTGGTCCTGGAGGAGGTCATCGAGCGAAAGTGCTTGCAACACGGCGCGGATTGCTTCCTCTTCGGGAATGTGGGGCATAAGGCTTTCCTGCTATTACAAGAACTGCTGGGACATTTCGAGGGGGACAATCGCGAATATGTGAGAGATAAAAGCCTCGACAGCTGAGCAGGCCGCTGAGGATTGGAGAAGGTCAGTAAATACGTTATGATGGCGTCTACCAAGTGTCTAGAGGATGCCCTTCAATAGAGAAGAATTCGTACTCTCCTCTGCTTAAGCTCTTCGCCTCTGATGATCCTATCGCGGATAGCCCTCAAAAATTTCGGCTGCTTCCAAGACTTTGAGCTGTCTGACCTTAATCGGTTGAGCGTTGTAATCGGGGAGAACGATGCAGGGAAGACTGTTCTCCTGAATGCGATCGAGGTCCTCTTGACTGACGGGGTGTTTGAGTCCGACCGACACCCTCGCCGGACAGTCGAAGGATCGGTCGCAGAAGAGGTTATCGTCGAAGGGGAGTTCACTCTCGAGTCCCACGATGGAGTGCCCGAAGAATTCAGGTCGGGGCCTGAGAATAATACCCTACTTGTTCGGAAGCAGTTTGAAGGCGATAACGTTCAGACCTTCGTGAAAGGACGGGGATACAGCGATGAGCGTTTGGATAAGTTTGAGACGTTTAAGAGACCGAAGCAACGAGACATTCTAAAGGACTACGATGTGAGTCCGGAAGGTAAGGAAGAGGATCGACTTGCCCGGCGTGAGAAGATTGTCAAACAGGGGAAGGCAGAGCACGAGTGGAAAATCCTTCCTACCTCATTTTCCAGATTGGAGGATCACCTTCCCGATTTGGAAAAGACTTCCGCAACCAATTATCGCTCTCCGAATCGGATGGTGCGATCGACTCTGAAGCGGGTAGCAGCGACTGTTGTTGCACCAGAAGACGAAGATGGAAAGCCCAAAGAGCGAGAGGATTTACAGCCGATCCGGGACGATATCGAAGAACGATTGAATGAGGAAATACGAAAGGCGAAAGACGAACTTCTACGTCAGCATTCACGGATGCAATCGGTAGGAGTCGAGCCGGAAATCGACTTCACAAGCGTGGTTGAAGATGTCAGCTTGACGGTCGATTTAGGCGATGGGGAGAAGCGCATCGAATCCTTCGGAGAGGGTACCAAAAAGCGAATCTGGATGGGGCTCTTGGAATGGGATCGCGAGGCCACAAGTGAGAGTGCAAGAGAGAGCGTGATTAGGCTGTACGACGAGCCAGACCTGAATCTTCATTATGAAGCACAGAGACGTCTATTCGAAAACGTATCGGGTCTTGCTCAGGACAAGAAGGCCAAAACCCAGTGCTTTGTCTGTACACACTCGGTGTTCTTTATAGACCGTGCTTCTCCTGAAAGCATCAATCTGATCGAGATCGATGATCAAAACCAGCGCAGTGCTACATACATCAGAGGAACTGGAGACGATAGTGAAGGGACGCACACAGCTGTGGACTTCTTCGACCAAGTGGGCCGAGCAGTTGGCCTATCCAACACATCTCTCCTATACGAAAAGGGATTTCTTGTCGTCGAAGGGCCAAGTGAAGATGAGGCGCTTCCAGTTCTCTACAATAAGCTCTTCGGGAGCACTCCTAGCCGCGATGGACTTCAAATTGTGAATCTACGTACCTGTGGGGCATGGAAGTCCGTTTTGAGTGTTCTCCTTAAGAATCGCCTTGAGATGACACATCTTCTTCTCGATTCAGACTGTACGAGTTCTGACTCGCTTCTCACCCTAACGCCGGAGGCTCTAGAAGAAGATACCCAAATAGACTGTCCTGATGGCCTATTCGAGAACCAGACCACTTTCATAGGCACACAAGAGTTTGAAGACGCTTTCGCCAATGCGGTCTACGTGCGTGCGCTCAATGATGACTTTCCACGGGCGAATGGAGAAGGATGGAATGCCGATCATATCCAGGCCCTGCGTGAAGAGAAAAAATTTTCTAAGGCGCTGCAGGATAAAGTATATGGTGAGGTCAGGCCTCAGTTGAGAAACGACGTCCGGAAACCGCAAATAGCCCGTTCCGTCGCTCGGCATTGCCATACGGAGGAGATTCCAGGCGCGATAGTTAATGCGTTTGGTTCGCTTAGAGAAACGGCCGGGATCGACTGACCACACGAACCCAAACTCACCGGCAGAATGAATCTGTTTCAGCGCAGGAATTATTACAACCGATAATACAGCCTTCCCCTCCAAAATTTAGAGCAATCAAGCGCTCTTCCTCCTCGGTGACTCGATACATCTGGTAGCGCTCAACCTCCGATCTGCGTCCTTGCCGTGCTAGTGACTTTACGGTTAGACATACTCCAGGAGTTCACCTATGATAAAACGCCTCCCCCCTGAAGACTAGGAAGAAGATTCGTCGCCCTCCCTTCTTTCAAGAAGAAAATCCAGACTAGTGAACCGGCTCGTTTTACTCTTTCCTGCTCTCCTGCTACTCGGATGCGCGACCACACAGGACATCGCTCGGGAAAACCGTACCCGGACCTTCGATTATCCGAAGGACAAAGTCATTACTGCCGCCGTTGACGCATTCACCGCCGAGGGATACGCCATCGAATCCATTGACCGCCCGACTGGGATAGTAAATACGGAAACCAAGTCCAACTCCACGATGGCAGCAGCCTTCGTTGGAGACAAGAGTCGCTCCGTGCAAGCGAGGGTCCAGGAAATAAACGAAAATCAGTCCAGCTTACTCCTCACTATCAAGCTTGAGACCGAGAATGCGTTCGGTCAGAGCAATGCGCAAAGCATAGGAAAGAATGCCGCTCTTGAGCTATACAATGAATGGTTTAAAAGGATAGAGCAGGAGCTCTAATCCCCGGTTCAGAACAGACTCTCGCACACGCAGGGCATAGACCTAGCGAATGGTCGGACGAACGGATGGGCGCTTTCTACCATCTCTAGCCTTGCAATCGTCCGTCGTGAGAACAGCCCTCTCGGTGAGGGTAGGTCGATGGCGACTTAGGGCGAGAATACAACCGATATTGTAGACTTCCTCCGAGAAGCACGATAGCAAACACTATCACCTCACTCCCTGTGCATGTCCGTTGTCAAACCGAGCACAACTCAGTAGGGAGGAATCAAGGATTTCGATTCGAGTTGAGTACGAAATGAAATCATTCGGACAGCATCTATCTTGTTTTCGCAAGCACTGAGTGTTTCGTACTCTAATTCCTGTTGGAAACCAAGCGAGTCTGTGAGCGAAGCAAGAACGCTGGCCGCTTGCCGATCCACAACCATTTCGTATCTGCTCTTCTACGAATCCGTAAACGAATCCCTGTTATGAAGAAGGTATCAGCCGTTCTCGTCATCCTGTTCATGTCATGCGGATCGGTGGCGGCTCAAGGAATCGATTTGGGCATCCGGGGAGGAGCCAACTTTGCCACGTTTCGGGGAGACACAAATACGCTCAGTCAGCAGGTTGTGGGAAATCAGGGATCGTCGGACTTTGGTCGAAAAATTGGACTGCGTGTGGGAGGCTTCCTTCGGTTTGGCATCACGGAAGCCTTCTCGATTCGGCCGGAGGTAACGTACTCTCAGAAAGGGACAACTTTCGAAGGGTCAGCCTCAGGAGTAATAAACGGGCAGTCGGTTACAGTCGAATTTGAGGCCACATCGTCGTACGATTACCTCGATATCCCTGTGCTTGCTGAATACGTGATTCCAACGAGCGGTCAACTTCAGCCCTATCTTTTCGCAGGGCCGTCACTAGGGTTTTCGATAAATGCGGAGACCGAGGCAGATCTCACGGCGCGCTCGGCGGGCCAATCGGTATCTGAAACTAATACGTCCGACGACGACGTGGAAAGTACTGACCTTGGTGCTGTGCTCGGTGGTGGGGTATCGTACGCCCTCCAGTCAGGAAATACGATATTCTTGGACATTCGGTACAACCCGAGCTTTACGTCCCTTGATTCTGAGGGCGACGCGGATATTCAGAACGATGTGATTAGCGTCGGGGTAGGATACTCCTTCTCTCTACAGTAGCCCGACTTCCGAGGCCTGCGAGTCGATAGAGTCAATTCGGGGGCTCTCAAGCCATGTGGAGAGACGGGCTCTTCTGTTGGAAATTGCAGCCAGCGGGTACCGGTGCGGGGCTGGCTCACCTGTGGTCCAGCCCTGGGCAGGTACCAATTTTGCCCTCAAGTTTTAGGACCGATAAGATCAAGTTATCGGTTGTTATCGGGGACGCGAAACGCTATTCTTCAGGCCCCTGAGTGGCCCCTGCCGCACGTCCTCGCGCGTGGCCGCACGGGCGTCCTTATTGTCCTGCTCCCAAGCTCCCCGAGCCATGACCGACCAGCCCAGCTCCTCCAGCGGGAATCCGTCGGAGAACAACGAGCCCGGCGAACTCGCCCCGCCGCCCCTCTCTGAGATCGGAAAAGATGGCCCGCGTTTGGGGGACGGACCGGATGAAGGCTCTGAGAGCGGCTCCGGCCTCGGCGGAGAAACCGAAGCGTTGGAAGACCCCGAGCGCCTGCGCGAGCTGCAGGAGAGCCTCGGCCGTTTGGAGGACTTCGCCGCCCAGGCCCAGGCGGAGAACACGATCCGGGCCTACGCCGCGGACCTGGAGGACTTTCGCCACTGGTGCAAAAAAATGGGTCGGGAATGGCTGCCGGCCGAGCCGAAAACGATCGGTTTGTATCTCGGCGCGCGGGCCGATGAGCTCAGCCTCGCGACGCTAGAACGACGTCTTGCGGCAATTGCCTCCCTCCACAAAGAAGAAGGCCACGAGTCGCCAGCGTCGGTGGCCGAAGGTCCATTAAGGAAAATCTGGAAAGGCATCGTTCGGGAGAAGACCCGTCAGCAAGATGGTGCCCCTCCCCTTATGGTCGAAGACTTGAAGTCGATTATTGAGCACCTCCCCCGTTACTCGAACTCGGACGATGGTCCAACAGGCAGGCTAACATTAACCTCTTTGCGCGACCGGGCGCTCCTTTTGGTCGGGTGGACCGGGGCGCTCCGCCGGAGCGAGCTGGTGGCCCTGACCATCGAAGATGTTCAGTTCATTGAGGGCGAGGGCGTGAACGTGTACATTCGGAAGTCGAAAAGCGATCAGGAGGCGGAGGGACTGGTCAACGGCCTTCCCTACGGCTCAAACAAGGAGACCTGTCCCGTTACTGCACTCCGGCAATGGATACAAGCCGCTGAGAAGGAAGTCGAGGGGCCGTTTGAAGGGGATATCTTCCGACGCTTCTACCGGGGCGAATCCATCGGCGAGAGCGCGATGACGGCCCAGTACGTCTCAAAGGTCTTGAAACGACACGCCGAAAGCGCCGGCCTGGACTCGGAGGAATACTCGGCCCACTCCCTTCGGGCGGGCTTTATCACGCAGGCGATCCGCGCCGGGAAACCTGAGCGGCGCGTCAAAGAGCACTCCGGGCACGCCTCGTGGGAGACGTTTAACCAGTACGTCGAGGAGGCGGGGACCTTTCAGGACAATCCGGCGGAGGGGATTGGGCTTTGACACGATACCCCCAAAAACCATGGGAATCTTGCTTTTGTGAGCTTCCGTGCACAACGCTTCGACGAGCGCCTCGGTGGAGTCAATGACGGACGAGTCGCAATCGGTAGTGCATGTACTGTATACCGTAGCACAACCCGTTCTTAGAGATCAGTGGCGGCATCGACAATTACCGGCCACCTTGCGAATAAGCGCCCCATCTTTTCAGTCACGTCCTGTAAGACATCAATGCGATCTACTTCTCCACCTGCTAAGTCAGCGGGAGCATCGAGTTGTTTTTCAGTGATCCATTCACGATGGGCAGCAATATACCTTTGAACATCTTGTGCCCAGTAGGAAGGTCTTCCCCCTCGTTCCTGAAGACACTGTTTAGCTCTGCTGATCCGAGAGGTGATTCTCTTAGAGATCACATGACGGACCGTTTCCTTGAAGCGTTTGCGGTCAGTGGTGCCAATGCTGGAAAGCTGATTTCCTAACAGTTGGAGATTGTGTTCAGGATCTCTGCCAGAAATTGAAGTACTGCATTGGAGGACCAGTCCCCTTATAATGTCATTAGTTCGAAATGTAGGTGTAGGAAACGTCTCTTCAGTGATGGAGGTGGGGTGTGATCGATGAGTGGGGGGCGCATGTTGAATTAGGAAAGGCAGGTAGCCGCTGTAAGCATCCGGTGCACATGTCTTCAGCACTGCTCGAAAGACGCCGTCCTCGTCTCGCTGGACCGGTGGATAGGGAGGTATTGGCAAACGGTTATTCAGTCCCAGGCTCATTGACATACAGAACACGCTGTCAGTTATGGTTTGCATCCGAGGGGCCCGGATGAGAGCACGTGTGTTGAGCCTCGTGCGATACCCATCCTTCGGTGTTATCAGACGTTTCCAGCTGCTTTCATTGGCAAGAAGAAGGCGCGTCATATTGTCATTAGAGTGCATTCCTGAATCGCCGACTGTGCCGGTCATGGACAGAGCGATTGTGGGCTTTCCCTCCCGAAGCTCTCGTAATAACGAGGGAGCCATCTTATCAATTTCGACCGATGCGTTCTTGGTATTCTGGCTAATATGAGTGGCGACTTCCTTTCCCAGGAGGCGTTCGTGCAACCCTAGGAGGTCGTGAGGCTCGAACGAAACCGCCTCCATAGCCTCTTTCTGATTTTGATACCACCAGAGCTCGTTTACGGCACGGGAGGCCAAAGAGAGACCGCTCTTAGTACCCTCTGGGGGTAGGGCTACGTTGCAGATTGTGTCATCGTCAAACTGAGCCGTCAGCTCCCCCAAAGTCGATAATAGCAGGGCGTTGCGGGCCGCCCCGTAGAACTCAGAACAGCGCTCGTGGCCAAGAAGAGCAAATCGTACGATGTCTTCAGATACGCCGGAAGCGCTGACAATCTGTCGAACCATCTTTTCCCGCTTCCGAAGTCCGAGATAGCACACCTCTCCATCGTACGTTGCCCCCACCTCTTGCAAAACGTGTCGGTTTTTCTTCTGGACCTGTTCCTCCTGGCTGTTATCAGCAATTAGAAGGCGAGGCGTCCGGTGGTGCTGTGCAAAGTTCTTAGTATAGCTTTCCAGTGCTCGTCGTAGGCAGTCAGGCCGGTTTCGCGTCGGAATCCCAACAGCCGTGATTGGCAACTGGGTACCCCCGAAGCTCGACTTATTTGATAGATCTTTAACCTCGCTCAGGATCATCTCATCCGGCACGAGAAATCCGGCCTCAACGAACCGCCGGAGGCCCTCCTCAACGCGAGTCACCTTGCGGTTGGGTATTGGCAGCTCGAAACCTTCACTGTCGAGGAGTTTGAGGGCCCACTGAGCGAAAACGCCTCGCAGCGGAGCGTTGTTTGCGGTCGACTCAAGCTGTTGGCGCCGAGACTTTCGTGCGTACTCGGTGGCATGAGTAGGGATTTCTTTGAATTTCTGGCAGGAGAGAAGCCATTGCGCTTCGTTTTGAGGTAGGATTTCGGTCTCACCGCTTCGTCGGGAGTGAACCAACACCTGACCGTCTCCAAGATCCATCTTCACGGTGTCAAACGTGCGGTATTTTGGCATTTAACTTGCAGCAATGATTCTCGATTCTGATTCAGAGGTAGAGAGCGCATTGTTCAGGTGCTCACGGGGCGGCACGTACCCGATTGAGGAATGTCTTCGTTCTCGGAGTAGCTCCCCCGCATGCCGTCCCCCAGCAGGATCGCCCTAAGCCCTCGGTAACTGGGGTATACACTGTCTTGGTCATGATGTACGATTCGTCCGTTCAGATCCAAGCCGAGGGAAGTCATCCGCTCACGAACGCGCTTCCAGCCAGCAACGTAGAGTCAGATCCCGATGGCACTCGGGCCAACTGTCCAACCCGGCACAAACTTGCCCTCTAGGTCGACGACGGCCATCAAATGAGCCTTGCGGTTTCCATGGCATAGCGAACCTCGGTAAGGTCAGTTGAGAAGGCCTCCAACAGCCCGGGATCTCGTTCTTACAAGAGGTTGAGCTGCTCAGAGGCCTCCTCCAGAATCTTTTCTACAGGCGAGGGGCTTCGCTTCGTCAAAGCCAGCTCATGCTCGTTAAAAAGCCTTCTGAGCTGTTTATGGTTGACCCGCTGGCCGATGCGCTCCTCAAGCTCTGGAAGAATCCGGCGGTATCCGTTTCAAGTTCTTGAAGGTTCACTTCTAGTTGAGCCACTTCCTATTCGGACACTGGCGGTTTGACCTCTCCGTAGTCAAGAATCTTAAGTGTTCAGTCGGCCACGACTCCTCCGTAACGAAGCACCCTCTCTTAGAGATTTGAGTCGCTGTTACTTCCTTTGCCTGGTATAAATCCTCCGCGTGTTCGCGCAGGAATTTGAATTTCTTGCAGGACTCAAGTCACTTTAATTTTTCTCTTGAAATGGTCAATTATATTTACCTCTCTCAAATTATAAAAACTTAAAGTGTTCAATACTTATTAATTTATTAAAGTATTATTTAAATTTTACATCATTGTACTTGAATGCCTTCCTTGTATTTTACATATATTTTTTTATTAATTATATATCATATACTCTAACATTACTTTCTGTAATAGAATATATGCACCCATTAGCAACAAATGCCTTTTTAGTCTTATCGTGGAGCTTGTATGTTGTAATATAATTAAAATTATTATCGTATACATCTAACAATGATACACCATCATTTTTTGCGCTATCATGTACCTCTTTTTTGGTTAAAATAAAAAACCTTTCGTTATATACGTTAGAATCATAATGCTCTGTCTTTGGGTCTGGCTGCGAAAACCTTTTCATATTTTCTTTTTCTTCTCCTGGCCCGCTATCTTCTTTTTCAGAACTGGATACATTATTCATTAATGTATCTAGTTTTGACATTCTGTTATTTTGCATACCTAACACTATATTAGTGTATTGCATCAAATATAGCAAATCATCTTTTTTGCTTCCGCCTATAAAAATATGCCCCACTTCATCCATTGGGTTATTGTATAGATTCTTTCCGTATTTTTTTATAACTTTTCCTTTTTTGTCATATTCTACTAACATACTTTTTACACCTACGTCTCTAGCTACTATTGACTTTTCAAACACTTTTAGCTTATTAACTGGATGATCAGTTTTAAATTCGTCTATATAATCACCTTCTTTATTGTATGATACAACCTTCCTACCCATCATATCAGCTATCCATAATGTATCTTTGTGTATGTCAAACTCCCCCACCTGTACTACTTCACCAGGGCCTGATCCTTTACCCCTACCTATCGATCCTTTGTATACACCACTTTTGCTGAATGACTTTACTTTTTGATCCCCGTTATCCACCACATAAATGTTATCCTCAACTACAATATCAAATGGATTTAATACATCATTTGATATTTCATTAGACACACCTTCCAGGTACTTTGCATTTGTAAAGTTTCTGTTTTCAAATTCGTCTTGCCCTGAGCACCCAACCAATAGTAAAAATGGCAAGATAATCGTGGTTAGCCTATACGTCATGATCATTAATCGTTGAAGTGGACAAAAAACCCCCCTGCGGAGCACAGGGGGGAGCGATTGCTGCGGTGAATGGATAGCTCAGCACTTTAGGTCACCGTAACAAGTGAAGGTTCCATTCTCGCAAACGAGAATAGTACACGGTTCACTTGAACCCAGTTCACATCCTGCATCCGCGCAATTGGACCGATAGCAATCGGCCTGTGAGACATTCGAGGGAATGGCAAGCGATGTCAAGAGGATGCATGCGAATGTGACTCCCTTGGTTATAGCCTTCTGGCTGGCGCTTGCAAGGATGGAAAAGGACATGACAATATTCGAATTGATGAAAGCGTGCTTACGAAAGGTCAGTGCCTACTATAAGGTTTTTTTTGGGGTGAATGCAAGTTTGTGAACCAACTGAGCTTGATTTTGACTATTTGAATGGAAACCGAGGGCAGAGTGGGCCGGTAGCTCTTCGACCAGGAAAAACTTTTTGTAGCAAACGAACGAAAAAATGGGCGCTAAGGGACGGGGGCATTTCAACTGTCACTCGTCCTTGACCTCTTGGACGTAGTTCCAGGCGGTGCCGTAGGAGATATCGAGCTGATCAGAGATCTGGTTGATCGAGATATCCTCCTTAGTGTAAAGCCTTCAGACTTCCGCCTGCGTATCTTTGGGTGGGGCGGCCGCAAGGCTCATCGGATGGTTGTCGTTGATTTGGAGAGCAAGTACGCTTGTGACTGGGCTGTTGGCGAGTGCCAATCGCGAGCTGGCTCATCGCTGCTGGGATTGCGTTCGCGAGCAGATGAGCTCCTTCGGCGTTGATCTGAACGGACGAATCGTACATCATGACCAAGACAGTGTATACCCCAGTTACCGAGGGCTTAGGGCGATCCTGCTGGGGGACGGCATGGAGGTCATCTACTTCAACAACGAAGACATTCCTCGATCAGATACGTGCCGTCTCGCGAGCACCTGAATAATGTACTCTCTTCCTACGAATCAGAATCGAGAATCATTGCTGCGAGTTAACCCAAATTAGCTGCCCAGCTGATCCAAAAATTCGGGCACTCATCCGAGGTGCGTTTCATGGGAGTGGCGACAAAGCGGGCAGTTTGCTATATTGGCGTGTGGTCAAAAAGAAGTCGTTCTGTGATACCCCAGAATTGGATTCAGCGCCTCTGAAGACCGCCTGCTCAGGTATCCCTTTTCCGGACAGTTCCGATTCACCGGCCAAGTGGGGCAAGCGCTAATACCTGCCTCCGCCGAAAAGTAACCGCTCTCGGACGGAATTTCTTTCATTCGGGCGGGGAACGGTTCTCGTCGAGCTCGGGAGGCCCGCTCCCCAAAAGGTCAAGGTCTCGGGTCTGTCGTCCGAGACGCCCCTCCCAGATGAGGAAGGTGTATGCGCCTTTGAGGACGAAATCCTCTCTCTCCGGAAGTTGAGTGAGC
This sequence comes from Salinibacter sp. 10B, assembly GCF_002954405.1. Classification (NCBI taxonomy): domain Bacteria; kingdom Pseudomonadati; phylum Rhodothermota; class Rhodothermia; order Rhodothermales; family Salinibacteraceae; genus Salinibacter; species Salinibacter sp. 10B. Next base: position 17,396 of record NZ_MQWC01000010.1, on the reverse strand, counting down.
CGGTACAGAAGTCGCTCCAGCGCAAATCGCGTGAGGAGGACCTGGTATTCCTCTCCCGTTTCTCGCATCCGCGAGAGGAGACGATCCCGGACCGACTGTGCTACCGGGGAGTTCATTGGATGCCCTTGGAAATCGGAATTGGGGTAGCGAAAAATCGCCTTTACAAGTACCGGTCTACACGGTTGCTTCGATGTACGGGCGCATGACCGTCTGGACGCGGCAGACCTCTGCAAAGCGGTAGAGCTCCTCGATTGGGTCCGCGCTGGAGCGCACGTAGTCGCGAAGTGCCTCGATTGCGACCGAGAGGCCGACCTTCCCGCGAAACTTGAAGCAATCAGCGACGGTCTTGGCCGGACTGAAGACCTTAACAGGGATCCCCTCCACCTCGTACTGCTTGGCGCCTTCTGTAAAGCTGTCGCCAGACATGTGGACGACCTCGAGACGGGTCGGGCTCGCTTCCGGTGTCCAGTCTCCTTTCTCTCGGGCGACCCATACCCGCCGGGACATCTGCGTCGTCAGATCGTGAAACTGAAGGGCGGAGAGAAGGCACACCACCGCGCTCGGATACCGGGACGCAACGAGAGCCAGACTGTGGTGCTCAGTGAGGGGGGCGTCCGGATGGCGGTAGAGACCACGCCCTTCCCTTCGAAGTTTCCCCCGATCGGCAAGCCGGGAGAGGTAGCGCGGGGGGAGGTCTTTCTCCTTCAGGTCGCGGGCTCGCACCACGCCCTGCTGGCGGGCAATCTGGAGGACCTGATCTGTTTTGGTCATGGGACGAAGTTGCACGGGAGATCTGTCCGGATTTCTATACCACTAGAGAAAACTATATGGGTTTCCGGACAGCACCCTTGATGTCTGATCTGGGGCTTCCTCATCCGTTGCAGAATGATATTTCCAGGGCCGATATCAAACTAATGAAATAGAAACCTAGGAAACTAGGTATCTAGGTTTTTGTACAACACATCCTTGACCACCTCCTTGATCGGTCGACCCTGTTTGGCAGCATGCATCTTCAGTCGCCGGTGCAATGATTTGGGAATCTCGACATTCAGCTGAGTCATCTCCTCTTCAGAGACGTCCTCTTGCAAGTCAGTCGTATCCTGACCACTGGAGACAGACCCATCTGAGGCACTGCCGAACACATCGTCACTCATGGTTAAGGGTATTGATTACATTTTCTGTAATTGACTCGACTTCAGCGGCCGCTTTCTCGTCGCTCATTTCGACGACAGAGCGGCCTCGACCCATGGCCTGAGGGTATGCCACTCGATCGCATGTGCCCTCCCACACTGGCAGCTCAAAGCGTTCAAGAACATCCTGTACGCCCTGCCCCAATCGAGATCCGACCTTGCGGCGTGAGATCACGAATGCTGCATCCGGTTCACCAGTGACTTCCTGCCGTTGCTTGATGAGATCAACGATCTGCTCGGTGGGCCAGATGTCTGCTGGAGAAGGCTGTACCGGAATGAGTGTCAGATCTGATGTCTTGATAATCGCAGCGTGCATTTTGTCAAGGTGCGCCCCACCATCAATCACTGCGATATCGAATGAGTCTGACAGGCGACGGACGTCGCTCTCCAGCGCACTAGCCTTATCGACACCAAACACTGCAGGGAGGTCAGTCTCATCGTCTCGTGAGGCCTTCCAACTCTGGGAGGTACCTTGTGCATCACAATCGATGATGACCACGTCCAATCCATGGAGCTGGAGGTTCCGAGCAAGATTCACAGCAACGGTGCTCTTTCCGACCCCACCCTTGCCATGTAGAATACCGACTACTTTCATAGGAAGCTAGGTTCCTAGGTTAATAGATTTCTGTAATGGACAATCTACTCCCTAATTGTGCGGGAGTCAAGTCAATATGCGGCCTACTGAAGCCGCGAGATTGCCCTGAGAGCGGAGATCGATTCGGGCCGACCTATCCCTAAGCCTGCCCTGAGATCGCCGGCGGGGGTGTCGAGGGCTGCGCCAGGCCGCGCGCCGCATCGCGAGACGGCGGCAAAAGTCCCGAATTGCTCCCTGCGAGAGCCCCGGCGTCGGCGCTGAGGCGAGCGCTATTCCGAATCAGAACGTCCGGTCGAGGAGGCCTGCTGGGCTGCCGAGCGGACCAGATCGGCGTCGAGCGCCTGGAGCTTTTCGGCCAGGGCGCCGGCCGTGCGGGCGGCGAGAACCTCCGGAAGACCCGCCCGAGAAATCGCGTACATATCCGCCGAGTCCGATCGGTGACAGGTCGCGATCCAGGGAGCGGTCCTCAGGTGGCTGGGGAGCAGCCGTGTAATTTTAGATACCGCCGGGGTAACCTGCTCTTTTTCCGGCTCGGTCCACGGCCCTTCAAAGTTGATCAGTGGGGAGGCGCTGTTGCTGTCGGAGCTGCTATTTTCAGAGGTAGCATCATCCATAGAGGGGGCGTCATCCATACCCCCATCCAGGTGGCTCTCGGACACAGACAAAGCGGCGCGCGCCTCCTCGTCGTTCTCTGGTCTGTTCTTCTCGGGCCTATTGCTCTCCCGTTTCGACGCGTCTTCAGGCGGGACGCTAGGAGCTTCCTCTCGGCGGGCGGTTCGACCGTCGGTATTTTGGGCGTCCGTATTGTGAGCGTCGGAGCTCGGGCGCGGGGGGATAGGACATTGTATCGGGGCCCGACCATGCTTGCGCACGTAGGTGAGCTGCAGGTCGTGAAAGACGCTGAGGGCCACTTTCTCCAGGCGGCCCGGCCGGCCGCCGTCGTTTGATTGGGGTTCTCCACCGGTCGGCTCAGAAAAGCTCATGGCACTGCAGAGATGAGGTCCAGGCACGGGAAGTCCAGACAAGAAGTGGACTTGGTAGACACGCAGGGCCTCCGAAATCTAACGTCCGGTCTACTCTGTTGTCTGGGCGGCTCCCGTCCTCCGTGCGGGGCGGCCGCCTACGGGTCTGCCGGTGGCCGCGAGGCCTTCTAGGCGAATTCTCCCACCTTCTTCCCAGCTAGCTGCTCTACCCAGATAGATGTGCGGGCCAATGGAATGGGCCGAGGGGGCAGAAGCGAAAAAACGCGCGCTACAGGCATTCAGCACGCCTGCGCGCAGCAAAAAGAGCAAAAAGACAGGGTAGACATAGAAAAAGCCCGCCGGTCCGTCCGGGCGTATAGCGAGCTACAGCGGCCCTTGGAGGCGAGCTTTCAAAACTATCATCACGTGAATGTTCTCAATGTAGCAAAATCGCCCCCCGGGTCGTCAAGGCCTAATAGTGACGGAGCTGTGAAATCCTTCCAGGTAGCTCGGCTCCCAGCCCCGATTTTCTAATGAGAGGCCTCTTTGCAGCTCGTAATGAGGTGTCCCTGCATGAGGCGTCCCTGCGGAGAATAGTCCCTTCGGGGATCCTACTGAATCTCCCATCCGGTCTGCTTTAGGGTCAGCTCTTCTCCACCTACCTGGACCTCGATCCGTTCAATGCCCTCAAGGTCCCCTTCTGACTCTTTGAGGCTTTGGACAAGGGAGGCCGCCGGGGCCCGCCGGAAGCGATGCGTGGAGATCTCCAGCCGGGCGGAGCTGGTCTCCCCGCTTTCGTGATAGATCGTGGCTCGGGCCTCAAGGAACTGACCGGTGCCCGTCGGCCCGGCCTCATGGCCTGTCGGGCTCGGGCCGAGGTTTTCGAAGTCCTCGTCTCCAAAGGCTTTTCCGGAGCTTTCGTCGTCGAAGTCGTCGCTGCTCATGCTTCTATTGGAGGATCCTTTTGGAAAGGAGGGTGGGCAGTTTGATGCGGCGTTTCCTCGATCGAGCGGTTCTTCGATTGAGGGATTACGACAAAGCAAAAAAGGGACCGTCACGCTCATACCTGAGCCACGCCTCCAGGTGTCCAAGACTTCGTGCCAGCCCAGGGCGTCATGCGGGCAGGGCGAGGCATTGAGACATCTGACGGCGACAGCGCCCATCAAACAAGTGCGATAGCCACGTGCGAAAACGCGAAAGGGCAAATGTCGTTGCGAGGAGACTGGTCATCCGGCCCGCAGGACGTGTATAGAAAGGAGAGACGTCTTTTGGCATAAACGAGACTTCTTATAAATGAGACGTTCCGCTATGACCCGTGCTTCTCTACTGGCATGCGTCCTCCTGGCTACGATCCTCGGAGGGTGTGACTTGCCGTTCGGCGTCGGGTCCGGCGAGGAGGGCGACGGGTCCGAGGTCCGCGACCGGGTAGAGCTCGAGTCGGGCCTCGTGGCAAGGCTCTACGCGCCGGAGCGGGTGGCGTCCGGGGACTCCTTCCGGGTCCGGTTTACCGCCCAAAACGTCATGGAGGAGCCGATTCAGGTGCAAACCGGGGCCTGCTGGGGCCAACCCGCTGCCTTTCTGAACGGGGAGCAGGTCCCGCTCGTCTGCTCCTTTCAGGTCTGCACGATGCAGCTTCTGACGTGGACGCTCCCGGGAAAGGAGACCCGAGAGCGCACCTTCAACATGAAGGCCTCACTGAACGCCTCGAGCGGAACTCCCGAAACAGAAGAGCCCGCCGAGCCGGGCGTCTACACCCTCCGAACGAGGCTCGACTGGAGCGTCGGGGGCCAGAAGGTAGAGGAACGCCTCGAGGCCGATGTGAGGATTATTGGCCAGGAGTAACGTCCAGTATTGACCGATTGTCACATAATAACGCCCGCCTCAAGGCGAGAGCTCTGTCCCGAGAGGAGGGATGGAGCCACTATGGGAGACCTTGAGGCGGGCGCGCACGGACTGAGGAAGAGCACAAAAAGCCGACCACCGGTTCGGAGGAAAGCCTTGGGCAGGGTGGTCGGACGTAACAACCGTGCAAACCGCTTCGCTAATGGGCGTTGATTTACGTCCTCAGAGGGAAGCGGGCCATCGGAAACTGGGCCACATCTCACGGCGCCAACCAAGGGGGCGACATGGAATAACGTCGGCATGGAGGTCCAATTTACCTGATCAGGCAGAAGCGGATTGAACTTTCGTGGGTGCCGCGCCTAGAATCCCAAACGGGGTACTGAACGCACCAATCCCTCCTTTGCCGAGACACCTGCGAGGCGATCATGCCAATTAAAGCCACCCTTCGGGACGATAACACGCTGGAGCTCCCCGAGGATGCCCCTCGGCTTGCCCAGACGAACACGCCCCTGAGTGTCATCGATCTGGGAGGGGGGACCTTCGTCGTGACCGAGTCGGAGCCCCAGATCCCGGGGTTGGCAGAGAAGTTTCGGGAGAAGCTGGGAGAGACCGGCGTCGAGGCGCCGGAGCTTCTCGGAGGCCTGGATGACGTAAAGCGCGAGCTGGCCGAGGAGGACGTTGAAGGAAACCGGGAAAGGGAGGGGGGCTCGCCAGATGGCACTGAGTAGAAATCGCCTCCGGGGATATGTGGACGCCAATGTCATTCTTAGCGGCGTAGCGACGGATAACCCTCACTCTGCTTCTCGGGTCGTGCTCGTCGCCTCTGAACTGACGCTCTTGGACTTAGTCGCCAACGAGCGGGCAATTGAGGAGTGTACTCGCAACCTCGCGCGGTTCGTTAAGGACGAGGGCCAACTCCGCGAGTTGGAAGATCTCCTTCAAGAGGTGGTGAGTCGCTCGATCGAGGTTGTAGAGACGCCGGCAGCAGGCGAGCGGTCGTCCGTGCCAGGAGCCGATCCGAAGGACCTGGTTCATCTTCTGAGTGCAGTGGAGCACGGGTGCGACTATCTGATTACCGCAAACACGAAAGACTTTCCCGGAAGCTACGAAGGGACCACCGTATTAGAGCCCGGGACGCTGGTAAGACGGATTCGAGAGCAGATCAAAGGTCTCTCCTGAGCTGAGCGGACCGTCGCTGGCGAGGTTATGAACGTTCAATGTACCAGGACCACTTCCGTTATTGCATCCTCATTTATCCCAACTCGAAAGAAACGAGCCTACTCCGAACCAGCGCACACCCAACGCGCCACACGCCCAGGAGTGACAAGCGACGGCGGGCGGGGACGGCTCCATTCGGGGCGGTGAGGGTTTGCTTTGCAATAACGGCATGAGGGGCAGTCCCTTACCGGCGTTTCTGAGAGGTTACCGGACCGTAGGGGAGGGGACTTTCTCGACTCGAAAGAAGTGCTGGAGCTCCGTCGGGTCGTCGTAGTCGGCAAACTTCTCAAAGTCGGCCTCCGTAGCGAGACCCTCTTCGATGAGCTGTTGCTTTTTGGCCTCAGAAACCTTTGTGCCGGGCTGAGGGAGCGCTGTGGCGTCGGCGATCGATCGGCCGTCGGCCTCGTCTCTACGGGCATGATCCTCAGCAGAGGTCTTCTCACCTGTCTCGGATGGGCAGCTGGAGGGAGAGGGGAGAGCGTAACCTTCTTCGATGGCGGCTCGAAGGAAAGCCCCCTGGTTTTTGACCGAGGGGGCCCGCTCCCGAAAAAGCTCAAAGTTTGCCTCAATCCGTTGGGCCGAATGCCGGGCCAGAAGCTCTGGAATCGAGGAAGGCCAGACGCCGGCGTTGGCGAGCTTTTGGCCGAGCTGTCGCTTCTGCTCGGAGAAGTCCGTGAGGTCGATCTTTCCGCTCTTCGCCTGGTGATTCCCCGCGGCCCCTCGGTGGGAGCCCCGCTTCGGGTGAGCCTCTTCAGGATGGGGCGTTTGAGCAGGCCGCCTCGACGAGTCCCCTGAGGAGCGTTCTCCCCCATGCACAGCAGATCCACCGTTCGAGGATGGCGGGTTTTTTGGGCCGTGTTTAGCTCGTTTGGAACGGGCACTATGCTTTGCTGAGTTCTCTAAACTCTTCTCTATAGTTCCTCTACGGGGGGGGGCAGATCGTTGGCGATCGGGGGCCAGATCGTTTGGGATCCCCATCGAAAAAACGGCCGTTCGCTTCTGCTTGACCGCCAGTTTCTCTGGGGTAGACGTTTCCCGATCGGGGTCGGACTCCGTAGTGAGCACGTCGGTTCGGAAGCGGTAGTAATACGCCCCGTGCGTCGGGCGGCGCCGCTGGAACCACGTTCCGTTCAAGCAGCGGGCAGCTTCCTTCACGGCCGTTTCCGAACGCCCCGTCAGCCGCGCAAGGGCCGCCATGGACAGCTGGGCCCACCGTTGGTGTTTAGGCATCTCGTTTTCTTCCGTCGAATCGGTGGTCCATCCCCAGGTGGCCCGGAGCACTGCGAGGACGAAGCGCAGCTCCGTCCCCGAGAGGGAGGAGGCTGTTTCCAAAAGCGCCGTCGGTACGTACGTGAAGCGCCTTTCGGGTACCGCTATTTCTAACGCATGCTCGTAGCTCCTACCGGACCGATCAATGGTCACGTAGCCGGCCTCCTCGAGCTCGCCTAGACCGTTACGGACGCCTTGCCCGGAGAGGCCACACGCCTCCTGGATGCCTGCGCGGGAGAAGGTCCGATCCGGACACACCCATCGGCCATTTCGGCCTTCGTTTGGATCGAAGCGGAAGCTAAGGCGAATCAAGGCCAGAATCGCGCGGAGGGCCGAATCGGTCATCTCCGGCATTTCGGCGATCAGCGCGTCGGGGAGAGGGAGGCGAAAGAGCCGGTCGGGAAACGGCTCGGTCGCGTCCATCGACAGGTCGGAGGCCCTCGACAGATCCGGGTCGGGAGCGGACGGCGAATCGCCGGTAGAAGTGTTTCTAGGCGGATTCCCTACCGTGAAAATCGCGGAAGACCAGCCCACATCGGGGCCCCGAGGCGGAAATGCGGAACGTTTACGGGCAGGCCCGTTAGAAGAAAATTGAGGCATGAGTGTCTAAGCTCGTGTCTGTTGTGCTGCTGCCACGCGCACGACTTTTCGCCCTGCCGACTGTACCAGCAGTCGGCAGGGCATTTTTTATGGCTCAGAAGTCCATTTCTCGAGTAGCCATGATCACGTCGTGATGGAGTAGTAGATCAAATAGAAAAGCCTCCAAGTCGGGGCGCAGGCTGTCGGTAAAGGGGACAATGCCTGGGATAGAGTCAGGCATCCGACAGCACGGACGGAAAAATCCGCCGGCGCCCCCACCTGGAGGCTCTCCAGATAGGTCAATGTTTAAGTAGACGCGTTCTATCCACAGCAGTCGAGCTCGGTGTCCCAAGCCTTACTCGACCGCGGGCCCACGTGAAAAGGGAACCTTCGAGGCGCGGGCCATCACGTCAGTCGATATTATAGGGGAGCCGGGATGCAAAGGTCAAATCCTCTCGGTCTTTTCGGTTGGGGGCTTCCTTCGGAGCCGGATTGACTGGCAGCGTGGCAGGGGCACACGCAGGAAAACGAACGGCTCCTTTGACCGCTCCTTTTGCCACTGCGCGGTTTTCTGCCGGGGGCTCTCACGGCGGGAAAGTGGCGCGGAATGGCATCGCTTAAAAGCGCGGACCTCAATGGACCGGATTGGACCCGTTCGGACCCGTATGAATCCGACTGGATCCGATTGGACCCGTGAGAATCTGTCTGAATCCATCTAGTGCAGCTTCAACTGGTCTGTTGTGCAACTCGCTCTGGACGGACGCCGTCCGTCCCTACATCTTTTACGTTGTAGATCGGAACGACAGGAAACTACCATCCACAAAAGATCGCCTGAAGCTGCACTAGGCCTGGATGGACCTGGGTGGACCTGGATGAATCCGTATGAATCCGGTCTTCGAGATTCCTTTCCACTCGCGCGCCCGCGAGTCTCTCAATGGGTTCTCACACGCCAATCTGCCCGGCTGTGCAGGTCTGATTTAGGGCGTATTACAGGGTGCTAATTACGAGCGATGATTGCGGGGGCGGCATCCCGTTTAGGACCGATGTTCGGTTGTTGGGGCGGGTTCTGGTCTTCCCCTCTGCGGCCCTTCATGGCAGTCCTTCACGGCAATCCTTGATGGCAAACCGCGGGAACGGCTGGCATACGGCGGCACGGGTTTGGGAAGGGTTTGGCAAGAGTACGGCAAAGGATTGGGAAGGAATTGGGAGAGCCGCGGCATACGTGTGGGAAATCTGCGGCACTCCCGCGGGAAGGCCGCGGCACCGAACGGAAGGGGGTTGGCAACGCCACGGCCCAGGCAGAGCCCGAGAGATTCTCTACTGAGCCCGCCTGGCCTGGGCCGGTCCCCTCGGCGTTAAGGGGCGCATCCTGTTGCACTTGAGGATTCACCACTTCGTCACGGTCAGGCCTTGACACCCCGGGGGTCGATTTTCTTAACTTGGATAATACCGTGATGGACGAAAGAAAGTCGCTCGCTACTGGCAGACGCCGGAGCGGGCTTTTTTTATTTGATCGCCTTCGTTTGGTCCTCCGTGCGCGCGCGTCTCAGGCCCCCACGAGACGGGTCTTTCGTTTCCCTTGGGATGGAAGCGCTTCCGAAATACATCCGCCCCTCACGGATTCAAGATCGGAGACTGTGGGGGATGTCGTGATGGAGGTGGCCGGGCTGAAGGAAGCGCGGGGGAGCTCCTGCTTTGAAGGGCTCTCACTCCGCAGATCTCTCACTACTGATTCCAATCGGGCAGGCTCATTTCTTGTCGGATTGTCAAAAGCGACAGGTTGTCCATCTCGACGGACTGGCCACCTCAGCAGTGGCCACTTCGGCAGGCTCGCCACCTCGGCAGGGTGCCAATGCGTCAAATTGCTCAAGTTGGCAGATTGCCTGTTTGCTAGACTGCCTATTCTGACGGGATGCCCAAAACGACAGGTGGTCACAGAGGCGGCCCCATCATTTGTGCAGATTGGCAATTTGTGCAGGGTGGCTATATCGACAGTCTGCCCATCTCGGCAGGATGCCCATCTTGACAGGTTGCCCATTTTACGGGTTGACAGAGCGGCGGCCTGATCAGATCGGCAGGTTGTCTACAGCGACAGTTCTCTACAGTGACAGAAGTGCAAGTGGTACCAGTAGCGGCGGCACTGGCAGTAGTGGCAGTGCAGGCAGTAGCGGGGGGACCGACAGAAGAGGCAACTGTGTCGGTGGTGACAGTGTCGTCGGCCGTGCGCACACCGGCAGTGGTGACAGGTGTGACGCTGCAGGCGGTGATGACGCTATAGGCAGTGGTCACACTGATTCCAGTGATGACACCGGCGCCAGCACAGCCACCGCCGGCGGTAGCCACCGAAGTCCCGGTACTGGTAGTGGTGTCGACAGTGACAGTAGTGTCGGTCGTGTCGGCACTGCCAGTAGCGTCAGTATGGACACCGGTGACAGTCTGGCTATTTGAGCATGTTGACCATTTGGTAAGAGTGCCCGTCTAGGCAGGTTGGCATTCCGGCAGGGCGTGTGGCCGGCCCCATATTCAGCCTTGCTCAAGAACCGCTATTGCGGCCAGAGGCCGCCGTAGAAATTCCCTCGGCCGCGAAAAGTCTGAGGAGGGTAGCCTATGCCGAAGGCCCCTCGGGCCCGCTTTGCGGCCCGCCCGCCAGCGCCTTGAAGCCGTTCCAGTAGGCAGTAGGTGGAGGGGGGAACCGGGAGCGGTTCGGTAGAGTCGGAGGTCGGCGCTGGCGGGGTTGCAAGCCATGGGCGGTATCTCGGTGAGCGACTCCGCTTGGCGGTATGTCGCTGACGCGCCACCCGCCGTCGGAGCGCCCCCCGTCGATCCGCCCGAGGCTTGCCAGGGGAAGGGCCGGGCCCTCCCCCGTGGACCCCCACCCGACGCCGCTCCGGTCGAAGGTAGCCTTGTATCAGTGTTTGTTCTCTCGGGGCGGCGCAGCTCTACGTTTCGCACTTCGTCTACAGATGTCCCATCCACCATTCGCCCTGTCGGGCACCCATTATGAGCACAAGCGAGAGGCGCATTCGAAAGAAAGTATTGCCGACGAGGTGGACCGATTCGGAGTACGAAACGCTCACGCGCAGGGCCGAAGAGGTCGGCCTGAGCCGCGCAGGCTACATTCGCCTCAAGGCGATTGGGGAGGAGGGACCGCGGACACAGCGCGTTCCTCGCCACGGAACGGCCGATCTGGCCCGGCTCCTTGCGGCGGTCAACAAGATTGGGGGCAACGTCAACCAGGTGGCCCGGGCCATAAACCAGGGCCACGACCCGTACGGAGAGGTCTATTCGAAGCGGATCCTCGCCGCAATCCGGGAGGTGCAGGATCTCGTTCGAGACGAATTGGACCGACGGTAGATAAGATATTGGCGGCCGGCAGGCGCAAATTGAGCGGGCGGCGGTGGCATTCGCATTCCGATCAGGGAGAATTTGGGGGACGAATCGGCCGGAATTCATTTCGAATCGTGGGCGGATCGGAAAAGAATTGGGAAGGTGCCGGCGCAGTGAAACTAGCGATCTACCCGCCGAAGGGGAAGAATGCCGAGAAAGAGAGCGCGACGAGGCGCTGAAATCACACGCCGAAGTCACACGCGAAAGCCACATGCGAACATGCGAAAGCAGGAGGGAGACGAATGATCATCAAAGGCGGAAGCCGGTCGAATGGGGCGCAGCTCGGGCGCTACCTGATGCAGACGGGCGAGAATATAGAAGTGAAAGTCCTGGAGCTTCCGAGTTCAGCCCGGAGCGTCGAAGAGGCGATTCGCGACATGGAGCGGATGGGCAAGGCCACCCGAGGGGAGAAGGTTCTCTACCACGCGCAGATCAACCCGAATCCCGGAGAGCCGATGTGGAGGGGAGACTGGATCCGCTCGGCGGACATTCTCGCCGAGAAGCTCGGGATGGAGGGCCAGCCCCGCGTCATCGTCTTCCACCTGAAGGAGGGATACCTGGAGGGGGCCCGCGAGCACGCCCACGTCGTCTTCCAGCGGACAGACGTCCGGGAGGAGAACCTCGGGTGCCGCCTCATCTCCGACAGCCACAACTACCGAAAGCACGAGGCGGCGAGCCGCCAGATCGAGCGAGAGCTCGGGCACGAGCCCGTTCCTACTGTGGATCGGGGGACGAGCTACACGCAGGAGGAGGCCCGCAAGGCGAGCCAGCTTCCGGCGCCGACCGAGCTCGTCCGGCGAGAGGGAAGTGCCCACACCGATAGTGCTCACATCACCTACGTTCCGGATGGGCAGTACGGCCCCTACCGCTCAAGGCGAGGGGCAAATCCGAAGGAGGTGCGCGCCTTCGTGACGACGGCCTACCAGCGCGCTCGGGGGCCGGAGGAGTTTCGGGATTATCTCTGGGCGGCAAAGCTGCAAATTGCGATCGGGGAGCGGCGGGCCTATTCCCTGATCGACGAATTTGGAAATGACTACACCTTGGCTCGCATGGTCCAGGGCGCCCGCACGAGCGACCTGAAGCGGTTTCTCGGGCCGGTTCAGGAGGAGCTCTACGGGCAGGAGCACGTGCAGGAGCTACGACGCATAGTCGTGCGCTTTGGCAATCAGGAAGCCTTCGGAGGTCCGGAGCTACTCTCGACGACCCGCTTTGAACCGGGCGGAGACCTCTATCGCGACCCGAGGCACGAGCTGGAAAATATGGACCCCGAAGAGAGGGCCGAGTTGGAGAGAGTGCTTTTCGGGGAGAGAGGACCCCTAGAGCAGGGTCCTGAGCAGGAGATTCCCGAGAAGGAGATTCCTGAGAAGGAAAAGTCCAAGCAAGAGAGTCCCGAGCCGGAGAGGTCTGCCCGCGGTCCGGAGACGGAAGCGGCCGGGCGAGGCGCCCCGCAAGAGAGCCGGCAAGAAGAGAGGTCCCGAGAGGTGCCCGAAGAGGGGACCCCCTCTCTGGACCCCAGCCGGGAAGAGAGACTCAAGGAAGAGATCCGGCGCCGGGCACTTAAGATTTTGGACGAGAATACCCCACCGGAGGAAAAGCGGGGCAGGTCCCGAGGGGAGGAGACCGACGGGGAAGACCCGGATCGAGGCGAGAAACCGGAGAAGGATCAAGAGAAGGGCCGGGACAAGGGGCGAGGAAAAAAGAGTCGCGGGCGAGGACGATCGGGCGGGATGGGACTTGGTTTCTGACCGGCCTGCGTTCGTTTTGTGCACCTCCGATTTTGGTTCAATAGAAGACATACCCTTCGTTCTAGAGGAGAACCCCACTTGAGCCGGAGTCACTACCGGACCTGTTGTGGCGGAGGATCAGTTACGAAATCCACAGCAGAAATCGAAATCGTCTTCTCTGGCTATCGTGCTCGTTTTCTCAATACCAGACCGTCTTGCTGAGCGTCTTCAGGCAGGATGAATCCTGCTTTCGACTTCACCTCTCGTCAGTGACATATTCCTCCTCGGATACCTCATCCTGGTTGTCGAGGTGTAGGTTCTTTCTGTGCTTTACGAGGGGACTTCGTTTACAAGGATCACGAAGTTAGACGCGACTACAGAATCGTGACCACCCGTTGAGTCCTGAAAGCAATTGCCCTCATGGACCCGTTCAAAGACGCCGTTCCAGACCAGGAACGACAGTTCGCTAGCATGTTGCGCCGGCTACTAAATCGAGAGAAGTATGATAAAACGGCCAGCCTTGCCATCGAGCGCGTAGAGAAAGGATTCTCGCTGCCGGAAGCGGCCGACGCGCTTCTCAAGGTCGAATTAGCAAACATTCTCATCGACGCGGGCGCCGAAGGACGAATTGCGGATGCTATCTACCGTGGCATCGAGCTTTACGAGTCAAATCGGAAAGCTATCGGGCAGTTTGTTGCCGAGACAAGCATCGAGTACAATCTTGGAAACGCCAAGTCTGGGCTTTACGGAGTCACCGTAGATCGGAGCAGTCCACGCGTCGGCCTAGAGGAATTGAGTCTTTTAACGGAGGCGAAAAATCACTACTGGCGAGCCTTGAAGGTGAGCCGATCTGATTTCCAGGAGCATGAGCTCATGCTCCACGTCAACTTAGGAAATGCTCTTCGAGACGCGGGGCGGATCGTAGAAGCGCTTCAGTACTACGACGAAGTTCTTCAAGAGGACCCCGGCTTCGCTAAGGCGAATGGAAATCGGGCGTGGACGCTTCAACGTTTCTCGACGGTCGCGGGGGTTTCAACCAATCTGGCCCTTCAAGTGGCCGAGGGGTATAGGAAGGGTGCCTCCGGAAGAAAAGTCCCTTCCTGGGTTTCGGAACAGTGGATACAGAATGCTAAGAGAGTGGAGGAAACGCTTAGAGAACGGAATGTCGAGATACCAGATCTGGAGGAAGATCGCCGAAGAACCGAGGAGGAGTTTACGAATCACAGTACTTACCGGCAGTTTTCTCTTCGGCACTTCTTGTCCTTGAGCGAGCATGCCCTTTACTGCTCCTGCGCAGCGGCACGGGAGGACAACCTCTCGGTCCGGACTGAAGCGCTTCCAATGGATGCTGGGTTCGTCCCGAAGATGGAGCATCGGCTAGACCGACTGAAGTCTGAGTTTTCCTTTGCGCGACTGTCATTTTTCCAATCGCTGGGACAGAACTCCAAACTCTTCGATGTCCTTGATGGGGAGGTGGAGTACACCCGGTCTTCAGACGCAGGTCCAGTCGGCCTCCGCGCTGAGTCCCTGCGGATGAGCTTCCGAACTTGCTTCGGAATCCTAGATAAGATTGCTGTAGGTATCTGCGAGCTGTTCAATCTCCCCGTTGAGGATGGGGAGAATATCAACTTCCACCAGTCGCTATGGAAGCCCAATTCGCCAAGATGGGAAGCGCTAAACACCATTGAGAGAAATTCTTTCCACGCGGCCCTCTACAGCCAAGCTACGGATCTGAGCGACAAGACCGATGGTGAATGGGCAATCTACAAGAAATGGAGAAACGTCTTGGAGCATGGGTTCCTCGTGCTCAAGGAGACTGACGAGAAACCCCCGGGAGACCTTCTGGAAAGCAAGATGCCCGTGATTGCAGTCCCACTCGGTCATTTCCGGAGTAAGACACTGCATCTACTTCAGCTCACGAGATCTGCGATTTTCAATTTCGCATACTGTGCCAGAGTAGAGGGATGGAAGGCTCAGAAGGGGGTCCGGTAAGATGGCGGCCATCGAAGGGGGGCGTGAAGCGAAACTCGATTAGGATGCTTTCAGGAGACGCGTAGATGTCAATATAGGGTATCCCAATCGGCCATATTTCTCATACTGAGTGGTACGACCTGATCGACTGCGTAGTAAGAACCGAATTCGCCAAACAGGTCTATCCTGAAAGTTCCCCTTGATTGTTGAAGTGAGTTGTGATCACCACCCCGTTAGGTATGAAAAGACATTCCATTATGAATCAGTCTGTTTCCTCCAAGAATCTGCTATTACATAGCCTCTAATTCTGATCTTGGGCCTCTTCTGCTTTGCGTTCTCGACGTGTCCGGCCGCGCGTCGCGCCACTGGCGGCACCAAGGGGCTGCTATTCCGAATTTCGGTAACGGCCGATTGCTGAGGAAAGAAAAGCCTCAGCGAGCCTCAGTGCCAAGGTCGCTTGTCGTCGATTGTGTGGTACATGCTGCCCCGTTTCATCGGGGTGAGGGGCCTGATTCATGAAGTGTCTCGCAACGTCTCCAGCGAGAAGTTCTCGCTTTGTCAAGGACATGTCGTTCCTCCCTTCACCGTCTATTTCTCCTTTGTACTCACTTTTCGCTCTGTCAATTGCGGCCTCCTCATCAAGAGCTTTGTGGCACGACTCAAGAGCTTTTCGGCTGCGGTAGACCGCGTCAGAATATTTCCCACTGTCGATGTCGGACTTTGCCTCCCTCAGATTAGTAACAGCATCCTGGAGATCATCCGGAGCGTCGGTGTCCGGAAGCTCCAACTCGAAAAGCAGGATACTTGCAAAGCCGCATCGGGTGATTTCTTTTGCCCAATTGCTTTCGGGAATCTTGAATTTGCACTCAGCCTCGGCTGGTTGAGGTAGGTCACGATCGAGTGGAGGCTCGCCTCTGAAGCTGTACTGTCCCGACAGATAAAGGGTCATCTGGACATCGTCTCCTGATACTCTTTCTTGAAGCTTTTGAAGTCGGTGCTGACTGAGTGGGACATAAACATCGAAGCCGTCTTCACTACCACCCCTAATTGATATTGTATGCCTGTCGGGTCGTGCCTCACCGATGTATTTCCCTTTGCGCTTGCTATCGTGTCCGAGAATGAGTTTGCCTCGCACATTTCTCCATTGAAGCCGCCAATCTCCCATACCGTTCGGCGTGACTACAAGCTTGAATTGAGCTCGGTAGCACCCGACTCCCTCTTCAAGAGATAGATTGCCAAACCTAACTCTCCCAAACCTCTTTCTATCGATTGATAGCTCGTTCATCGGATAAGACTTGTGTTTTCGTGGATTCAACGCCTACAGTCCTAAATCACCGACTAGTTTTCGTCTCCATGTGCTTTGCGTCCTCAACGTAACCGGCCGTGGTCCTCGGGTTGGCGTGTCCGGCCTGCTTCATCAGCCGGTTGAGCTCCGCATCGGGCAGAAGTCCGCGTTGCGGGCGAAGTTGATCCCCACCGTTTGCTGTTCGGTCTTCGACTTGGGGACGTGGATCTCCATGCCGTCGGCGTTGAGGCTCATGTGCCCTGCTTCGATTGTTGCCAGTTCGGCCCGCCGGAAGGCCCCAGCAAACCCCACGAGGATGATTGCCCGGTCTCACAGGGCGCATAGGTACGTTGCACGCCTGGCGGGCCCGGCCTCGGGGGCTCGGCTCTTCCAGAGGGAGCGTGTCGATCATCGCCCGCACGTGCTTCGTGAGAACCGCCTGTTTCTTCTCTGTCGTCTTGTCGGCCGTTTGGTTGATGTCGTCGAGCACGCGTTCGACGACGACGTGATCAGTCGGGTCCTCTGCCCCGTGCCGCTCGTGTATCCACCGGATCGTGGCGATGTCTTGCCGGATCGTCGATAGACTCACCTCTTTGGCCCGCTCCTTCAGGGTAAACGCCAACGATCTCCGGTCCGGCCGGTCGAAGGGTACCGGCCCTCATTCGCCAGCTCCTCAATCTCCCTGGCGTCCTCTACGGTGATGCCGGCGGGCAATTCAGCGGGAAGGGGGGCCGGAAGGCCCGTCGGCAGAATCCTCGATCTTTGAAGGCACGGCGGCGGGGTCGGAATCAGACATAGCTCTTGGTATTTATGCTGGAATCACTTGTCCTCAATGAGCTTGCCAATTGCCATAGGCCAAGGCATATCACGATCTTCAACCAGAGTCCAAATACGCTCACGGATGGATCCCGTCTCTTCTGATCTCCCGTCGTAAAACCTAATTTCTTCGTTGCCTGAAAGGGGCTGGAGATCGTCTACCCCAATCTCTCTATCCGGATTGTGGCCGTTCCAAGCCGCAACAGCTGATTGCGGAGACATTGCCATAAGCACGTCGTGTCCGAGTCGGTCTTCTTTGCCCTTTACTTTCCAGCCTTGAAATGCCTCAGGATCTACGTCGTCGTGCATAGTGTGTGGTCTATGTTCGATTGGAGCGATGCTTCGGAAAATCGGCATTTTCAGAAACGTGATTCCTCCATACTTTAAGCTCCAATCGGGCCAAAGTGGTCCGGCTTTCTTCTTCGTGTAGGACGGGTTGTTTGCAGATGCAGCGGCTGTCTGGGAGATTTCTATTAGCGTTCAGAGGATGGACGCATTGCATAAAAGATGGGCATCTGCCGGCATTAATCGGCCAGAACAGCGTGTCAATTTTTTTTT
>NZ_MQWC01000009.1 GCF_002954405.1 Salinibacter sp. 10B | reverse complement strand
ATGACCTCCTCGGTACAATCGAGTGCGTCTGCGCTCGGCTTCGAAATGGTCCAGGGACTCAGCGATGCCCGCTTTGGCGTCGTCGGGCTTGCGAATCAGATTCCTTTGATGAGTGAGCAATGGCAGAGGCTTCGGCAAGAAACGGGCTCGACGAAGGGCGCTCTTGGGGCACTCATCTCGACGTTTGGTAATCCGGCCGTAGGCCTTATTGGTGCCATCACGTTGCTTCTGACGTACGAGAAGCCGCTGATGAGTTTTTTCAGTAACTCCTCTTCTGAAGCAGAGCGGTTCAAGAAGCAGCTTGACTCGCTTCTCGACGTACAGTCTCGCTTCGCAAAAGGGGATGCGCAATTTACGTTGTTAGAGGGGCAAGCAGAGAGGCTGAGGCAATTTGCTTCTGGGCTTGAAGATGCGAGTGGCGACTTCGAGAGCGCGATTGGAGCCGATGTGGGCATTGGCGGGTTCATTGATCTCATCGCCTCAGGAAGATTCAGTGATGCAAGAGGTGCCATCAGAAGCCTTTCTGAAGAGCTCGATACGCTTTCTGAGGAGGACCAGCAGCGCTTTCTTGATTTCTTTGAAGGTCTTGGAGCAAATCTCCGGACACTTCGAAACCCTGCATCCGCAACTAAGCAGGAGATTCAAGAGCTCGTGCAGGTCTTCCAGAACAACCAGGCTGCTCTTTCTGGCTTCGAGTCGAATTTGCAGGCAGTTCAGAAGCGCCTTGAAGATGCCAGTACAGATCAAAATGCGCGCGACCTCATTGTCGGACTTCTCGGTGGCACGGAGGGCGTTGTTGAGCAGGTTCGAGGACAGCTGGGCCAGCTCAATAAGGATCTCAAAGAACTCGTTGATCTTGGCGTAACGGATCAGGAGGGGGCACTCGAACAGCGAATTTCGTTTCTGGAGGATGCCCTCCGACAAATCCAAGCCCTCGGTCTCGACACCAGCTCAAAAGAAGTCCAGGAGCTTTCCCGACGACTTCAGGTGTTGCGGAGCCGATTGAGAAGCCTAAGGCAGGAAGGGGGCAGTGATTTTGAGATCCCGATTCGGACTGATCTGCAGGATTTCGGCCGTGCACAGCCGGCCCCACCCCGCAACTTCATTCCTAGCAAGGAAGAACTGGAACGGCAGGTGTCGCGGGTCGAGCCTGTGCCGATCACTGTATCGGTGGACGAAGACAGCGGTAGTATTCTGTCCGATAGTTTCGAGCGGGCACTTACGACTGGAGCCGTCGGGGCGCTACAGGGCGCGGTAATGCAGCAATTCAATGCTCTGTTCGGGGAGGTAGAAGACTCCTTTGCGAAGGCGCTCATCCAGGGCATGACCCGCGCGTTCGCGTCGGCGATTTTCCAGCGGCTTACTCAGGCCCTCATAACTGCAACTGGTGGCGCGCCTACAGGCGGGGCTAGTAGCGTCCTCACGTCTGTGCTCTTTTCTGAGGGCGGGTACACGGGCAGCGGGGGGAAGTATGAACCCGCTGGTGTGGTCCACAAAGGCGAGTACGTCATGCCGAAGGAAGCCGTGAGCACACTGGGGCTGGGGACGATGCAGCGTATTCATGCGGCCGCCACAGGGCTCCCGTCCCGGCGTGACCTCGAACGCCTTGCCGGCGTGCCCGCCTACGCCACCGGCGGCATGGTCACCGCAATGACCCGACCGGCCCCGCCGGTGTCCAGTGGGGCGGGGTCGAGGCAGGACCAGCTGATACAGGAGGTTCGGGCTTTGCGCCGGGAAACGGCCCGGCTTGCCGAACGGCCGGCCCGTGCCGTCCTCACGCGTCGTACGAGTCACGAAGCGCTCCTGGAAGGAGAGGAGTATCGAGACGAGATTGATCCCAAGAGCTTTCCGCAGAACCCATGACCATTACGCTGCACGTCCGGCGCGACGGCACCACGTACACGTACCAGGAGAACGCCATCCTTGCGCGTTCGGCCAAGCTCCGATCCGAGCTGCGGGACGGGGTCGTAGACGTCTCCGATGTTGAGCTGGTGCTTGGCGTCGACTCGTTTGTTGGCGAATCGGTGCCGGGCGCGATCCTCTCGCTTCCGGCCGGCCGTCGGTTTCGCGCGCAAATCGAGATGGACGTGACGATCGGCGGCACGAGTTATTCCCTTGCCCTGGAGGGCTCCGTTGCGACCGACGACATCGATCGAGACGACAAGCGGGGAACGCTGCGGGTCATCTTTCGCAATCTTGCCCCCGAAGCCTTCTGGAAGAGCCTCGAACGGGTGAACGTCACGGACCTGGAAGACGACCCCTCGACGCGGGAGATCCCCGGCGTCACCGGCCGTCACGTGAAGGCCGTCACCTACGAACTGCAGGACGACCAGGGCAATGAAACGCCGAAGGGGCAGCTATCGAAAATCGAAACGGACCAGCTCGTCTACATGGCGCGGGTTCGAGACGTCTTCTCCGAGGTGCTGACGGAGGCAGGGATCACGCACAGCATCCCTGCGGAGGAGTGGGCGCCGGAATATCCGACGTTCGACGGCTCGACGGAGACGCAGAGCCCGTTCCTCTCGGACCTCTTCATGTGTCATAGCAAGGGCAATCGGCTCCAGCCCCTGCCGAACTGGACCGGCCGGTACTTCATCGAGCGAGTGCTGGATCTCACTGGATGGCGGGTGGACGTCTCCTACGAGGCGTTTCCGTCAGAGCAGGTGACGGCCACGTTCAAGCAGCCGACCTTTTCGAGCGGGCAGGTCGAGTCCCCACCGTGGGACAAAGATGCGTTCGGCGTGGCGACAGTGCGGGACGGCCGTGCAGACTTCGCGCTGCTGTTTGGGGAGAACGGGATCGGGGAAGAGGGCACCGACATCCTCAGCGCCTACGAAAATCTCTCCAGTGGCGAGCCTATCGACCCGATCGTACCTCCAACACTCGCCGTGTACGCCCCGAGGCGGTGGGCTATTCCCCGCACGACGAAGGAGGCTGGCTACAACACGTATGAACGGCCGGAGACGGACCTGGACGGCTCCCCGACCAATGCCGACCTGGTGCAGGTGCAGGGGTTCAAGCTCCCCGAGCTGGTGGACCTGACGAAATACTTCGTCTCCTTCACCGAGGATACGCGGTGGTACGGCAAGTTGTGGTACCAGACGACCCCGCCGTACTACCGAAAAGAGAACGACGATCCAGTGTACCTCTGCCAACTGGACGAGGAAAACGCCGAGACGCCACTCGAAACGACAGAGTATCCGGTGATTTATGCCCGCCGGCCGCCGACCGGGCTGGTGGACGACGTAACGGTGTCCTCAGACACGAGCTCCGGGTCGACCTCCGTACCCATCTCGACCGGCTCGAATGACCGGTTCCGGGCACGGGCGGGGGACACGGTCGTGTTTAATGGCACGAATTACCTCGTCGCGAGCGACATCTACCTCGACCTGAACGAGAACGGCACATTGGAGCTGCAAAGCGGGCTGAACAGCTCCCTCAGCTCCGGAGACACGATCGAAGACTACTACCGCACGGCCAAAGACAAGCCCCACCTGGAGGCGTACGCGGAGCACTGGGCCCGCTCAGGTTATCGCACCCGCCCGGTCGATCGGGATCGGAGTCGGCTCGCAGAGGGGCGGATCCTGGAGCCTCTACAGCCGAGCCTGATCGAGAACACGAGCTCATACGACATCTTGGGCGCCGAATGGGCAACGCGCAAGGCCGTATTGGACCTCACCGACGCCTCGACGGAGGTGGAGCTGCGCCGGCCGGCTGGGGACTCCCCGCTCGTGCCGGCCGTTGAGCCTACGGACATCTCTCAGGTGGACGAGACGGAGTACGCGAACCCGCAATTCGTGCGGGGCGATCTGCGCAACTTCTCCTACCTCGATTCAAGCAACGACCAGTGGTACATTCTCGTCCACTGGCGGCCGCCGGTCGGATCTGAGAACAAAGCGTTTCAGTACCGGGTGCAAATCTTCGAGTTTGATGTCGACCCCGGAGACGGAGCGAAGACCGTCCAGGACGTCACGAAATTCGGCTGCAACCACGTCTACTTTCTCGGCACGTCTCCAACGTCGGACGACGGCAGCGTCTCTGGATTCGATGGCAGCGGAGACTTCCAGGCGGAAGTAACCACAGTGCTTCCCGACGGCCGGGAGGCCGGCACAAGCGTCTCACCAGACTTCACATCGTAACCTGTCCCATGTCTCGCATACTGCCTTTCGTCGTTGCCTTGCTCATTCCACTGTCGGCTCTAGGGCAGCACGTAGACTTTGCCGCTGGCGGTTCGGCATTTGTCCAGGGCAATCCGACGGGTGTTTCTGCGGCCCCCGCCTGGACCGTGAGCATCGTCGGCAGTGGACCAGCGGCGCCGTACCTGTTTCTCAGTGGCTCCCATCATGCAGTTGACGGATCGCGGGCTCGTCTCAACCGGTCCACGATGGGAGTAGGTCTACGGGCGTCGAGTCGGCCTGTGTATGCTCGAGTCGGCGGCGGCGTTACCCTTCTGTCACTCGCCTCCGGATTTGGCCGGCAGCCGATCGGATCTGAGTGGGGCATGTCGGGCCACGTGGCCGCTGGGATTACGATCGACGTGAGGGGAGAGACATTCTTCTTGGAGGGGCGCGGTCGTCTGCTCTATACTGGCACGTCGTACGCCCAGGCTGGTGCCGCGATTGGGTATCGGTTGCCGGTTGCTGAGAGGCGATAGATTTTGCGTGCAAAGGGGAGGGGCCGATCTTTTTGACGTGCGCCCGGCGGGACCTACCCAGCATCAACCTCATCTGGCGTGAGCTGACGCGCTAGGTCCAAAGCCATGTTGTGATTTTCAAACATGGTATGGAGAGTGGACGTAACTCCTTCATCATCCGTCATTATCTGGTCCCTCCAAGATGTATGCTCTTCGTAGTCTAGAGGTACGGGGTAGCGGCCGACCCACCGGATAACGTGCGTAAGGTGCTCAAGGATGGTCTCCAGACCTTCTGGGTCTGGCGGACTGTCGAGCAGAGGGTTGTCCTGCTGAGCAAAGATGTCTAATTCGTGGGCGAGTGCTAGGAGATCGTGGTTCGGGTGATTGCTGGCTATACTTGAGAGTCGTGCTTCCCGAAAGTCACCTTCGCCGTCTACGGAGATTGTCATCTCGACTTCCTGAGGCTTTTCGGATAACAGATGCCCTTTCAGAGCATTCTCGACTGACAGTGCGAGCAGAAGCTCTGAGGATAACATGAGCGAGGCAAGTCTCCGTGCAAGTCGCTGTTCCGTCTCTGGTTGACTTTCCCTTTTGAGCTGCTTCAACATCTCCTCTACCTTCTCCCAGAGGATGTCGTGATCTTCCAAGAGGTCCTCGGCTTTACGAAGCCACTGGGTTGGGTCTTTTGCCTGGTCGATGTAGTCCTGTGGGGTCATGGCGAGACACTTCCTTTCGATCAAGAGTGCGGTCCATAATCCGGTCAGTGGGCACAGCAATATGCTTTCGGATACTCGCTACGGCAACTCCTCGCATCCCTAGCCGTCGCCCTCCCCTCTAAATAGGTCAATTTGTGCGACGTGTGGTCCTCAGTCCATTGACTCTGGTTCTGTCTCGATCCTGCTCAGAAGCATCCGCCTGGAGATTCCTGTCACCGTGCCAACAGCAGAGCCGATTACAAGGATACACCCGAGCTCGATTAGGTAGCTAATTCTCTCTATGAGACCAGAGAACACGCCTTCGGAGTTCACCGCCGGTGGTCCTTGATTTTCCAGGCCTGTAAACTCAAATGTGATCATGATTGTGAGGGCAAAGATCGCCGTCCCCAGTTGCCTTGCGGCGTAAACTGCGGCGAAGGTCTCATCTTTCTTTGCTTCCTCGATGAACAAGAGTCGTCGAGTCAACCAGCGGCCGACAGTTCCGCCTACTTTTGCACCGACCCAACTCGTGAAAGAGGCGAGTTGGGGCAAGGCTGAGATTAATCCCAGTACGAGAGCGGCGATGGTTCCCCAGAATTGGAAAGTTGAGGTGTCCATTGCTTTGAGTCTCAGCGCTTTCGGAGGGAAAGACAGATATCGTCTGGGGCAATAGTAGGACTGAGTCGTGCCTGAGTAGGAATGAGAGGATTCATGTATTCATGAATCATGCGTTCATGAATCATCCACTCGGTGCGGCTCCAGAACCTCAAACGGCTCGTCCCGCTCCGCTTCGAGGTCGCGGATGTGGTTGCGAACGGAGGACAGAGCCACGATCAGGAAACGGAATGTCCTCCGGCTTCAACTGAAGCCACCGCCAGCACTCTGCGCAGCTGAAGGTGTGTGGCAGCGTGATCTTTTCGAGGTGAGGATGGAGTTGCGGCATGGTGTGTTGAGGAGTGTTAGTGTAGTTACTCAGCTACTCATCTGAGTAGTTGGAAAGATACTCCGTGAGTGCCTCCACCATGACGGTTTTCATCTCGACGCCGCGACGAGCTGCTTCCATTCGGACAGCCCGATGCAGTGACTCGGGCACGTTCGCGTTTAGTCGTTTCGTCGGTTCTTGCGCAGCCTTCTCGGACTGTTCCTGTGCCTCGTCGCTCTTTTCGGTCTCGCGGCCTACCGCGTCTGCAAGATTTCCGTGATCGCCCATGGGTCGTTACTCATTGGAGTTGGTCAGTAGCTCTATCGTCTCATCTGTCAGCGCCTCGACTTCGTCGGCAGCCTTCCCGCCTGTGTCAAGCACCGATAGGCCAGCCCCGAGGGCTTCCGGGTATGCAATGCGATGCCCCGTTCGGCTGTCCAGTACGTTGACGCCATACTGTTCAAGCGCATCCTGCACACTGTCCGCGAGGTTCGTTCGGGCCACGGCACGGGAGACGACGAATGCTGCCCTCGGTTCTCCTGTGACGTTCTGGCGAGCCTCGACGATGTCGAGGATGTCCTCGGCCGCCCAGATGTCGGCCCCGGATGGTTGGACGGGGATCAGCACGAGGTCGGCCGCCTTCACCGCATCGGTCGCGAGTTCGGTCATTCGTGGAGCGCCGTCCAGAACCACGATGTCGAACGAGCCCTCCAGTGCGGGAATGTTCGTGCTCAGGTCTTTCGTCGCCTCAAAGGTCGGAGGCGTGTCCTCTCCGCGGGCTGCCCACTCGGATGCAGTCTTCTGCGGGTCGGCGTCGACCAGGGCCACGCGGTGTCCCCGCCGCTGGAGATCCGAAGCGAGGTTCGTGGCAATCGTGGTTTTTCCGGACCCACCCTTCTGGTTGAGGACTGCGACGACGTGCATGAGTAGGTGAGTAGGTGAGTAGAGGGGTACCTGCGTAGGTGCGTAGATGAGTAAACACCATCGGCATTCACGAGTAGGGAAAACCACGGTTCCGAAAACAACACTTTTCCGAAACGTCTTCTCCTTCGCACATAAACCGCACATCTGACTGACATGAGCGACGACACGTCCGATGCCGCAGTCGACGGTCAAGCCAACCAAGAATCTGAAGGTGCCGACTCCGAAGAAGATGGGGAGTGCTTCGTAATCGCGCCGATCGGGGACCCGAGGTCGGAGACGCGCCGCCAGACTGATGGGCTACTGGATGAGGCTATTCGGCCGGTGGTCGAGGACAGGCTCGACCTGAAGGTTACGGCCGCCCATCAGCTCCCCGAGGCCGGAAGCATCACTCGCCAGGTAATCCAGCGGCTCCTGGAGGTCGAACTCGTGGTCGCGGACCTCACCAGACTGAATGCGAACGTGATGTACGAGCTTGCCGTGCGGCACGCGAAAGGTCGGCCCGTCGTGCCGATCGCGGAGAAGAGCACGTCACTTCCATTCGACATCACGACCGAGCGGACCGTTTTCTATGAGGACAGTATGCACGGCCTCGGTGAATTGAAGCCTAAGCTTGAGAAGGCGGCCCGTGCTGCGCTGGGGGACAAAGAGCCAGATAATCCAATCTACCGCGCCCAGCAAGACTTTGAGATGCGGAAGGCTGCAGAGGGTGACATCATGGAATACGTGATCGACCGGCTCGATGAAATCGAGTCTTCTGTTTCTACAATCTCTCATTCCCGAGATTCAGGCATAGATGAAGTAGAGACTCACGAATTCGTGATGGAGGAAGCAATAAAAGAGGTCGCAACACTAGCGAGTGATGTGAATCAGGACCCAAAAGTGATCTCTGCCTCTGTAGTCAAAAGCCCCGGGCCAGGAAATTGTCGACTGAGAGTAAGAACCTCGAAGGACTTAGGAATTGACGAGGCTGGAATGATCCTTCGGAAGTATCTCTGAGAGTAAACGACTGCTGCCCAAAAAAGCAGAATTCTTTGAAGTGTCTTACCCCCAAGAGGACCCCGATCTCCAGAAACACCAAAGTAGTCTCCCCACCGAGCTACCCGCGGGCGTCAGTGCCGAAGATGCCCGGCGCATGGGGGAACTCGCCAACGAGGACCGACGGCCGTCGACGCGGCGCGTGTACCGGTCGAAGTGGAGGGGCTTCGTCTCCTTCTGCGATGAGCGGGACGCGGAGCCGCTGCCAGCCTCTCCAGAGATGGTGGGCAACTACCTATCGAAACGGGCAGAGGAAGTGAGTTTGTCTACGATCCGGCAGGACGTGGCCGCGATCCGGTGGATGCACGAGCGGCACGGCGCAGAGGACCCGACCGATCACGCCGGCGTCGGTCGCATCCTCGACGGGATCAACCAGACCTCCGACCGCACACCGAAGAAGAAACAGGCCGTTCTCACGAAGCACGTGCGGGCGATGGTGGAGACGCTGCCCCTGGAGGAGCCAGATGAGGACGCCGGACCCGCCGCCCGTGCAACGTATTTTCGTGCCCTCCGAGACCGAGCGATCATCCTCGTTGGGTACGCGGGGGCCTTCCGCCGGGCCGAGCTCGCAACGATCGACGCGGAAGACGTGAGCCTCAACGCCGATGGGATGGAGGTCCACGTACCGAAGACGAAGACTGAACCGCGCACAATCGGGATCAACTTCGCACGCAACGCGGATTTCTGCCCGGTACGAACGCTCAGAGAGTGGCTGAATGCGGCCGGGATCGAAGAGGGGCCGGTCTTTCGGGCCGTCCCCCGATCAGCAGAGATTGCAGCAGATGAGCAGGCAAAAGCCATTACGGGGAAGACGGTGCGCAACGTCATCGGGGACGCTGCGGAGGCGGCCGGCCTCGACCGTAAGACCGTAGCCGGGCACTCCCTCCGTCGAGGGCACTTGACGCAGGGGGCCCTCAACGGAGCGGAGCTGAACCGACTGATGAAGCAGGCCGGTCACGCGGACCCGAGAACGACAGCCGAGTACGTCGAGGACACGAAGCGAATGGAGACGAACACGAGCCGGGATTTGGGGCTCTGACGGCACCGCAAAACTACAGGGGGGCAAAGGGGCACCTATGTTGTTTGGGCCCATCGACTCTCAAAACTGTCAGTGTCGACAGGTTGCCAGTAGTGACAGTGGTGCCAGTGATGTCAGCTCATCCAGCGGGGACATTCCCGCCCACGATGACAGTGCCCTCAGTCCAGTCAGTAGTGCCAGTGGTGGCGGTGGTGACAATGCTGCCAGGAATGCCAGTACTGGCAGGTTGACGGTTTGGACAGGGTGCCAGCCTATGCAAGTTGCCTATTTCGTCAGGGTGGCCGATTCGACAGTACGGCGGGGTGCCCATTGTGACAGGCTGTACATCTGACGAGCCCGTCACATTGGGCCCCTGTCGAAATGAGCACTTTGACAAATCTGACGAGACGGCTGTAAGTGCCTCTACCGAAACAGATGGGCTCCGGCCGTGGTAGTGGGGAGCACCTACTGCGCAGGAAAGGCCGTGCGTAGATCTCCCCTCAACGACTGAGGAAGCCCCATGCACAGCAACTCTGATAACGACCCCATCGAGGTCTCACTGGGGAAGCGTGGCGGCGAACCGGTCTTTCGGGGAACGCGGATTCCGATTTCCTACCTCTCTCAGTACCTCAACCACGGATACACAGTTGAGGACTTTATCCGTGAGTACGACATTGACCCCGAGCTAGTGCGAAGGGTGTACAGGGAGAAGTTTTCGGATGGGGACGAGCAAGATCAGAAGGTTCCTGCATGATAGTGAGGGTCCTTCTCGACCATGATGTCCCCCACAGCCTCCGTTCTGAGTTCCGAGAGGATTGCAAGGTGGTGACGGCCGAATACCGTGGATGGGCCGACCTCGATGATTCGGAGTTGCTTTCAGCAGCGGAAGAGGAGTTTAGCGCGCTAGTCACACTGGATACGAATCTCGCCCATCAGCAGAACGTCCAGTCTCGCAACCTGGGGATCGTGGTGATTGACGTTCACCCGATCGTTCCAGGCCACCTAAAGCATCACATGGGCAAGATCAATAGCGCTCTAAACTTGGCAGTTGGGGAGAAGGAGACCGTTGTGGTCCGTGAAGACGGAATCTCTCTTTTTCCCTCCTGAGCGGGTGTAGTTGGACCCTCTGAGAACGGATAGTCGATTCGTTCTAAGGTGATGTCCCATCTTCTCCGTCACAGAGCGCCCACGTGGCAGGCTATCTACGGGTCGATAACCCACTCATGCTCGACGTGAGCGCCCCTGTACGTGCTGCGTCGCTGCACGGGCACGCCTTCCAAGAGCGACACGATCCGGGCCTGTACGGCCGCGTGTTTGAGCCCCGCATTCCGAAGGGCACGGGACACGCTCGAACGGTTCAGGTCGAGGGCTTTGGCAACGTCGTTCTGCGATCCTTTCGCTCCCTCGAATGCTTGCTGTGCCCGGCGTTGGAGCTCGCGCTCATCCATCGGAGTACTTGTTGACCTTAGGACAACAACACCTAGAAAAGAAAAGCTCACCCCGGCGTCTGCCAGTGGCGAGCGACTTTTTCTTGACCATCACAGTGCTATCCAATTTACGAAAATCGACCCCCGGGCTGTCAAGAGGAGGCTGTGACAAAGTGGTGAATCCGGAGCTGTGTGAAGGCCGTCGGGCTACAGGCACCCGACTGATAACCCCATGGAATCGGAATCACCCCATGGGCGCGCCTTTTTTGACGACATGCGGTGCCGTATCAAGGCCGTATCCATCCCGCGTGATTGCCGAAAGCCCCCCGCACTCCCCCAACCCCTTCCCGTAGCCGTACCGCCAGCGCCCAGCCTTTCCCGCGAATCCCCGTGAGGACCCGCAGGGGAAATAGAAAACGCCCGCTCTGACACAGCCACTCAGCTTTTGTCCGGGAGGTCGAAGATCGGAGCGTACGAGCATCGACACTTCCTCAATCCGTCCTCGTGGGGAAGAGGCTGCTGCTCAATGGCCTCTGCGAGAGTGTAGGTCGCTCCGTGGGCTTCTTGGCATACTGGAGGAGCCAAAAACGGGAGGGCGCAGACGATTCGAACGCCCTTGATGCTCGCACGGGACTGCCAGTCTTCAAGCTCCTTTGCTGGGGACTTCTGTCGCGACACTATGAAAGAGACTGCTTGCAATGGTGAGGTTGTGGGGGGGAGCTTTATTATGGAAGATCTTTCTCCCTAATCGTTAACGCTCACGCATTAACAGTATGGAAAGGCACCGATTGGGGAACCACAACAGAAACGCCCGCCCCGACACGGCGCCGATCGTCCGGCGCATCTTTCAGCACCGTGAGCAGGGGGAAAGCCTCCGGGCGATTGCCGGGACGCTCAATGCTGCCGGCGTACCGACGAAGCGGGGCGGCGACTTGTACGCCTCCACCGTGAGCTACGTCCTGAAGAACCCGAAGTACAAGGGCGAGCTCGCCCAGACCTTCGATGTGGAAGGGGTGAAAACCGAGGCTGAATCACTGCGGATTGTGGACGAATAGAGACGGCCGCCAAACACCCAGGGGGTCGAAAGGGCACCTATGTTGTTTGGGCCTACTTTGCCGTTTGGATCCGACCCGCAGCGGACAGGAATCCGAGCCGCGAAGGGGTGAAAATGCCGAGTGCATGATAATTAGAGTTATCATGCGTCGACGGGATTTCGCGTACAAAATTCAGTTCCGGCGGGGCTTCCCCTGTGCCGCTTCCCGCTCGTGCAGCCGACACCCGGTGCAGAGGAGCGCACGCACGTAGGAGAAGAGGCGCAACCACCGCCGGCGGTCCTCGATCGTCTCGACGGGGACGCCGTATTCCGAGGCTGGTTCGCCGGGCCCAGGTAGCGCGTCCTCCCCAGCAGCCAACCGCTCCAGCTCTAGGAAGACGTCGTAGAGTTCGGCCGTCTGCTCAGTCGGTAGGAGCTGAAGGAGTCGCGTCCAGATCAGCGCCACTGAGTCGCACGCCTCAAGATCCACGCCCCGCCGCTCCGCTTCGGTCGGTTCGTGCTGCACGTCGGCCTCTCCGTGGAGGATGCGGGCGTACATCTCGTGCACCTCCGGACGGCGAACGTCACGAAGCTGCGTCGGGATCATCCGGCGGGCAAGTCGGCGGCCGATCTCGTGGGGACACTCGTCGATGAAGCGGGTTTGTAAGGTCGGCTGTTGTGTGCTCATATCGGAGGTGGTTTTGCGTGCAAAATGTGAGTTTTGGGAATGGGTAGCGCGCGCAGGGCTGACAGTCGATCTATGAGGTCAAAGCTCCGGAAGCGTACCGCAGTACTGTTGCCCGGATTCGGTTTCCGCTTCAGAAGCAGCAGAGGAGGTCTTCGACGCCGAGTCCTCCCGGGATGCTTCGACATCCAGCCCCTCATACCGGAGGATGTCAATGCCGCGATAACGCACCCCGTTACCGTCCCACTCGGTGCGCTCAAGATTGCGGCGGACGGTCTTCTTCGACACGCTCCACCGATCAGCAACCTGAGCGGCTGTGTACAATCTGTGCGGATCGATACCGTGAATAGTGCCATCATCCGACTGAACAAGAGCCCCACCGCCCTCACTCGTGAGTCGGCTGAACAGGCGGTCTGCAATCCGGTCTGCCAACTGATTGAGCTCGTCATCTTCTAATTCCAGTTGCATAGCAATGGGGGAGGGAAATGAGAAAGAAACGCCCGGCCCGGTGGATCTCTCGATCCGTGCCGAGACGGGCGCTGTGACGATACCTCCTCTATCTGGTGAGAGAGAACAGCAAATCAGACTTGCGAAAACACATCCTTGGCTGGCTCGTCGCCTTCTTCCATCCCGATCCTAGGCACGCGATCATCGGGGTCAACGTCCCACTCGTCTCCGGGAGTCTGATGCATCTGGACGGGCCAGGTCTGCGCTAGAGTGCCCGCTTCCCGCGTGACGGAAAGCCACTGAAGGAGCTTCGAGAGTTGGGTCGTGGCCTCGTGGATCTCGTGGTAGAGCCATTCGGCAAGGTGCTTCATCACCTCCTCTCGGCCGCCGGCCACGAGGCGCGGATGGACCGTTTCCGTCCACCATTCCGAATACCCAGACTCCTCCACCATCTTGAAAGCGACAACCGGAATCGGTGCGTGCACGGGATGCCAGTACGGCTGAAACCCGATGGTGGGCTTGACGCGGCCGTACTGCAGGCCGCCGGCACGGCGGCGGTCCTCGATCTTTAAGTAATCGTTGCCACGGGCTGGGCGGTAGGTGAACGCGACATCGACGAAGTGATGCCCCGATTCCTGCTGGTCGTAGATGTCCTCCAGAAGGCGGGTAACGAGCTCGTCTGCCTCCTGGGCGCTGGGGAGGTGCGCCTGTTCGTTGAGAAGGTCATCGAGCGTCGGCTCTTCGTTGTCGGCAACGTTAGATTCCATGGGTCGTACGTGTCTGTTGAGTGAGTATTTGACTCGCCCCCGGTGCTGTCTATCTTGTCGGATGCCAGCAGCGGGGGTTTTCTATGTAGGGTCTCTTCGGGCAGAGACGCCCGCCGGGGCCTCGTTAGCGCGAAGCCCCGGCCGGAGTCACGCCGCAATAGCTGCGTTGGCCTCGTCGACGTCCCAGAGCTTGGATTTGCCCTCCGTCGAGACCGGCTGCACGTCGGATTCTCGCAGCCGATCACGCATCCGGCTCACTGACAAGTCCCAGAGCCAAGCAAGATCTCGGGCGTAACAGGTGCCTGTTTCCAGACGCATCTTATGACGGAGGTCCGCCAGCTCGATGTTCTCAAGCATTTCCTTGACCACCTGCTGGATAAAGCGGCGGTCTTCCTCCTCGGTGCGAGCGATGTAGGTCACTGTTTCAGCCATCGGTCTTGTGTGTAGGTACTAAAGGATGCGAGCCTTTTCGATCTCGTCTGACTTGCCGCCGATCGGTCTCAGTCTTCCTCGGACAACCGTGAGAGTCACGCACCGGGATCTCCCGCCGATCGAACTTTTGTACACCGTCGGCCGGCCGGGGCTATCCGCTCGACAACGCCCTGCAGACGAATGAACTCGCTTGGGAATCGGCTCTTGGCGCTCCAGATCTCCCCACGCAGCACCTCCACCTGTTCCAGAACCACTGGTTTTCGGGCATCAAATCGGCATTCGTGGGTTCGTCCATTGTACTGGGAGCTAATTCCGTTTGGCATCGTCGGGATAGGTGTAGTCATCTTCGTGATCGGTCTCGACAACACGGGCCGTCTGCACTCGGAAGCCGTACTGAGCAGCAAGGCTCCGGGCCTCTGCAAGTGCCCGGTTGTCGCTGTCGTAGGTGCCCGACGTGAGCACCGTGCCATCATCGCGGAGAAACAGATGAGTCATGGAGGGGGAGGGTGATGGAAGGATCAATCGACTTCAAGGCCCGGCACGGGCCCGCAATGGTTACAAATGGCTACATGCGAGTCCGTGCCCGTCTCCACAGCCGCAGCGATCTCGGCTTTCAGTCGTCTATCAAAGCCTTGAGGGAATCCATAAGCGGGGCAAGGGGGAAGCAATTTAGGCCGTCAGTTGCGACTCGATTTCCGATACGCGGTACAGGTTCTGCTGTGTCGGTGTGTCTGCAGGCTCCAAGGGCCAGTCGTGCACGGTGCGCTCCTTCACGCCATAGAGCCGACAAATGTCGTCGATCGTAATCAGGCCTGTCTTGAGGCGACCGAGCAACTCGACCTGTTCAAGAAGGGCGAGGTTGTTCTCCAGTCGACTGAGGACCACTTCTGCCCCAGCTGCTCCGGCACGTTCAAGGTCCTCGTCGGTAGCTTCATAGTACGATCGGTTCGGCTGACGTCCATCCATAGCGGTGATCAGTCTGTGAATGTGTCGGACCCGAAGATCGGCACGCCGTATCCAGCGCAACGATTCGGTGGTGGTTTTGCACGCGAAAGGACATGGGGAGGAGAAGGGGACGGACAGAATCCGCCCCCTTGCCGGCGCTCAGTTCACCGGACGGCCGATCGCGCGGTCCCAGGCACGGAAGGCGCTGCCAGAGAGGGCGACGATCCCGGACGGCATCACGACCTGGTGCCGATTCGTGGCGAAACTGCCGGGTTGCCCGAGCGACACGACGCGGCGAATGGCGAGGGGCTGCCCCTTGCTGTTCAGGCGGAGGCGGCAGTTCGCATCCTCGTAGCGGCTGGCGTTGACGGTAGGCGTTCCCTCAACATCGAGGGAACGAACAGGAGGGATGTCAGAGGTGTATAGCATGGTGACTTCTGGTTCTGATGAGGTTCCAGTGAGTCTTCGGCCGCCCGGTGTCCTAAGCACCGAGGCGGCCCTCTTTATTTCGCACCCTTTCATACCATTACATACGAGGGGTGTTTCAGAGAGACCGAAACTCTTTTCATACCGGACCATACCACTTCCTACAGTTGCATATTACTAACGCCACTGGCCCATGCCTGTCACGATGAAACGACCAGCCTCCCTGAGCCCCAAACAAGTCGCTGAAGCTTGTGGGGTAACGAGGCGCACGGTTTACAACTGGATCGAGGGCGGGGACCTGCGCACCAACAAGGTTGGCAACCGCCATCGTATTACGGAGAGGCAGCTCGCAGAGAAGGTTGGCAGCGAGCTCGCAGAGGCGGCATTCGACGCTCACTCGAAAGATGAGGCGTAACCTATGCCAATAGACACCCACCAGGTGTTCAAGCACCTGAAACGTGACGAGGTCTTTTCGGAGGAGCAAGCCGACCGATTGGCCGATGCTCTGTCTGAGATGGACGTTGCCAGCGCAACGAAGGAGGACCTGAACGAGGTGGAGGAGCGCCTGAACAACCGGATCGACGAGCTCGACGAGCGTCTCACGCAACGGATCGAACTCTCAGAAGAGCGGCTGGGGCAGAAAGTGGAGGGCATTCGGTCCTCGATCGTCTCGGCCGTGGCGGCCGTCGGAGCGGTGCTGGCCGTTGTGATTCCACTCTCAATCTACCTTTTCGGATAGAAAGCTTCAGATATGGTGGTTATCGTCACTTTCGAGTCTGAATCTGGGGAATTCCATGAACACCAGTACGATGGTGTGCCAGAGAACATTGTTGATGAGATAATCGACGACCACAACGACCGGCTGAATGGTGGTGACACCGAAAGAGCACAGTCATATTCCTACGACCGCAGTAACGATGGAAAAACTGGCAAGATCTCCCTTGACCTCGATCGTGTGGACTCAATAAGCTCCTTCGATCGAAGCTCGCCGGATTTTAAAGGCGCTTACAGGGGATAATTGCCCGTAGATATAGCAACGCCCCGCTCCGCGCAAGTCTTTTGGCAGGGACTGCGAAGCGAGGCGCGAACCACACCCTCAAGGACAGAATCTCGAGAGCATGGACGTTGCTATTTCAGTACCTGGATACGCTCCCACCTGGGGCGTGATCCGATTTTGCGCGCTAAACTTTGCCGCTGGCCGATCCTTCACCGGATCGGAACAGGGGGGACTTGCGCCCGTGCGTAATGGCAGAGGCCTGGTCCGCCTGAATACACATGAACATACACATTCCAGACGAACTCGAAGACGACCCCGACGCCCAGCGGGTCGTACAGAAGCTGATCGACAAGGTCCCCGCCTTCATGCAGCTGCGCCGCGATGGCGCGAAGCTGGAGGCGACGAAGACCGGAGGCGACAACTGCCACGTCCGCCTGTACGACGGGGCGATCGATCACGACCACTTGCGGCGGGGCCAGTAGCCCGGCACCATTTGAGCAGTACCGCTCTTTTGAGGGCGGCTTTCCTTTGACCTACGTGATCCGTAGGCCAGGGGAGGGCCGCCCTTTTCTATTTGCTCAACTTTCCGTCTTTCCATGCCCGCCACAATTGAGGCCGTAGACGTATCGACCGCTTCCGAGCTCACTGGCGTGCCCGTGCGCACAATTCAGCATTGGTGTGCAACCGGCCGTTGGGATGCTGAGAAACTAGGCGGCTCTTGGATTATCCCACGCCAACAGGTCCAGCGGACCCTAGAGGAGTCAACGGAATGATCGGTGGCGTGGAGTTTCCCAGATTTTGGGGTAAACCCTCGGTTCTGGACACAAGTTGTGTCCAACCACAACGCGATGTTGCCGCATTTACCGAACGCGCAACCAAGTAGAAATACAAGATGCGATGCCAGTAGCTGCAGAAACGAAAGTTGACGAGAACCAGAAATGGGTAGATGTCAAGACCGCTTCCGCTTACCTCGACATGCCAAAGCGGACCGTCCGCCACCACTGTACTACTGGCGAGTTGCCGGCAAGGAAAATTGGCTCTGTCTGGAGAATCGAGCGGGCCGCTGTAGTCCCCGAAAGAAAAGCATAACTCGACATACGAATGCCCCGTCCGGCGAATATTCCTTTGGCGAGGAGCCGGAGCGGGGCATCATGACCGACAACGACGACGGCATGCAAAGACACACGTCCGACACACAGAAGGTTCCAAAGCGGCCGTCGAGGCCGCGGTCCACGCCGCATCGGGGCGATCCTCCCCGCGAAGCATCGACAGTCGGAGAGGTGTACCTCGAAACCTTTAGTCCACCCGCTCTGGCGTCTACTTCGGACGTCTATATGCAGACGTACGCGGTCGTGCGGGCAATCCTTGAGGGAATGAACTGGCGCTATGCTGCGACGGCCGCAAAGGCCGCGCACGACGCCGCGGCACAACACGTCGAGCAGCAGTTGTCTGCTGGGGGTGATCACAATGGCTGACCTCGATGCCGACGATGTGCGGCAGCGCCTGACCGAGTCCGATTACCGCCAAATCTTCCGCGACCTCGGGTTCAAAGACGTTCAAGAGGAGCGGCCAAACGCCGACGGGTGGATAGGGAAGCTACACGGCCCGCCTGCTTTGGGGGAAGGAAGGAAGGGAAACTTCTCCGTCAACCTCCAGCATGGAGGCGTTCGTGACCATGGGGATGAAGGATACAGCGGAGACGTATTCCAGGCCGTAATGGACGTCAAGCACATGGACTTCGGGGAAGCCCTCGAATACGTCGCGTCCGAAGCAGGAATTGAAACTGAATCCCAGGATTGGGCGCCCCGCGAAGGTCAAGTAGTGGCCCGGTATCCGTACCACAACCTGAGCGGAGATGTTGTTTTTGAGCAGGTACGTGAGGAGCCGCCAGCAGGCCTGAACAACCCGAGCCGCAGCAAATCCTTTTATCCGGAAGTGCCAGGAGAGGGGATAGGGCTCCACGGCCGTGAGAAGATCCCGTATCGCATTCCCGAGTTTTCGGCTCAGTCCGAGGGTGGTCCCGAATTCGTCACCTACCACGAGGGCGAGAAGGACGTTGACAACATGCGGGAACTCAACATCCCCGCGACGACCACCCCGTTCGGTGCCAACTCGTTCGACGCCAACGTAGCGGCACCGCACTTCGAGGGGCTTCACGTGGCCATCTTCCCCGACAATGATGATGAGGGAGACAGTCACGCAAGCCAGGTCGCAAATGCCCTCATCAACACAGCCGAGTCCGTGAAGGTCGTTCGCCTCGACGAGCGGCCCTCCGGGGGAGGCGACGTGAGCGACTGGATTGGGAAGAAGCGGGAGGAGGGGCTCAACGACGAAGAGATCCGGATGCACCTCCTCAACGCGATCGAGAACGCCCCGACTTTTTCACCGACTACCAACGGTCACACTTCCAACTCAGACCCTGCTCAGTTCTGGTATTTCGACGGGGAGACCAGTCGCTACAAGATCGATCGAGCTGGTCTGATCCGCTTCCTTGAGGATCAGGGCTTCGGCAAGTTCTACGGAGAGTCCGACCTCCAGTCGATGCTCGTTCGGGTTGAAGACAACATCGTGCGCCGCACCTCCCGTGAGAACATCAAGGACTTTGCCCTCCGGTACGTTCGAAACCTCGACCTGGACAATGGAGAGCAGGTAGTCGACGCGCTCCTGAGAGGCGCAAACGTGTACTTCTCCGACGCGCTCTTCGAGTTTCTGTCGCCGATGGACCTGCAGTTTCACCGCGACACGGCCACGGCAGCGTACTTCTACTTCCAGAATGGATTCGTTGAGGTGACGGCCGAAGGCTACGAACTGCACTCCTACGACGAGCTCGACGGCGTCATCTGGGAAGACCAGGTCATCAACCGCAAGTTTGTTGACCTCACCGATCGGGACGACTACGAGGACTGGGAATGGCATCAGCACCTCTACAACGTGGCCGGTCAGGAGAACGACCGCCACCACTCGCTCTGCACGGCCCTCGGGTTTTTGCAACACGGCTACAAGGACCCAGCTGTAACCAAGGCGGTGATCCTGATGGACGAAAAGGACGCAGACGTGGAGGAGGGCCGGACAGGCAAGAGCCTTACGTCGAAGGCGCTGCAGCACACGTGCCCTACCCTCCGCATCGACGGCCGCAATTTCTCCTTCGACAGCCGCTTTGCCTTCCAGGAAGTCGGGCTCGATACGCAGGTCGTGGATTTCAATGACATCCGAAAGCGGTTCCCATTCGAGCGGCTCTTCTCACTCATCACTGATGACTTCCCGGTGGAGCGCAAGGGACAAGACCGCGTGACGATCCCCTTCGAGGACTCCCCCAAGTTCCTCCTGTCAACCAACTACGTAGTCGAAGGAGAAGGAGCCTCATTCGACGACCGCACCTTCCAGGTCGAGTTTGCGGATTACTACAGCCCGGAGCACACCCCGGAGGACGAGTTCGGGCACCGTCTGTTCGACGACTGGGAGAAAGAGGAGTGGGCGCAGTTTTTCAACGTGATGATGGCCTGCGTCCGCCTCTACCTACGCGACGGCCTGACGGATTACGACCGCAAGAACGTGGCGTACCGTCGCCTGAAGCAGCAGACATGCCCGGACTTCGCCGAGTGGGCCGTCGACTTTATTGAACCAGGAAAGGAGTACGAAAAGGATGCCCTCTGGCGAACCTTCCGCGATGCCTATTCCCCCGACTACGAGGACCTCACGAAGAGAAAGATGGGATACTGGCTCAGTGCCTTCGCACGCATCTACAGCCTCGAAAAGAACCAGAGCAAGCGCCGACGTAATGGAAGCCGCATTCGATACGTCACATTTGAGCAGAAAGAGTAGCCGGTCTGGGTGGTGGTCCGGGTGCGGTCCGGGGGTGGTCCGGGTGAAAACAAGGGGCACCCGGACCGCTGTTTCCCTATTCAGCGGCTCTAAACCCCCTTTTTCACTACTGGTCCAGGTGGTCCAGGTAAATAATGTTTTACAGGCCGACACAGGGGGTAAAGAAAAGAGAAGACAAGAGGGGAGTAGGGGTGTGTGTAAAGGTAAAGACGTGCCAATTACCCGGACCACCCGGACCACCTTCCAAAATCGACCCTCAGCGACCAGAAACGCTGTTTTCCCGGTCCGGGTGGTGGGGATAACCACTTGGACCGCACCCGGACCATTGGAGCAGATCACTCGGACCACCAACAAGATCTTGAACCGATAGACTTCATCTGATGGCACGATCCGTCAACAAGGCAATCCTCATCGGCAATGTTGGACAGGAACCGGAGCTCCGGTACACCGGCGATGGTACGGCCGTCTGCAACCTGCGGATTGCCACGAACGAGAGCTACACCAATCGCGATGGCGAGGAGGTGCAGAAGACCGAATGGCACACCGTCGTCGCCTGGGAGCGGCTGGCGGAGATTTGCAACGAGTACTTGGGCAAGGGCTCGCAGGTCTACGTGGAAGGCTCCCTGGAAACGCGCCAGTGGGAGGATCGGGACGGCAACGAGCGGTACACCACGCAGGTCAAGGCCCGAGAGGTAATGTTCTTGGACTCGAACCGTCAAGCGGGGCCGGGCGAGCAATCAGAACGGCAACGCTCGCAGGGTGGTGGTCAGAGCTTCGACGAGGGACCGCCACAGCAGGACCAGCAGGAAAACGCCGGCAGTCAAGGCGCCACTGGGGAAGAGACGTTCGAGCCCGACGACGAATTGCCTTTTTGAGAGTCGGTGCATAGGTGATTCCCTTTCGAAGGTGGTTCCGCTATTGCACCGGCACCTACACATGCAAAGCACACAATGTGAAGGACACTGTTTCCTGTGCCATAACGGCAATCCAGAAATGCACGACGCGATCGACGTACTCGACTTTCTCGGCTACGAGCACATCCGCCTTCATGGCGGGGACTGGCGCCCGATCGCCAGCGCGGGCGGGCAACTGGGGACGGCAGATAACACCCATCTCTTCCGGCACTCACAGGAGGATGGGGTGATGCGCCTCGTAGATGGGGAGACCGGTGATCAAATCGGTTTCGCACGCAAAAATTGACAGGCTCATGGACGGCAAAGACCAGGCGGCCGCCCTCTACGGGCAGGAGACCGCTAACGAGACGATTTCGACAGATGAGGCCCGGGACCTCTTCGGGCAGGACCGGTCCGAGGACGAACTGCACCGAGCCTGCGTGCAGTGGGCCGATGTCCAATCCGCAGCCCTTCCGGAGCTCAAGGCGCTCTTTCACCCGCCGAATGGCGGGGCACGTTCGGCGGCCGCCGGCGCCAGGATGAAAGCGATGGGAGCGCGGGCCGGGATTCCAGATCTATGCCTTCCGATCGTGCGGCCCGTGACGTGGACGAATGGCGACGAGGTGCCAGCCGGGGCGTTGTGGGTTGAGCTCAAAAGCGCGGAGGGGCGCCTCCGGGATACCCAAAGGACGTGGCGGGCCCGTCTCCTGAAGCACCAGCACTGCTGGACGCTCTGCCGGAGACTGGAGGACTTTCGGGTAGCCGTCACCGACTACATTTCCGGTGACTATCGACAGGAATCGTTCTGATACCTCATGGCGCACCCTTATACGCTGATACCTCATGGCCGAAGGGTGTTGGAGGAATCCCCATGGAGCACAATCAGGCGCTGATACCGCATGGAGGTTCGACGTTGCCGATAACCTCAAGACCGTCTTCCCCGAACGACGCGAAGCATCTTTCTGCCTTCGACAAGGATGATGAATGACCTCGATCAAGATACGGAATTAGGCGTGCATCGGCCGCTCGATCCCGGGCAGTGGAAAGAAGCTCGTCGGTGGTGGTGGCAGGTTCGGGAGGCGTTTGGTGGCTGGCACGAGGTCCCGCCGAAGATGCTTCCAGCGTTCTATGCTCATCCGGATAGCTTTCAGCGCGCAAAACCCGAGCATGGTCATGAGAGACGATCGTATGCGACGTCGCTTCCAGAGGCCTGCGCGATTCAGGAAGCGGCCCGCAAGATGTCCTCACTTGAGGCCGAGCCGGTTTGGTTCGCGATCCCCCGGCTACTGCCCGGGGAAAAGCTCGGCTCGCTTCATCAGGAACGGAAGCGCTGCGGGAAGGACGGGTGCAAGTGTCAGAGTGGCCGTGAGGAGGACTTGCATGGGCCGTACTGGCACCACCGCTGGCGGGACGAGGATGGCAACCAGAAAAAGGAGTACGTGCCGAAGGAAAAGGTCGAGGAGACGCGAGAGGCTATTGAACGAAGGCAGAGCCGCGTTGAGCAGATGAGGACGCTACGCCGGCAGTACATGGAGCAGGCGCGAGCCAGCCGCTACGGCACCGATGGAATCGACGTGGTAGGCTTCGTTGAGCGGTGGACACGGGACCACGAAGAAGCTATTCGCCAATCGGTGTCAGGCTTCGACTTTCACTAATTCGCACCCGATCGGTCTTCTACACAGGCTCCGTTCCCCAAGACGGAGTTGTACTCGCTTTTACGCATTCGGCTATTGCTCTGAGCACGTTCCCCAAGAATCGACCCTCCGACGGTACTCCAGAATGCACCCATGCGCGCATGGGCATTCGGTACTGATGTCCACTTTTGTCTACCTGTAGGGACGGAATTCCAAATTTGACCGATAGGCAGATGTCCTACTCAACCGAAACGAAGGCTCGAGCAATCATTGACGCGGCTCTCACGACCGATCGGGAAGCGGCCGAGGAGCACGGCTGCAGCCGCAAATCCATCGAACGGTGGCGAAACCAGCTTGACTCCGATCCGGAGCTAATGGCCCGACTGGCGGAGCTGTGGGACGATGTACGAGAAGCGGACGATTGGGTAGAGGACGCCACCGATACGATCCGCAATGCGCTGAGCTTCCTGCGCACGGCGTTCGATGAACTTGATGCATCCGACCCCGAAGCGGTGGAAGCCGTGACGCAGGCGATCGAGACGCTCGCCGATGCAAAGATGATGGCTGACATCGTAGATGAGAGGATCGGACGTCCGGACAGTCCAGCCGCACAGCACCGCCGGAACTGATGTTTGCACGACAGAGCACGACTCTTCTCGCACAAACACCGAAGACGCCTCGACTCGATGAGCAAGCTACAGCTTCTCAAGCACGTCGTCATTGGGCTATGGGACGAGTATATCGCCCCCGAGCCACCGGACTCTCCGCAGGACCTGGACAAGGAAGCATACCAGGGTGCCATTTCGGATCTGAGGGCGGCTGCCGGTGGATGGGATGACGAAGAAACCGCTCGTCGGCGTCTCGATCGCCTCCCTGACACCCTCGACGGGCGCCGTCCTGAGTCGCTGGATGACGTCGTGGAGTGCGTATGCCGGGAGGTATATGAGACGGACACGGAGGCACAGGTGCTCTGTGTATCGGTCCGGTCAATCTTTGCCGAACGCTACGGTGTGGACATTCGGCGCATTCGCGGCCTGCAGGCAATCGGGTCCACCGTGCCGCTTTTCCGGCGGGAGATTCAGAACGGAATCGAAGTGTCGAGGCTGATGGCCGGCGTCCCGGGCCGCAACTGACCAGCACGCTTATCCGATTTTGCATGCAAAAGCCCACGTAGGGCATCGAAGTTATGGCAGCTAGCATAGTCGAAGGCGTCCAGCTCCGTGTTCAAATCGACGGGGACGAAACGACGATCAAGGCCCTGGGGCAGGTGGAGAATGCGCAATCGAGCGTGGAGGAATCGGCGAAGTCCATGGAGGCGGCCGTAATCGAGTCGTCACAGTCGGCTGGCCGTGCGGTGGAGTCGATGGGCGACAGCGCCGAAGAAAGCGCCAAGTCGATGGAGACGCTGCAGGCCTCGACCGAGGGCACCGAGAAGCGCATGGAGTCCCTGGAGTCGGCCGCGTCCGACACCGGGTCTACTGTCGAGCGGTCGATGTCAAGGATTGCCGATGCAGCGCAGCGTCCCCAACGCGAGATGCAAGAGCTTTCCAGTGTGACTAGGCGCCTGGAATCAAGCAACCGGTCGATGACCTCCTCGGTACAATCGAGTGCGTCTGCGCTCGGCTTCGAAATGGTCCAGGGACTCAGCGATGCCCGCTTTGGCGTCGTCGGGCTTGCGAATCAGATTCCTTTGATGAGTGAGCAATGGCAGAGGCTTCGGCAAGAAACGGGCTCGACGAAGGGCGCTCTTGGGGCACTCATCTCGACGTTTGGTAATCCGGCCGTAGGCCTTATTGGTGCCATCACGTTGCTTCTGACGTACGAGAAGCCGCTGATGAGTTTTTT
>NZ_MQWC01000008.1 GCF_002954405.1 Salinibacter sp. 10B | reverse complement strand
CAGTGACACCGAACTGGAGGAGTGGTTCAAGAATTCCGTTTGGTCCAAGAAAGGGTATTCCGGATACTTGCCGAAGGGTGAATTCGGCTCCAAGCGTCTCACGACCGAACTCAACGACCTGTTTGAGATCATCGCCCGCCCCCGGGTGCAGGTCCTGCTGGATATCAGTGAAGAAATGAGCCTCGAAGAGGTCCGCCTCCGTGTCGAGCCGCGCACGTTCCAGCCCGGACTTATGCAGCTTACGGAAGTATCCCTTTCGCTTACGTCCGACTTCCTCGTGGTCGGCGACGAGACGCACCTCGACAAAACAGCCACTTCTCTCGACTCCGCCGACCAGATGATGCGAAAAGACGACGGTACCCTCCTTTCTGCCAGCTGGACCTGGGACGGCTCGGCCGTTGCCGATGCTACGGAGGTGGCTCACGACCAGACCGTCCGACCCACAAGGGACTTCGACTCGGTAGAAGCGAGCGTGACCCTCCGGATCGACTACCGGGCCGCGAAGTCGGCCGACCTCCAGCCGGAGTTTGAGTACGAAGGGAGCCCGGGCGTGGCGGCTGATTCCTCAGCGCCTCATAAATCGGCCGGTGTTCTGGCCCCCGTATACTCATAGCCTTCTCTCCTTCATGCGCGTTCAGTTTTCAACGGTTAAAAGACTGAAGACATGGAATCGGACGACGGATATACATTCGATCACGAGGAGGTCCGGGACCACGGGGAAAAGGGACCCGGTCACGAGT
>NZ_MQWC01000007.1 GCF_002954405.1 Salinibacter sp. 10B | reverse complement strand
CGCCTTGAACGTCGCGTTGTCCC
The DNA here is from genome assembly GCF_002954405.1 of Salinibacter sp. 10B. NCBI lineage: Bacteria > Pseudomonadati > Rhodothermota > Rhodothermia > Rhodothermales > Salinibacteraceae > Salinibacter > Salinibacter sp. 10B. The sequence goes on along the minus strand of NZ_MQWC01000007.1, from coordinate 938 downwards.
CCGGCATCACCATCTCTACCCCCTCCTCCAGCTCAATCGATCCGGTCACATCGGTCGTCCGGAAGTAAAACTGCGGCTGGTATCCGTCGAAAAACGGCGTGTGGCGACCGCCCTCCTCCTTCGAAAGCACGTATACCTCACACTCAAACTCCTTGTGCGGCGTCACCGTCCCCGGCTCCGCCAACACCATTCCCCGGCTGACCTCCTCCTTCTCAATCCCCCGGAGCAGAATGCCGGCGTTGTCTCCCGCCTCCCCCTCCTCCAGAGTCTTGTTGAACATCTCAATGCCGGTCACCACCGACTCCATCTTCTCCTCCTGCATCCCGACAATGTCTACCTCGTCTTGCAGCTGCACCTTCCCCCGCTCAATCCGACCGGTCACAACCGTCCCCCGACCCGTGATCGAAAAGATGTCCTCCACCGGCATCAAGAACGGCTTCTCCACGTCCCGCTCCGGCGTCGGAATGTACTCGTCGACCGCCTCCATGAGCTCCATGATCTTGTCCTCGTGCTCCTCCTCGCTCTCGAGGGCCTTAAGGGCCGACCCCCGCACCATCGGCACCTCGTCTCCCGGAAACTCATACTCGGTCAAAAGCTCCCGAACCTCCATCTCCACAAGCTCCAGCAGCTCCGCGTCGTCGACCAGGTCGGTCTTGTTCATGAACACCACCAGGTACGGAACCCCCACCTGCCGCGCAAGCAAAATGTGCTCTCGAGTCTGCGGCATCGGGCCGTCGGTGGCCGCAACCACCAAAATCGCCCCGTCCATCTGCGCCGCCCCCGTCACCATGTTCTTCACGTAGTCCGCGTGCCCCGGACAGTCGACGTGCGCATAGTGCCGGTTCTCCGTCTCGTACTCCACGTGGGACGTCGCAATCGTAATCCCGCGCTCTCGCTCCTCCGGCGCGTTGTCAATCGACTCGAACGTCTTGGCCGCC
>NZ_MQWC01000006.1 GCF_002954405.1 Salinibacter sp. 10B | reverse complement strand
GGACCGTCCACAACACCCTCGACGGCCGGCTCGCGGGCGAGGACATGAATCTCCGGCTTCGGGTGCCGCAAAAGGCGAAGGGCGGCCTCCTGGCGAAGGTCAAGATGCCGAACCACGGCCTCTCGGCCGAGTCGGAGGCCCTGAAGGTGACCGAGCCGGTGCGGGTCCGCGGTGGTCGCAGGAAGAAGTCAAACGCGGAGACATTCTCACGCTCACAGCCGACGCGAAAGGCGCGCCCGACGGCCGCCGGGCGACCGTCCGCATTTTCGAATACAAGGAGCGCGGGGCGCACGTCCCGGTGACGCGGCTGCGTCCTCGGGTAGAAAACGGAGCCGTGGAGGTGATGTACCGGTTCCAGTATCCGGGCGACACCGCGGACATTGTGCCGGAGTGGAAGGCGCCGGAGGGCTACGTGCAACCGCAGTTTTTCTACACGGTGGACGTGAGCGGCATCATCGCCGATTCGCAGGACGCGAAGAGCACGGGCGTGATGCGATTCGTGGACGACCTGAGCATCCGCCTCCGCGACCTCGTGACCGACGCGCCCGTGGCGGACGAAACGGTCGTCGTGATCCTGCCGGACGGGTCCGAGCAAGAGACCACGCTCGACGAGAATGGGTCTGCTGAACTTTCAGACGTTCCGCCCGGTCCCATCAAGTACTTCTTTCCCGACCTCCCGGGGTCGAGCCGCGAGAATCCGCTCCACGGGGCCACCGGTCCCGACGCGAACGAAGCGTCCCTGTGGCGAATCGCGCCGCAGCAGACCGTCATGACGGCCAACCACGAGACCGGCGTGCTCGACACGAGTACGGAGCCACTGCAGGAGGGCACTTGGGTGTACGTCTTTCCGGAGCACCCGGGAGAGGATCCGCCCATGTCGCCGATGAT
>NZ_MQWC01000005.1 GCF_002954405.1 Salinibacter sp. 10B | reverse complement strand
CTGAACGCCGAGCCGACGTAGATCGTCTCTGTGGTGTCGCAGACGCTCTAGTAAGTCTTTTCGGGTCTGAACTGTAGCCATAGTATTCTAAAAACCGCCAGCAACCGCGGATGTTGCTGCGGAGCATAACGGGGGAGCTTAGGGGCGAAGGGCCGAGACACGGTTCGGCCTTTGACCTGTTCTGCAAGAAAAGAGCCGCTCGCCGAAGTGTCCACCCACCGGCGTAGTCGCTCCAGGTCCGCGAAGCCCAGCCCGCTCGGTTGACCTCAACCGATGGCGGCACTGGCCCTTCGTCCCCTACAGCGACTTGTTATGCTCGTCTTCTTCGGCAATCGATTCCGCCTCTTCTGATATTTCTTTGATCAATTCTGGGATTGCAGTGTCGATTGATTCATTGTACTGCCTGTACCTCACCTTACACCACATCCATATACTATGACGCAACGCAAGTTTTCTGATTATATCCTCTAAAAAATTAACTCCGTGCTCAGCCGCCATTCTCCGAATTGACACTCCTTGACTATGGAACTCTCCACCCGCCCAATCACTCGTATCTCTTTCCCTAGCTTTAACCATTCCATTCGCCCCAACTCTTACCTCATGAGCAAGGTATGGGTCTATTTTAGCAATCTTACTGCATATATCTTTTATTCTTTTCTTGAATTCACCTGACTCTGCCCATTCATCCTCTAATATTATGTCTAATATTTCGAAATATATCTCTGGCATGTAACCCTCCTCTGATGCTTCTTCGAGGACTGCTTTGTCATCCAGAAGTGTCTTCCTTAGATCCACCAGAGCAAACAGTGCCACCCTGATGTCCCTCTTTCTTTCACGTCGCTTCGACATTAACTGGCTAACTTCCTTCAGGAGCCAACCGGTTGCCACACTTAGAAGTGCAAGCAATCCACCTTCGGGCATAAAGCTACGAAATGCTTATGACGGCATAACATATCTTAGGCCGATCACTTCCGTGATGTAACACGGATGCGTTCGGCATAACATGAATCTCAACCCTCGCTAAGCCCTTTCTTATCAAGGGTTTACTCAAAACAGGCAGAGCGAAAAGCCGATCGGATCCTCATAACCCCGAATATGACACGTTATGCCGACCGGCCTCCGCGTGTCTACATGATAAGAGGTCGTTTCCGGTAGTTCAAAGGGGGCGGTTTGGCCCTGCACTTCTTCTCGTCCCAGTGAACCCACAGTTCCTGCTCTGCCCTTCCGATGTCCCATACGGCTGCTCCCGTTTCCGATTCTTCTGTTTCCGACTCCTCCACCTCCTACAAGGCGGACCCGCCTGAAGGGGACAGGCCTGGAAACGGCTCCTCTGACTTTCTGGGCAGAGTGCGAGCCGCCTGTCGGCGCAGCGGCTACACCTACCGCACCGAACAGACCTATACCCGCTGGATTGTCCGCTATGTGAAATACCACAACACGCGCCATCCCAGCAAGATGGGCAAGGAAGAGGTCCGAAAATATCTTTCATACCTTGCCACCAAGCGCCGGGTGGCCGCCTCGACGCAAAACCAGGCCCTGAATGCTCTTCTCTTTCTCTATCGTGACGTCCTTGGGCGGGAGTGGGACGAGATCACCGATTTTGAGCGCGCGAACGAGCCGGAGCGTCTTCCTATCGTACTTTCAGAAGAGGAGACCAGAGCCCTCCTCGGGGAGATGGAAGGAACCAATGGCCTGGTTGCTCACCTGCTTTACGGAGCAGGGCTCCGCCTATCAGAAGCTCTTCGCCTGCGGGTCAAAGACCTTGATTTCGGCTACGAGCAGATCACCGTCCGGCAAGGAAAGGGAAAGAAGGATCGCCGAACCATTCTTCCCGACCCCTTAGAGGCGCCCCTTCGGCGCCAACTACAGAAGAGCGAGGCGATCTGGCGGGAGGACCTGGAGGCCGGATACGGGCAGGCGTCCATGCCGCTGGCTCTGGCCCGCAAGTACCTGAATGCAGCAACGGAGTGGAAATGGCAGTACGTCTTTCCGTCTAGCCGGCGATCGGAAGATCCGAGAAGCGGGGACATAAAGCGCCATCACCGCTCCCCGTCGGCGGTGCAGAAAGCCGTGAAGCAAGCCGTTCGGGACGCCGGCATCACCAAGCCCGCCAGTCCTCACACGCTTCGCCACTCATTTGCAACTCATCTCTTGAAGCACGGGACTGACATCCGCACCGTTCAGGAGCTTCTGGGGCACGAGGATCTGCGGACGACTCAGATCTACACTCACGTTCTCCAGAAGGGAAAGGCTGGGACGCGGAGCCCGCTCTCGATTATCGGGTGAGAACATCGCGGGCGGGTGCGCCCCGCTTCAAAATCGAGGCAATCCTGTTACCCTGTTTCAGAATACAAGTGCCGAAAAGCACGCAGCCGCCCTGCGCGTTGAATATACCGCAGACGGCCTTTGCCGCAGCGGTGCTCTGGCCTATTCCTGTATTCTGACCAATCCCTAAAGACGCCACCAACGCGATGAGTAATTCACTGCCGACACGACGGAGTCAGGCTCATGCTCTCGAACCAGTTCTGAGCTGACTGAGAACAGTGGGGAGGTGCTGTTCACGGCAGAGCCGAAAAGACGACGTGTCCCTTCTCCCGACGGTGGTGGTGAGATGAGCCTCGCCCCTATTGATGAATATATCCACTCCATGCAGTCTCCACTCCGGATTGCGCGGTTATGTTTTGAAGACTAACGCCATGGGCTGGCGGCGTCAGAGGGATACTGCTCCTCAGGTCGAATGTCCGCCACAAGGAACTGTCGAGTCAGTCTCGTAGCCACGATGCTCGGGCGGCATACACCTGGTTCAGATGCTTCTGAAACGCCCCCCTGCACGCCTCTTTGCCACCTACAAAATACGTCCATTCTGCCGGGGCATAGATTTCTTCTGCTGGGAGAGTTCCCGGTAGCGTGGTCATCGGCGATAGGGCTTGTTGAACGAGCCTCCTCTCCAGAGCACACAGCTGGCGGCTGCCCCCCTCCCCTTTCCGACGACCCACTTCACCATCAGTAGCGGCTCCTTCACCGCAGCACAGCACGTCGTGGTGTACCACGAAGATCCGTTTTGCATCGTCCCTGTGGCCGTCATTAGCGCGTGTACCTCCTTCTGGTGAGTGCCCGTTTTTGATGAGCCGGCCCCTAACGGAAAGGCGAGCAAACCCACAGGCGGTACAGAGAGACACCAGAAATCGCTCGGGATGCCATTGCCGGCCGACGAAATCATTGCTCTTCTCGATTGGTCTCGTTGAACCGGGAGCCAGCCTCACGGGCTCTCTACATCCGTCCCTCTCTTGTAGGAGTAAGGGTATTGGAATCTTTTCTTCGTCCTCGAAAAACCGAACGGAGTATTGACTGCATGCCGGACACGGCTGTGGGGGTGGAATGAGCATAAAGGAAATCCGCAATCTAAAGCCACACCCCCTGATAGGATAGACCTACCGAACTGCCCCTCCAAAGCAGTCCGGTGGTACCGGAAACCGCAAAGGCTTCCGTAGGGGGCGACTCTGAGTGAAAGGTATTTGGCGAGTCCCGCCCAAGCGAGACCCGAGCGCACGGATTTGGGGTTTCCTTAATACTGAAATCCATCCTTCCAGGCAACCCTCTCTTTGGTTTTCCTGACCCTTCCTCAAAGATTTCACCATCCCCCATCCGGTTCCCCCTTCTGGCGCATCACTGTTGTGCCATAGCTCCCTAGCACTTCGGCCCACCGCTTGCCTATCTATCATAACCCGATGCGGCACTGAGTCCTGGCCACATCGCGACCGTTCTGCATTCCTCGCCTCCCTTCTTTATTCTACTCTCAAGCCTCGCGTTCAAATTTGCAGTCCACCCTGGAGCGTGCTGCTGAGGAGCTACCCAAAACCCGAATCCGCCAGGCACACAGAACGGGATTGCTCAGAGGAGACAACGGCGAGAGACAGTCGTAATGTCTGACAATAAGACGACTCCATAGTGAAATGAAAGGCCAGCAGGAGGCCCCTCCATCTGGAATAGCGGTCGTGCGGATTGACTTCAGCGACCCGAGAGATCCGGCCCTAGAAGGCTGGAAGGCAGTGCCGGAAAAGGCCTCAAAGGAAGGCGTATCTTCGTCCGAAGTCGACTCTTCACCTGAGGGTCTCCCAGGCCTGTCGGAGACCGAAGCCGTGTATTTTCCCGATGAGGTCTACGGCTCCGTGGAGGCGGCGTACACGGCCGCCGTTCTCTGGAGCCAGCGCTACAAGGAGGAGCCGGATAGGTCAGATACCACAAACATCAGCCGGGTCGACACCGACCCCGAGCAGGGCGACACACACGGCGACTTCGTTCGCGTGCAGCGCCAGGGGACCCTCCGAAAGAAGTTTTTCTCGGATGCCCGTTTCGGCGGACAGAAGGGCGCTCGTCACGCGGCCCTCATCTGGCGGGACCTCATCAAAGACCAGATGCCGGATGCCCTCTCTTTTGAGGTCGCTCGTCAGAAAAGCGCCGCGAAGCAGTCTCAGTTTGACGTTCCCGGGATGACTGTCATCGAACGGACCGATGCAGAAGGCTTCGTTCATCCTGCCCTCCAGGTCCGGTGGACCACCCCGGAAGGCAAAGTCCGGCGTCACATTCTGTCGCTTCTCAAGTGGTCGCCTCGGCAAGGAGTCTGGAAAGTTTCTAAACGCCTTGTCGACGAATACGAGGCCGGGCGTGTTGACGTCCGACGGAGCTATCTTTTCAGCGCCCTGCCGAAAGGCTGGTTTGAGGAGGCGACCACGACGGAGCGCGTCCAGCACCTCTTCGAGAAAGCCGTTTCTGGCGCTACGAAGGAAGCAGAAAAGATCCTGCAGGCCAGGAATGAGGCCCTTGAGGGTGTTCCCGATCTCTCACTCACTATTCGCAAGCGAAACGGCCACTATGTGCCGCTCCTGACCGTCGCTTATGAGGATCGAGATGGCAATACCAAAAGTCGCTCACGAACGCTGGGGCCCCGATCCCTCCTGAGCGCGACCCACGATCTTTGTCGAGTGCTCGTGGATGAGTGGGAAAACGCGTCTCTCGATGAGTTTCCGTCCTCCTCACAGACACGCCCTACGCCGTTTTCTGTCTTTCACGAAGGCCTCTCTGCTGAAAAGCAAGTGGAGCACCTCACCCAACTGGCCCTTCCGCCACTGCACAAGGACCTACGGGAGCTGCTTAGTGGACCGCCGGGCGTTTCCCTGTACTTTCAGCGCCTGTCCTCTGGGCGCTACAGCCCGATGGTCGAGGTGACCTGGGAGGCGCCTTCGGGAGATCTCCGGCGAGGGGTAAGCTCCGCACTGGAGCACACGCTTCGCGGCGCCCTCCTGCGAGCCTTGCAGAAAGCCGCCCGTGCATTGGCCTCGGGAGATGTTCGACGGGCCTCCTTGTTTGACGAGGCGTCTCTATTTTCCAATCTCACTGCCTCGGACCGACAATCATTGGGGCTTTCTGTTGAAGGCAAATCGGGTGGGATGATTTCGCTCCAACGCGTCCTAGACTCAGAGGATGCCTTCTACGAGCTGATCGCTCGCCTTTATTGCTCCACTCTCCCCTCCATTGAGACGGCCTACCATCTTCGCGTGCTGCACGGAGCCCCCGGACTACGCATTGAAGGCACAAGTGAAGTCTTTTCAGAACCGTCCTCTGATAAAGATGCTTCGGAGGTTCGACTCATTGGAGAATGGCCCCGTCGTGACGACTCGTCTTGGGTACGGTGCGAGGCGTCTATTTCAGAACGGGGCTTGGACGAAGCCCTCATGGAGCTATTGGAAGCGCTGGCTCGTGAGGTGCCCGACGGACGAGTAGATGTCGAGGCTGCCCTCTTGGAAAACTCGCCCCTGCAGGCGCTGGACATCTCCGAGGAGCGTCTCAGCAAACTCACCGCCGAGTATCTTCAGGAAATGCTGTTTGACAAGCTGTATCCGCCTCTCTGTGTCCTCCAGCGAATTATGGGCGGACCGGTCGAGCGGCAGGAGGACCACTTTATCGGTACCCACCTGTCGATCAATAGTGGCGTGGATGCTCAGAACGCTCTTTCGTAAGGGCAAACTGTATTCTCGAACCAACCTTCGCCAGGGAGGAAGGCTTCGGGATCCTCCTCTGTGACTCTCACACCATTGCCGCTCATCGGGATCTGCCCGCTGACGCATCTGTCGAAACCTCCGCGACAGCTGGTAGAGACCAGATATCCGTCATCCCTCTGCAATCTCTCTTCACCCCCGATATCTCCGACTGGAGCCCCATCGACGGCTGCATCAATCATCCCGGAGATCGGTTCCGATCGGGTCGCTGCCGTTCGTGCCGGTCTGCCCTATGAGGCGGTGGAGAGGATGCAAGAGCACCTGGAGGCGTCGGACGAGCTTCTGGCTCGCGCGATGGGGATTTCGCCCCGCACGCTCAGCCGCCGCCCGGAAACGGGAACGCTTACCACGGGAGAATCTGATCGCCTGGTGCTGCTGGCTGAGCTCGTCGCGCTTGCCCGGCAGAACTTGGACAGTACGGAGGCGGCCCAGGAGTGGCTTTCCACACCTCACTCAATGCTCGGAGGGGAGTCGCCGCTCGATCACATGGACACAGTGGCGGGCATGGCGGAAGTTAAAAACATGCTTCACCACATCGAATACGGAATCCCCGCATAGATCTAACTCCGCAAGCCAAGGCCTTACGTTTGATTGTTCATTAGCATTGACCTGCGGTGTTCTCGATCTGGCGACTCGAAAAGGAACGCCACCTCGGCGAAACGTTCCGCGGAAAAAGCAGCCTCCAAGCTGACGGCCGCTGGCACCACATGGGGACTCAGGTTGCTTACGCGAGTGAGCACCCTTGCATTGCAGTCCTGGAAAAACTTGCGTGGCTGGGCAGTTATGATGTGGCCCGCAGTAGCAACTACCTCCTCATCCCGCGCCGGCTCGATCCGGACAAGCACCTTGAAAGAGTTGAAGAGGAGGATCTCCCTGAAGATTGGGACGCCTTCCCTCACCGGGATGCGATCCGAGACATCGGCACTGACTGGTTCAACGAGGAGCGCTCACCAATTCTCGGGGTCCCGAGTGCCGTTCTTCCACTTGCCAAGAACGTCCTGACCAATCCGTTTCACCCCGAGTTCCACGACCTGGAGCGCAGAGGCCCGAGCCTTTCTCCTGGGAGAGGCGTCTCTTTGATCGGAAGCACCCTCCCAGTGAAGAAGAGTAGCCCGAACCCACTGGAGTAGGGCGTAAATATATCCCGTACAACGGCCTGCTGCTTCCGAAGACGCAGCCTGCTTTTGTCGACTTCGCTCCGAAGTCCTCAAATCTCCAACATCTCGCGTCCCCGAGCCTCTTTATCGACCCGATCTAGCGTCCGGATCGCCACGTGAATTGCGACGTGGCGGAGCGAGGCCTTCAGAACTCCCTTTGCAGTTGCTGCCGTCGAGGTGGCCTTCCTGGACGACTGCCCCCGTCTACCCGTAGAGCGTGCGGTAGCCCCCCGCTTCATAGTAGGTGCCTTCTCTATACCGTTTCCTCTTGCAACCGCCTCCCGTCCTGGCGTAGCGCGCCTCCCCGTTTCCCGGTTGGGCTCTGCATCACCGATCGACTGCGCGTCTGCTCCCAGAATCACTTTTCGAAGGGCCTGTCGCTGCTCGGGAGCGATGGACTGAACCCTTTCGATGACCGCCCGGCTCTGCTCCGAAAGGGGCCGACCGCCGGTTAGCTCTTGCACCTTCTCGCCGAGCGCATCCGCCTCATTTTTCATGGCCTGAATTTCTTCTCTCTTTTGGTTGAGCCCCGAATACCGGCCTGTGCCATTCTCATCAACATCCCGTTCCTTCGTTGCTGAGTGGCGCCCAGAGGCATGATCCTTTCCGAATACCCCGAGCCGGGTGGCGCGGCGGAGCGCGTCCTGACAGGCCCGCGCGAGGCCCGCCGCTCGGGCTGCGGCCCGTATGGCTTCAGACCGCGCTGGGGTGGAAACCCCAAAAACCGAGTTGCCCCGAAGCGCGCCAAGGCGCTCAGGCGATGCGGCGAGGATCTGACTGGCTTTACCACGCCCCCCTCCTTCGCCATCATCAATTCCTGATTCCAGTTTCTGCCACACCCGAAAGGTCTCTTCGGGCTGGCGGTAAACCTTCTGAAATGCTGACCGAAGCCCTACCCGTGCTGCTTCCATCTCGCGGATCTGCTCCTGCATGTCGCGCAGGTCCATCGTCAAATCTTCTGCTCGCCCCATGAGGGCGGTCCGCTCCTGCGCGAGGGCAGACGCGCTCGCATAGGTGTCAATTTCCTGCAGGGCGCGTCGGGTATTCGTGTCCAGCTCGCCAACCAGCGATGAGAGCTCCTCGGAGAGGTCCCCGTCCAAAATTTCCTCATGCGGGATCTTCTCTTTGGACGGCAGCTCCTTCCCATCAGGCCCGAGCCCGAAAAGGCTCCACTGGAGCTCTTCCCAACTGAGAGGCTCGGGGGCCGAAGTAGGCCTGGATGGCTCTTCTCCCCTTCCATTCTGAGAAATCTCTGCGTCTTCCCTGTCTACGGCTTCGCGGGCAGGGTCCTTTTTGTTTTGGGAATTTCCACTCCCTGTGTGCGCGTCTGGCTCCATGTTCGTCTCCGCCTATTGTAGGATCACCTTTATTATGGGGGGCGCCTTTTTGCAGTAGCACCCTTGTTGTAAGATTACCTTGAGCGAGAAGGGCTCTCTTTCTGTGGGCCCCTCCGGCCTTCCATCTGAACACCTTCCGGAAGGGCTCTACGGAGCGCTTCCTGCACCGCGGGGGACTGCAGGTTCTCTCTTTCGAGGCTTCCTCCTTCGAGAATGGATTCGCTTTCCCCCCTGCCCTCCGCTCCAGACTCCCTCTTTTCTTCCTCCTCCAGGACATAGCGCCGGGCAAACCGAGACGCAGCTTCCGGGTCCCGATCCGCCAGCCGGCCGAGCAACCGGCAGAGCGTACGCTCTAGCTCGGCAGTTCCTTTTCCATCTTGAACCTGTCTTTGCAACTCACGAAGCCTCTTTTCGAGCCCCAATCGAGCCTCCTGGATTGCCTCTCGCGTCTTCGTGAGCAGTTCTTCCGCAGGGGGAGTTTCTGCCAACGGACCCACTAATATTTTTACTCCATCCTTCTGACTCTGCCCTTCTGGATAGACCTCTTCGGAGTAGGATTCTGTGGAAGGGGAAGCCGCCTCCAATGAAGTCGCCTCGTCGGACGTCTCGGTTTCCCATAGATTCCATGGCTTTTCCTGCCCTCGCTCACGCCGCACTTGCTTACCGCCCCTTTCTCCTTCTGAGCCAAAAAGCACAGTTGCCTGCCCCGCTGCCCGCCGGTGCTCTTCAAGCAGGGCGAAGAGCCGCTTCGATTTTTCTGGGGTGATCCTCACAGCACGCTTCTCGCCCAATATTCTCCGCAAACTTTCGGGGGTCAGACTCCGAGTATTCTCCGGATGCTCGACGTTCCGAGCAGCTGCTCTCCAGAGGTCCAGAGCCTGATCTTTAAGCCTGCGGTCTCCTTCGCGGTTGCTGCCTCCGGAGCCCTCACTGGAGATACTTTGCTGTGAGGCCGACCCTCCCGATCGGAGCATGCCCTCCAGAAGGGCTGTTCCCCGCATCTCAATTTTCCGGAGGTCCTGCTGTAGCCCTGAAACATCTGCCTCTTCCGCTTCAAAAAGCGCAGAGCGCCGCGTAAGTTGGTAGGCCTCCTCGCGCCGCCGAAAAGACCCTGCGAGCGCCAGCAAGAGGTCCTCCGCCTGCTTCTCTTCTCCCTCGCGTTTTCTACCTTCTTCGGCCGCTCGTTTCCCAGTGGCTCCACCTGCCCTGGTGGCACCTCCTTTTCGAAACTGCCGCTTTTCTTTTTGGGGTTCATCCCCGTCTGCCTCGATGAGACGCCCGGCCACCTCTGCCTCGTATTCTCGCAGCGTCTGCCCGAAGCGGGCTTCCAGCTTAGCCAGCGAGGTGCCCCCGGTGATCTGCCCAGCCCGTATGGTCGTCTCACCACGTGCGACGAGAAGATTGTCTCGGCCTCGCACATACCGAAGTCCGTCTTCTCGAAGAAGCGCTTGGAGTTGAGACCAGCTCGTGGCCGATTGCAATGCAGAGCGCGCCCGGTTTCGCAGGGCAATGGGAAAGTGCTCGGTGAGACGAGTTGAGCTGCCCTCTACCCGGCCGCCCTCCCTCTCCCGCCCGGTTCGCTCCCAGTAGGGCCGAGGGGCCGGCTCCATTCCGAGTTTCTTTTCCAATTCCCGCATTACGCGGGTGATCACGTAGTAGCTGTTTGATGCCTCCACTACGCGGGCCGTCCAGTAGTCCCAGCGCGCAACCATCGTGTGGCTGTGGGCAAAGTAGGCATCTCCGTGCGCGACGGTTATCGCCATGTTGTCTCCCAGCCCGAGGGCGCCGAGTGTTCGCTTAACGGCATACTCCATCTCGGCTCGGGTGGGCTGGTCGGTAGGGTCGTACCCGATCGTGAGGTGATAGCCGAGTGCTTCCGTTTCGGCGAGGTGGCGGGTCAGGTTCATCTCGGCGGCGGCCTTTTGCAAGTCTCCGCTTACGTAGCGGGCGGTCGTCCACAGGACTCGTCTCTCCGGCGACCTGCCCGTACTGGACTGCAGGTAGCGAGCAAGCGCCCCAAAGGAGCTGACTTTCGTGATGTATCCAATCATTTACGGTGGGGAATCTTGACTCATGGTGTGCTCTTCTCTCCGCGTCCGGCCCTTTTCCCTTCATCGGACCAGAAGATCCCTGCCTGAATCGTGCAATAGAATCAGGCCCGCCCTCCGTTTTTTCGATTTGACTCTTTTCGAATGGGTACGGACGGCACCGATTCCCGCACCGATCGAGTGAGACCCCAAGACCGATTGGCTTCCTCTCATCGGCCGAACGTCTCTTCGATGGTCTGTATCTGCTTTTCGATCGATCGGAGGACCACCCCGACCTGAGAGACGACCTCTCCTGAATTGGGCTGTTCGGAGGTGGGGTTTGAGGTGTGATTCTCCTTCACGTTCCCACTGGAAAGCGCCGTCTCGATTTCTTTTAGCGTGCAGGCGAGCATCCGAAGGTCCGTTTTTAGGACCGCTTTGAAGAGAGGATGGTCTCTGTGGAGAAGGCGCCGGCGTCCGTATCCAGAGAGGGTCTGCCCCGTCCGGGCGGCGCTCTCTTTTACGTGCTGTTTTTCCTCCTTCGTCAGATACACCTTGACCGCCTTCCTCGACTGTTTTTTTGGCGGCGTTCCGGGCTGGGCGCCCCGAAGGGATGCATTAGGGGTTGACATGTGTTTCTTCAAGTGATCAGTTCTTGATAATGTAATAACGTCTGATCAGAGCGGCCAGTAACAATAACAGCAACAGATAATAACGGTTATCAAATGAGACTTCTTGTAGACGCTCCTCCTGGATTCGGTAGGACGCCCATGAGTTTTCTGCGCCGTCTTTCCGAGCGCCTTCCAAAGGTCTCTTCGAGAACATCTTCAGTGCCCCAGTCAGGATTCCCTACAGGACAGAGTAGGCCCAAACAACATAGGTGCCTCCCTTCCCCCCCTATCTTCTCAGCACCCACCCACAGGGCAGCTTCGAGGACTTCTCAGCGCGCCTGAAGCACTGTGCTCCGAAACCCAAGGTACGCCCTATAGCGAGCAGTTGGGCACGCCACCGGCTTATCTTCGGGTGCGCATGTGGCTGTTATGCCGTGGAGGTGACATCGCTGAGCCGGATTCCGATGAAGGGTCCTTCTTGAACTTCCCCTCCATCCCTCGTTTTTGCGAGCCTCTTTCACCGCACTGTCCACCGAACTGTTGGTACACATGCAGGGATTCGCCCTTCAGGCACAGCTTTGCAGTTTTTCTCTCCAGACGCCTCCATTTGCTGCCTCCCTCACTCACAGCTAAAGCTACCCTCTGGTACCCATACGCACAGATCGCACATCCTGAGGCTTCTGAGAGCGCCTGGGCACCCCGAATCTCTCCATAGCTTAGGCGCCTCTCTCGCAGAGATTCCGAGACTTCCCTGATCTACGGCGAGCACTTAACAGCACGATTCTAGCATAACAGCCTCAACAACACTCCGGAAGCGCAAGGGAGGTTGCGCTGAAAATCCCCTTTTAATTTCAGCTTCGCTTGTACAGTAGGACCGTCGCTAGTGACAGTGGTGCCAGCGGCGACAGGAGCGACAACAGTGAACGCGGCGTGACCGGCGTGTGATGTGCCAACACGGCCAGTGATGCCGATAGTGTCAGTGATGTCAGCTATGACGGCAGTGCTGGTTGCGAATGTGTTGTCAACAGTGACGGATCCGACGGGGGTGCTACCGGAGCCGGTGACACCAATAATGGCACCAGTGTGACCGGTGGCAGTGATGACACCAAGGACAGTGGTTACACCTGTGTCACCTCCGGCAGCGGTGGTACTCTTTCCAGCATTGGTAGCGATGGCAAAACTGACAGTGGCGCCGACGATGACATGAGCCTCAGTGGTGCCATTGACGTCACTTGCACCAGCTGTGGCAGTTGCGCCTGAAGTGTCGAAACTCCCAGTAGTACCTGCACTGACAGTGACGGCGCCACTGACATTAACAGCATCGGTGTCGGATGAGGCAATATTGACCCCTACACCATGACTGACACGGCCTTGATGACAGGGTCGACAGAGTGCCCTTCCATTCTTTAAACAGAGCCCTCCAACCAGACCTTCGATTTTCATGACAGACTCTTTGGCCCAAGACTCCCCCTCCTCAGCCTCCACCTCAAAGGGGTCTCCTTCAGCAGCTTCACCTTCAGGAGCCGTTTCCTCATCAGCTTCGGACATTCCCTCTATGGGTGCGGCCTCCGGACGGAGTGCCCTCGACCAACCTGCCCGAAAAGGCCCAATCGTCGCCAGTACGATTAACTTCAAGGGTGGCGTTGGCAAGACGACTTCGTGCATCAACCTGGCGGCCGCGGCCTATGAGCAGGGACTCTCCATCCTCATTCTTGACCTCGACCCTCAGGGAAGTGCCTCAGAGTTTGCCGCTCTCGACCGAGAATATGAAGGGCCAACACTCTATGACTGGTTCACCACTGGAGCCTCGCTTCGGGAGGTCGCTGTGGAAATCCGAGAGGGGGAAGAATATTCTCATGTCGGAAGTCCCCTAGGAGACGCTCCTCCTGGCTCCATTTTCCTTTGCCCGGCCGATGAGCGGCTAACCAAAATTCAGAATCTCCTCTATTCGGAGAACAACCGCTCGTACCTGAACGACGCCCTCCGAAGGGAATCCTCTGGTGGCAACATGAGCGCGGAAGGTGGCACGAACTCATTTTTGAGCCGATTCGACTTCGTCTTCCTCGACGTGCCGCCTTCGGTAAGTGCTCTATCGGACAACGTCGTCTTGGCCTCCGACCTCGTGCTGCTGGTGCTCTCATGTCAGTTCATGAGCCTGAACGGTCTTCGTCGGTTCACGGATATGCTCCGCCGTGCCCACCGCTCAGGCGCCGACCCGGAGTGGTATATCCTCCCGACCTTTTACCGCCCAACCGAAATTGAAAGCAGCCTCGTTTGGTCTCGCGTTTCGGAGGTGGCCGGGATCTACCCGGAGGGCCGTCTCCTCAGTCCGATCGGTCGATTTGCCGCTTTCGGACAGGCCTTTCAAACCGGAAAGTCCATCTTTGAATTTGATTCGGCGCATCAGGGCGCGGTTCAGTTCTCGGCCGCTTTTGCCGAAATCCAGGAGGCTGCTCGACGAGTGGCTGCCCGAAGAGAAGGCACGTTCCGGCAGAAGAGGACTCTTTCATTGGGAAACAGTCTTTCAGATGGAGCCGGCACAACTCCACTCTTAGCAGACCGGGGTAGGGCCGTCTCTCCTTCTTCTAAGGAGTAGCCCCTCTTTAATCACAAAGAGTGCCCCGTTCAACTCCATCGCCCATTCCCTCTCCTTCAATCCCCTCCTGCTCATGTCCTCTTCTCGAAGCACCATCGACGAGGCCCTTTCCCCCGACGACCTTGGGGCCCTGTCCAAGATCATGTTCGGGGACGATAGCTCTTCCTCTTCCCCCGGCTCGGGCTCTGACACCGAGGCTTCTGATAGTGTGACCCCGGACAGTGACAACCCGGGTAGTGAAACGTATGCTCGAAGACGCATGACTCCGAATGAAGTGAGTTCTTTCGAAGAAGGCATCTCCGGGAAGAGCACTCCCCTACACGAACTTGACCCAAAATCAGATTCGGGACGGGGCACTCTCGATGAATCCACTTCCTTAAAAGCAGACGCGTCCTCCTCGAAACGTAATTTCAACAGCGACGCTGGAGGAACCTCTTCCAACAGTAAAAACTCCAGTACGGAAGATGATCGGCCTGCAGAGCGGCCCTCCTTTACCATTTATGCGGACCAGGCAGCCACGCTACGGGTGCTGGCCGGCTCGAAGGCAGATCCTCTTGGAGCGACTGCAAGCGAGATCGCTGGCCGTGCTCTAGACCTCCTCGGATACAACGGCCGGCACCCAGCAGCCGCCCTTCACAGGCAATTCCTGAGCGAGAGGGCTTCAGCGCCCGGCCCGTTGATCGAGGCGCGCCAGTGGAAGGACCTCCTTGAGCAGGCCGCCGAGATGGCAACTGCGTCGATGACTCGCCCCGAGGCCCACCTGACCTGCGTGTGCTTCCTCGTGCAAGAGGCGCTTTACGAGGCAGGATTCGGGGACCGGCGCCGGCGGCGGAAGGGACCTTTCTAAGGAAGCTGTTTAGCGCAGATCGTCATCTGCCGTTTCCTCTTCCCCACCCTCCTCATCTCCTTGCTGAAACGCCTATGCCCCTCAGGCAAGCACATGCTGAACAGAAGTCTCGCTCTGCGTGTCAATTTCTGACCCGTGCGCGCCATATTGGTAGGAATCGCTCTCTGTGGAGGATGGCCGCCGGAAGCATCTTTGCACTGGCCGGGCTCCTGACATTGCCGATGCTGCTCTGGGCCCTTCCCCCTTTCTCAGTCAACGTGTCCGAGAGTCTCCCCGTTGGTCTTTACTGGACACGGTCATTCCATGAACGTAGTCGCGACGTAGACAATGCGCCTTCTGCCAATCAGGGACGACAGCTGGGCGTCGAGGTCGGCATGCTCGTTTCAGCCTGCCTCCCACCACAGGTGGCTACTAGCGCTCTCGAACGGGGGTACCTCCCTGAAGGGTCATGCCCGTCGGGTGTGGCACCGGTTGGAAAAATCATAGCCGCCCTTCCCGGAGACACGGTCGATGTGACAGATTCAGGGTCGTCCGTGAATGGGTCGCCTCTCCCTGAGAGCGCGCCCCTTCTCAGCGACAGCAAGGGCCGGGCCCTGCCCCTGCTTCGAGGCCGGTTCGTGCTTCCGGCGAGGACCGCGTGGCTCTATAGCGGCCACAGCCCGCGGAGCTTCGATAGCCGATACTACGGCCCGGTGCCTCTCTCTGGGATACGTGGGCAGCTTTTCCCTCTTTTGACCCGGGGAAAGGTCCATCGCCCCTCTCTTCGGCCGATGCCTCGGAGACCTGGCGGGCCCCGCGCACAGGGTAAACCGTAAGCGGTCGGACCGCGACCGGCTGCATCGCAGCCCGCAGGCCCCGAAGCGTTCCTTCCATACGTGATTGCTATTATTCTCATCGAAACGATCATCGAAGCGATATGGAGGGGGCGTGGTAGAGCGGGAGCATTTCCGGCTCCTCGGGGCGAGACCGTGTGGCACTTAGGTCGTCCATCAGATCGATGTAGTCCTTCGCCAGGTCGTAGACGTGTCCGACGGCTACGCTCAACGTGTAGGTGCTCTCCGGCCGTATCCGAATGTCCATTAGGTAGAGTCGGGGATGGATGCTTCTCTGGAGCAGTGGGGCGATCCAAAAGGCATCTTCCTCGGGAAGCTCCCCGACCCGAAGCTTTCGGATTTCTCGCCGGCGCACCTGCTCAATGAAGAGAAAGACCCGTTCTACACCCGTCTCTTCATCGTACCGGTTCTCCGCGCCGATCCTAACGTACTTCGCTCCAAGCGTTTGCACGGTCTCGTAGAGATACTGGAGCCCTTCGTGGTGACTGCTTTCGATGAGCGGCCGGAGGATGAAGGTGAGACCTTTGCTCCCGAGCTTCATGCTCTGCTTGATGGCAAACTCTTTTTTCTCGTTCGGGTCGAAGGGCCGCTCCATTCCGAAGCGCTCCTTCCCCAGGCGATAGACGAAGCGTGCCCAGATCTTCGCCTCCCGCAGGTAGGTGTGGAATCTCCGGTGCCCTGCGCTTTTGCCGTGCGGCTTGGCCTGAGATGGTGCTGTGATGTGAGTCGATGTCCTGGACTGCGTTGTGTTTGCGAGCTGGTTCATGACTGCCTCCGGGGCTTACATGGAATGAGTGTGTGGTGGCCTGTCGGCCGCAGGCTATGCCTGGGGGAGGGGAGCCAGGTCCGGCTCGCCGGGCCCTTGGGTCCATGGCGGAGCGCCCGGAGGCGGGGCGAACCGTCGTGAAATCTACTTCCTCAGCTGCGAGGCACAGGGGCTTGAATTCCAAGGGGGATTTTACGGCGCACGTCGCCCCGTCGAGGACGAACGGCCATGGAGCTGTCTCCCCTCCCCCGTATCTTTTGGACCTGCCGACAGCTACCCGTATTCCCCCCTCCTTTCCGGCCTTGCTCTCTAGACTTCATCTTGCAGAGCCACCCTTCGATTTACAGCCGCGCGAACGGCCACCTAGATTGCCGGTAACCTTTGCTAGTGGTTTCGGACCACCCCCTGGAACGAGGCCCTAGTGCAGTGATATCATATCATGTGATATGATACGATATCACTTCGACGCCAAGCTGAACCAACTGCTGTGCGCTTTTCGGATCCCTCCGGAAATTCTTCCGATCGTCCCTTTTCTTCCTTCCTCAAGACCGGATTGCGGTCTCAAACCCTCCCTAGAGCTATAATTTCGAATTCTGACGCGAGATCGCTCCATTTTCAGGGACATGCACAGGCTCATGCTCCAATTCGCTCAGAAGTGCGCTCATCAGGTCGGGGGTTGTGAACGATTTTGAGACTGAGGACCCTTGCGTTTTTGCGCACGATATCATATGATCTCATATGATGTGATATCACTCTGCGAATCGCGCTTTCATCGACTATGGTCATACTCATTGGCGGCGAGAAGGGAGGAACGGGAAAGACGACCCTTGCAACGAATCTCGCAGCTCTTCGCTCAAACGAGGGGCGCGACGTCTTACTCGTCGATACCGACAAACAAGGCAGCGCCAGCGACTGGGCTGCCGTTCGAGAAGAAATTGAGGGCGTGCCTCGAATCCCGTCCGTTCAAGTGTTTGGCAAACAGGTAACGAGCCAGGTCCAGGACCTGGAGGCGAGGTACGACGATTTGATTGTAGACGCAGGCGGGCGGGACAGCGTCGAGCTTCGATCGGCTATGGTCGTTACCGATCGATTTTACGTGCCGCTCCAAGCGTCTCAGTTCGATGTCTGGACAATTGAACGAATGGAGGAGCTCGTCGAACAGGCTCAGGCCATAAACCCTTCACTCCAGGCCCGCGTGTTCATCAACCGCGCCTCCCCGCACCCCCAGGTTCGGGAGGCAAGCGAAGCGGAGGAGATCCTGGAAGAGTTTGAGCACCTTGTGTTCTCAGGGGTCGTTCTCCATGATCGAATTGCGTTTCGACGCGCAGCCGGCAATGGCGTAGCGGTCACAGAAACGGAATCGCCTGACCCGAAGGCCTGCAACGAAGTGCAGGCCCTCTACGATGCAATCTTTGAACAGACCGAGACGGCTCATGCGCAGGAGGCCTAATCGACAAATGACGGAAGAACAGGAGCAGGCCGCGGACGAGTTTATCAGCGGAGCCAAAGTCCCGCCTCCGAACACCTCTTCACAGTCCGATGATGGTGGAGGGTCCGCTAACAGGGCGCAGCGGCAAGAAAACGTCTATCCCTGGGAGGAGCCCCAGGTGCGAGAGGATGTCAAACAAACGTACCCTCTCCGGTTGCCCGAGCCGCTCCATTTAAAGCTAAAGTATCTCTCCGAGCGAACAGGCAGGAGCATGAATGAGCTCTGCAATCGGGCAGTCCGTGAGCTCGTGGAAGAACAGCTCGATGAGGTGCTCTGAGGGATATGCCCTTCGGGTGTAGCCCGCTTGGAAGCCCACCTCCCTGACGTGTTCACGAAGAACCCACTACAGACAGCTACTCCACTACAGTTGACTCAGGTGGACTTTGGTTGGACTCAGGTAATTATTTGCACCTGAGTTTCGGTAATGTCCCCCCACAGTCATACCTCTATTTCCATAAACGCGTGCGGACGCCTCTCAGACGACCTCTCAAGAGGAGCTACGAGAGGAGGGTCCAGGTCTCGTACCGATTCTCTCACACCTACCGATTAACGGAGTCCAGCGCATTGGTTTTCTCACACTGGTGCGATGTTCACACCATCGGCATATCCCCAAAGCGTACCCATTCTCTCACACCCGACGCAGAAAACCGCCCGATTCAGCCTGGAAAGTACCGATTCTCTCACACCTGGGACTCCTCATAGACGGAAAAAATGCCTCGTACCGGTTTTCTCACACCCCATGCTCGGCCCAGCTAGCCAGGTACCGATTTCCTCACACCCAGGTACCGATTCTCTCATGCCGGAGTACCGAATCTCTCACAGCCAGTACCAATTCTCTCACAGCCAGTACCCTTTCCCTCACACCTGAGCAGGATAAGAGATTGTCAGTCAAGCACTTACATGCCCCCTGTAATCCCTTAAACGGATTAAAAGAACTAAACGTAATAATGGCCGCTTCGCTGTGAGAAAAACGGTACCGAGGCACATACGACCCTCAGAAGTCCCAGCCTGACCCTGCACCCGGTGTGAGAAAATGGGTACACCCATAGACAGTGCACACCATCAACTCGTATCCTGTGGCACATCTTTCCTGCCAGACCGATGTGCCGACACCTTCCCCTCGAAGTGAATTCCAGTGAAGACACTCTCGGTCCGTCCCCCAGTCATTTACAGGGACATACACTCTGGCGGACGCAGAAATAGAGCGATTATTGTCCAGCACTCCAACGTTCGCATGTCTCAACGGTCATTTTTCGACGCAGAAACCAAGGTCGTCAAGAGTAACAGCCTCGTTCAGTCCAGAATCAACTTTACCAAGTTGGAGCATCGGGTCGTCGCGATGTTAATCGCTCAACTCCGCAAGGATGACGAAGAATTCGGAGAGCAGCGCGTTTATATTAAAGACCTTGCCGACCTATCCGGCCGCAGTGGAAAGTCTCTTTACGATCAGGCAGAAGAGATCTGCCAAAAGCTCCTAGATCAGAAGATACACGTTCGGACGCAGACGGAGGACGGGCGCCGGCGGTACAAGGGATACAATTGCATGTCGACCTGCGAGTACGTTGAGGGATCCGGGTACATTACGGCGAAGTTCAACGACGACATGCGTCCATTCCTGCTACAGTTGAAGCGGCGATTCACGCAGTACAACCTGCAATGCTTCATGAAGCTCTCCAGTCAACACTCAATGCGCATCTATGAGCTTCTCCAAATGCGCCAGGGTCTGAGCTATCTTCGGATCGGAATCGACGAGCTTCGAGAGATTCTCTGCTGCGAACACAGCTACGAACGGTTCGCAGACTTTAAGCGATGGGTCTTAGAAAAGGCTCGCGAGGAGTTGAAGGAGAAAACCGACATCTACTTCAATTACAGCGTCGAGCGCGATGGACAGACGCCTGTCCGCATCAACTTCGCCATCAAGCATAACCGGAACCAACAATCGAAGGAAGGGAGCCAATCGAGCAGTTCACTGCGAAGTGGTGACTCCTCTGAGGATGGTTCATCCAATCCAAAGGGGTCGGGCACCCATGGACTCGCTGAAAGCGAAGACAACGCGAGTTCGGCCCCAAACGCCTCAGGTCCTCGCATCGATGTATACGGTCTCGTATTGAACGATCTTACCCAGGACGAACTGGATCGCGTAAGCGACGATGAGATTCACGATGCCATTACCCGTGCCCGAAGCACGGTGGAAGAGGTTGCTGCGAACGACAGTCCCGGCACACAGGCGATTCAAATCTACAGGAGGGCAGTGGAAATACTGAAGAAATAGAGTTGGACTCCTTCCGGAGAGTACAAGTCGGCCGGGTAGGAGAGTGACGACTTCAGGGCGTTTGAACAACATCACCCGCTCGATCAGCGAGCCGGCCGTTTCAGCTTGTCTGATTGTGCAGCTAGTGACGCACTGATTCCAATCTCAGCCCCATCCCATGCTGGTATGAGCGTGGGATTATCCCTTGCTCAAAAGATGCAGCGTCCCTGAGAGCGGGGCTCGAAGAGTCGAGGGAGCTTCTCCACCGTTGGGTATAAGGAGAAGATCGTATTGGACGCACGACGAGCGTAAAGGGGACTGAACCCATTCGGAACGACACGAGGGAAAGTCATGCTTCCTCAAACCGCTCGTGGCTTTGCTCTCATTCCTTCGTACCGAGCAGCTTTGCTCCGTACTTGCTCTCATTCCTTCGTAGCCCGGGTCAGTGTCGACTGGAGAATGACCTGCTGCCGTGTGCTCTCATTCCTTCGTATCCCTCGCATATGACGGAAAATAGAGCGCTCCCTCACTACGGAGAGTCGTTAGAAAAGGATTACAGGCCATTATACTGACTCTCATTGCTTCGTAGCGGCCGAAAATCCAGGGCAAAGATCGCTCTCATTTCTTCGTACCCACGCTCTCATTCGTTCGCACCAAAACTCTCATTCTTTCGCACCCTACTCTCATTCTGTCGTACCTGGACTCTCAATCCTTCGCACCCAACCATCGTAAGGTACTGGAGTGCAATGGATTAGCCCTCCCGTTCAATAAACAATATTCTCAATACTAAATAATTTACCAATAGGGGGACCGATACGAAAGAATGAGAGGAAAACCGCCGAGCCCCCTCTGTGAGGCAGAAGCCAACTTCTCAAGGGGTACGAAAGAATGAGAGCCAGGCGTCGATTCTCAGGCTCGAGACCCTTATTATAGCGAACGCTCACAGCAGAACCCCCCTCTCTCACGACTCGCTCTCATCCCTTCGTACCCGTACGGTATGTCTGAGTCACAGCTGAAGCTGTTCAATGGCGACGAGATGGTCGTGAAGGCCAACGACCTGGTTCGCGCAAAGGCCAACTGGACTCGTTTAGAGCACCGCGTCGTGGGAATGATGATTTCCCAACTCGACAAAGAGGACGAAGCCTTTACCCCTCAGAGAATTTACATCAAGGACTTAATGGAGTTATCGGGCACCAATTACGGTGCCCTCTATGAGCGAGCCGAAGCAATCTGTTCTAAGCTCCTGAAGCAGGAGGTCTACATCCGGGACGAAGTTGATGGCAAACGTCGATACCGGGGATATAGCCCGATCGTGATGTGTGAGTACGTAGAAGGTGATGGATGCATCGTCGCACAATTCAACGAGGCGATGAAGCCCTTCCTTCTTCAACTAAAAAAGAGGTTCACGATGTATCGGCTGCAGAATTTCATGCAGCTGACCTCGCAGCACTCAATGAGGATGTACGAGCTTCTAAAGATGAGGTCGGACCTCCGACACCTGCGCATCACGGTTGACGAACTGCGAGCAATCCTATCTTGCGAACACAGCTACTCTCGTTTCTCCGACTTCAAGCGCAAGGTAATCGACAAGACACAGGAGGAGATTGCTGAGAAGACAGATATCATCTTCAAATACCAGGTCGAACGCAAGGGACAAACCCCAACCCATGTTCGATTCATTATCGAAGATGAGAACGAAGACCAGCCCCGCGTGCCAAAAACACAGAACACCTCAACAGGGGATGAGGGCACTTCAGATGAAACCCAAAACGGGTCAAGCAAAAACAAAAGGGAGCTTGAAGCCCCCAAAATCGACATTTATGCATTGGTCTTGAACGAGCTCACACAAGAGGAGATCAACAAACACTCCGAAGAAGAGATACGAAGTCTCATCGAGCAAAAATATGAAGAAGCCAAAGACCTAGAGAAATCAGAAGTAAACCGCGCAACCCTCGTTCAATCCAGAACGCTCTCGGAGATCAGAGACGAGTGAACCGCGGAAAACCATTCAACCATATTCACGGGGAGAGCCGTCCTCCCGTCTCGACAGAGAACTCGACGCCGGGAGCCCTCCGGCCCCCGACGCGAATTCTGTCAGACAATGGAATTCTTGCGGACGACACCTCAGAACGGCATCTCTTCTTTGTTAGGGGATGGGGGAGTGCCGTTGGTTCCTGCACGGCGTTGGGGCTGCTCAGTCGAGCGGCGGTTTTGTCCTGCTGGCCGGCCTAAGAGAACCATCTTCCAGGCCTTGACCTGCGTGGTCTGGCGCTTGTTGCCGTCACGGTCTTCCCAGCTTCGGGTCTGCAGGGAGCCTTCGAAGTAAACCTGAGAGCCGGTCTTCAAGTATTCGGAGCAGATCTCCGCAAGACGGCCCCAGGCCACGACCGTGTGCCACTCGGTCTGATCAACGGGCTTCCCGTCTTTGTTGGTGTAGGACTCGTTGGTAGCCAGGCGCATGTTGCACACCGCAGACCCCGAACCGGGGTAGCGAAGCGTTGGGTCCTGTCCCAGGTTGCCGATAAGGATGACTTTGTTTACGGACGTCATAACAAATACCTCCGAAATAGGATGTCTGAGGGTTGAATGGATAAAGGGTTTTCGAGGGGAGGCACGTAGCGCTTCTGCCAACCGGTCTCACTGAGGAGAGGCCGGGTGGCAGAAGAGAGCAGCGCCTTCACCTAACCCTCCGTCTATTCAATCAAAGGGGAGGCCCTGGGAGGCGAGACCCAATCTCAGGGTACCTGTTCTCAGGGAGCGCATCGATACTGAACCACGAGGTGGGAGTCCACTCATGGTGTACTCTCCAGTCTCTGAGGGGCTGCCCCGCGACCCATCCGCGGGGCGTCCGTTCGAGACTTTCTGCTCAGGAACGTACATGCGTTGAGCTCCGTGGGCGCTTACGTCAAATCGCGAGTGCTCGATGGAGAAGCTCTCAGTGGCCTTCAAGAGAAAACGCCTCGCTCGGCAAGGCTCGTGTGACTGGTCCCCGCGATGATGAGGTGGTCGTGCAAAGGAATGCCCATCACCTCCCCGGCGCTGGCAATTTGGCGAGTGATTTTGACGTCTGCCCGGCTGGGTTCAGGATTGCCCGAAGGGTGGTTGTGAAGGGCGATGATCGCGGCAGCGTTGCGGCCGATCGCAGACCGGAAGATGGCCCTCGGCTCGACGATGGCAGCGCTGAGCCCTCCTTCACTAACGGTCTCATCTCCAATGATAACGTTAGCGGTGTTCAAAAAGACGATCTTAAAGATCTCCGACTTGAGGTCCCGCATAAGCGGTCCGTAGACTCCGGCCACGTCCTCTGGATTACACACTTGCACTCGCGATCCCGCCCGCCCAGAGTCGATGCGGCGGCCCAGTTCGATGGCAGCCGTGAGACGAGCGGCGGTCTGCTTGCCGATACCGGGGATCCTAGTAAGTTCTAAAACGGGCCGATCGGAAATGCCGGCCGGTGTCTCAAAGCGGCGGAGAAGCTCGCGACCGATGTCAACAGAGGTGACGATCTCTTTGCTCAGGCGGGTGCCCCGACCAATGAGAACGCTCAGAACCTCCGCGTCGGAAAGGGCCGACGGGCCTACGCTGAGGAGCTTTTGCCAGGGGCGCTCCCCGTCGGGCCACTGGCTGACCTGCGTCCGTGCGAAGGAGGCAGTCGAACGAGGGGCCCCTGAGTCAGAAGGATCATCCGATTCTGAGAAGGAGGAAGGCAGTTGGTCCAAAGTGTTCTCTGAATTCTCCGGAGGGAGAGCCGCGCAAGAAGAGAGAGGAAAAAGGTTGAGTTGGGAAAAAGAAGTCGTTGAAGTCGACATAGACTTGAGGGATTGATGAGAGCGTGTTCAGCACAGCCACGCGCTCTCATCAGTCTCGCACGCCGCATTCGTGGGCACGAATACGAAGGCATCCGGCTGATGGATAGGACCTGCAAGCCTGAAAGGAATGGAGGGCACTCAGGGGAAATACCCCTGAGAAGAGACGGTGATTGACTTCCGACCTCGAAGTCACCTTTGCGCACAAAAGACCTTCACTGCGCAAGCGGTCATGCGTCGGAGGGGGGCAGTAACCGATGGTAAAAAGAAATAAACCACCCTCGGTTGGAAGTCGAGGGTGGTTTGGTATTACGAGGGAGACAGCCCTCTGTCTGGAAGCAGTTGGAGGTCAAGGACCGTGCTCCTTCTCACAAATGAATCGTTCTACTGGGCAAGGTAGCCACCGTCCACGGGATAGTATGCTCCGTTCGTAAAGGAGGCGGCGTCCGATGAGAGAAAAGCCACGAGTTCGGCTACTTCTTCAGCCTCTCCGAGGCGGCCGATCGGGTGCAATGCGACGAGTCCATCTCGAACCTCCTCGTCCAGGTTCTCAAGCAGGGGCGTCGAGATGAACGCTGGGCCGACGGCGTTGACGCGCATGTTCTGGTCGGTGTACTCCAGCGCCGCGGTCTTCGTCAATCCTGCGAGGCCGTGTTTGGCAGCGACGTAGGCCGAGGAATCTGATACTACATGCTGTAGAAACCGCCCGATTAATTGATCGACGTGACCTGCTGCAAGTCCTCAACGTCGTAGTCCGCGATGGGATTGTCTGCACCGTCGTAGCGCCGCCCTCCCCATCAATATCCAAGACAACGACGGCGGCCCCCGTTTGTCGTAGAGGTTGGCGGTGGCACGGCCAATGCTGGAGCCTGCACCAGTTACGATGGCGACTTTGTCCTTAAGGGAATCCATAATTGGTTCCTCCTGATTGGTTATAGGCCAGGAGACGTAAGAGCTCTCTACATATTTCTTCTTATAAATCTCGAAGCTGTCGAAATCGGAAAGATGGTGGCATAATACCTTTCCTGCTGCCGTCCAAAGAGGTATAAGCGGGAACGGGTGATTGGGGTCATGGATTTATACACTAAATATAATAGCCAATCGCTATCAGATCGGTGGTTGAATGGAGCTTCGTCACCTACGCTACTTCGCTGCGCTAGCTGAGGAATTGCACTTCGGCCGGGCCGCCGAGAAGTCGTTTGTCGCGCAGCCGACCCTGAGCCAGCAGATCAAGAAGTTCGAAGACGAACTTGGCGTTCAACTCTTTGAGCGGACCAAACGAAACGTCGAGCTCACTCAAGCCGGCGAAGCCTTGCTTCCGTATGCAAAGCGCATTTTAAAGGATGCAAGTCGCGCGGAGAAGGCTGCACACGCCGCCCAGGAGGGGGAGGCCGGATATCTGCGGATTGGGTTCACCGGTGCCGTCATGCGCAGTGGGCTCTCGCGCGTGATCAAAACCTTTCGAGAAGAAACGCCCAGCGTGGAGTTGGAACTGGAGGAGTTGGGAAGCCGGTCGCAGGCTGAAGCGTTGCGGAAGGAGACATTGGACATTGGATTTGCACTTCTCCCCATTGATGAGCGCGGGCTACTCACCTTAGAAGTTGATACGGCCCCAACCGTTGCCGTGCTGCCGGAGAGTCATCGGCTGGCCGGCCGAGACCGGGTGCCCCTTCGAGAGCTGGAAGGGGAGCCCCACATCATGTGGGAGCGCAACGTAGCTCCTGGGGTCTATGACAACTACCTTCGGGCGTGCCATAACGCGGGATTTGCACCGGAAGTCGTGCAAGAAATTCGGCACATGGAGAGTCTTTTGGGGCTCGTTGCGGCCGGTCTTGGCGTCTCCACTGCTCACTCAGCACGCGCGGAAGGCGGGTATCCAGGGGTTACCTATGCACTTATCACGGAGCCACGCCTTCCCATCAGAATGGGCGTTGTGTGGCCCCAAGGAGACCCGTTGCCGGTTGTCGAGCGGTTTCTGGAAGTGGTCCGGCGCCTTTCTCAATCGTCTGATACAGGAGGGTAGACCCCATCCCTAGGTAATCTCTGCGACGGAGTAGATCCTGTTCTCTGAACGAACAGTCTGCAAAGTCTCTCCGACGGCCAAACGGGGCGTACCATTGGACGGGAAAAGGTTCAATATTGATGACCCCGTCTATGAGCAGGCCAGTGAGAAAAGGGGGACGCCTCGTCGGCAGCAACGGCGCGAAGAAGCTCCTCTTTCCGGTCGGGGAAATAGTTGTAGAGCGTGCCCTTTCCAACTCTGCGTGTCGCGATCACATCGAGATCGAGGGTTGGAATCGGAGCGCGGTTCAGCTACTATTTGAAAACGTCCGTTTTGTGCCGGGCCATTCGCAGGAGAGCTACTGCTGAACTGGGGAGCAAATTCAACGCGCCGCGGCACGTCGCGACGAGGTACGACAACGATGGGGGGCTACTGCAAGAAGGGGGGCACTCGAACTCAATTGCATACGAGCATTCGTCACAGTACCCTCTGATAGGTCAGGCATCACCCGGCACAATGTCGACGGACTACCACTTCATCAGCGACATGCACATCGGGGGGGATGGGCAACTGCGCGACTGCGACTTTATGGACGAGCTGATCGCGTTCCTAAAGGAGTTGGAGGAGCAGGGCGGCGACGCCGAGCTGATTATCAACGGCGATGCGTTTGGGCTGTGGGAGTTCACCGGCGTTCCGGGGACGAACAAGCTAGAGGCGCTTATCGAGCAACAGCCGCAGCTTTTCGAGCAACTCAAGGCAACCGGTGCTCAGATTCCGATCACGCTTATCCCGGGAAATCACGATTATGAATTGGCCTGCTACCCGGACTTTGAAAAGCGTCTGGCGGAGTTCAACGTCGACCTCGTTCCCGAGATTGCCATCACGCGGACGGTTGCTGGGGAGACGGTATGGATCGAGCACGGCATGCAGCATGACGAGAACAACCGAATGCCGGACTTCGGCAATCCACATGCGCAACCGGTCGGGTACCACATCACAACCCGGACCGTGGGCACGGCCGGTCGGTTCTCCGACTTCGGAACTGGCAACTGGTTGAAGGATCTTCAGTCCGTGACGCCACTGACGGACATTCCGACCTGGATGGCGTCGAACTATTTTTATCGGGAGATGTCCCCGCTCTTGCGGTACGTCCTCTTGCCGTTTCTGCTGCTCTTCAGCGCCAGCGTAGTGGTTTCCGGCGCCGGCCTGCTTAAAGCAACCGGTCTCGTCAGCTTCAACGTCATCACCGAGACAGTACTGTTTCAGTCACTGGGCATGGTCGGCAGCGCGCTAAACGTGATCTTCGCGGTGAACGCCGTTGTACTTGTCATTCTACTGCTCTTGTCCGTCCCACTGTTTTTCCTGGTGAGGGATGTCCGGGCAACGTTGAAGCAGTACAACCTGCTGGAGCATGACGAGACGGGCGACCTGGTACAAGAGGGCGAAGAATTATACGTCGAGGCAGCCCAGGACGTCTTTGAGAAGCATCCGGAGGTGAGCGTGTTTGTCTTCGGACACACCCACAGCGTGTTTTTGAAAACGCTTGATGACGGGCGAGTGGTACTGAACACCGGCACGTGGCTGAAACTGCTCCACAAAATTCCCGTGCTGCTCGGATACCTGCCCCCTGTCTATTGCCCATCCTATCAGATCAGTACCTTCCGGATTACGGAGGAGGAGGGCAACCTCGTCATCTACTACCGGCAGATTCCCAAGACTGCCCCCGAGGAGTTGACCTGGTTGCAACGGGTGGTGACTACATTTCGGCAGGTGCCGGAGCCTACCTTCGTGCCCCGGCGGACTGTCGTTCGCCCTTCCGTTTCCGAACCCCGATGAGAGGGCACCCGGCTCCTTGATGGCGTCCTCATTCACCACAAGAGGGAACGCGAGAAGGCCTATATTACGATTCCAATCTGGTCCAAGCAGGGCGATTGCATCTTGCTTCTGACTTCTCGCTTCTGTTTTCCGTAGGCCAGTTGATCCTACGCTCATGCCCCCCGCGCCCAATCGACCTCTCTCCCATTCGCCCTCTCTAGGCAAAATAGGAGAATATAGGCAAACAAGCCGCCGTTCCTCTGCTCTGTGCTACGACATCCGATTGACCTGCCACCCCCAGTATGTCGGCGGTAATAGGTCATGGCTATGTCTTTGACTACATAAATCCATGAATCCGTTTTTCGGACAGGACTTTTAATGTAGGCGAACCGTACTCGGAGCGGCTGCCGGTTGGAACCGGCCCGCTCAGAGCCCCGGTTTCCTTATAGTCTTCTGTTTCAAACCAGCCCTCAATGCTTCTATCCGGCGTTGATCGCCGCGTTGCTGCCCTGGGACTTGCCCGGATGGCCGATGCGGTCGCCAACTCGTTTCTCATTATTGTGCTGCCACTCTACATTGCCAGCGAC
This sequence comes from Salinibacter sp. 10B, assembly GCF_002954405.1. Taxonomy (NCBI): domain Bacteria; kingdom Pseudomonadati; phylum Rhodothermota; class Rhodothermia; order Rhodothermales; family Salinibacteraceae; genus Salinibacter; species Salinibacter sp. 10B. The sequence continues at coordinate 258,923 of NZ_MQWC01000005.1, read as the reverse complement.
GGAGTTGGAGGATGGGGGTTTGGTCTCTCGGAAGCAGCGATCACGGGACTGGTGCTCGGGGCGTTTGGTCTCGTCAACAGTGTGGTGCAGCCCTTTGCCGGGCGACTCTCCGACCGAATGGGGCAGCGCAAGGTGTTCATCCTGCTGGGGCTGGTCGTTCTCGGTGTGGTAACGCTTGCGTATACATTTGCGACCAGCTACACGGCCCTTCTGGGGGTGCGGGTCCTGCAGGCCGGTGGAGCGGCGTTCACCATCGTCGGCAGCGTGGCGCTGGTGAGTGAGTTGAGCCCGGCCGGCGGACGGGGGCGCAACATGGGAGTGTACAACTCTTTTCGGCTCTTCGGCTTTGGGGCAGGGCCGCTCGCGGCGGGCTTCGTCGTGGAGCACGGCCCGTACACCATTAGCGGAGCTACGCTGAGCGGTTTTGAGATGGCCTTCTACGGCTCAGCGGCGGCGGCCTTTCTGAGCGTCGCACTCGTAGGGTGGCTCGTGAGCGACCCCGACGACCTCCAGCCGAGGAGTAGTGAGGGAGGCCTTCGCGTCTTCTCCGGGGAGCAGGATCGGCTCTTCGATCCAATCTTTGCGCTGGGGCTGGCCTCCTTGTTCATGGCGTCATGCATCACGCTTCTGTCTCCGATCGAGCCGGTCGTAAACGAACGCCTCGGGCAGGGGCCTGTGCTCTTCGCAGTGGAATTCGCTGCCTTCATCGGGACGCAGGTCGTATTCCAGCCGACGATGGGACGCCTCTCCGACGAGTATGGGCACCGACGCTTTGTCGTATGGGGACTCCTCGGGCTTATCCCCGTCACGCTCGTGCAGGGGCTCGTGACGGCGCCGTGGCAGATGATCGCCGTGCGGCTCGCGCAGGGCGGCGTAGCAGCGATGGTCTTCGCCCCAGCGCTTGCGCTGGCAGGCGAGCTGGCAGAGGAGGGGCAGAGCGGCGCACAGCTTTCGGTGTTGACGGTCTCGTTCGGCCTGGGCATCGCGGCGGGGCAGGTGATCAGCGGCTTTCTCATCCGCTTCGGCTTTCTGGCGCCTTTTGCCTCCGGAGCGGTCCTGGCCGCAATGGGCCTTGTGCTCGTGTGGACGCAGGTTCCCGGAGGGGCATCCAATGAAGAAGAAGCGACGGATGAGAAAATCGACCTCTCCAATGGCATACCTGAATCGCCGTCCCGCTCTACGCCCGATCCGGTTGGGGAGCGCTCCAGAAATGGCTGCAGCCATGGAGCGTCGCGCCGAGGAAGCAATGGGCAGCATGCCGGACGTGCTGAGGAAACTTCCCAGCGACACGGTGCCGTTGAAAGGCCATAACCTTCTGGGGCTCGATTCGCTTCGCGCGCTGTTGAGCGACGAACGGCACGGGGCAGGCGCCGGATATTGACCTGCCGAACGTCCATGACCTGGTCGACGGCTTTGCGGACGACGGGCAGGGGCTCGTCATGGTAATGGGGAAGGGGGCATCGGCAAGACGACCATTGCCGCGTCCGTGGCCGTCGATCTGGCGCGGCGGGGCGAGGAGGTGCTGCTCACGACCACCGACCCGGCCGCCCATATCTCCGACGCGGTCGGGAATGACGCGCTTCCCAATCTGGAGGTCAGTGCCATCGATCCCGAGGAGGCCACGCGCCGGTACCGCGATAGCGTCCTCAAGACGAAGGGCAAAGACCTTGATCCAGAGGTGCGGGAGCTCTTGGAGGAAGACCTGCGCTCGCCCTGCACGAAGGAGGTAGCGGTCTTCCGCGCATTTGCCCGCGAGATTAGCACGGCCCGGCGCCAGTTCGTGGTGATGGACACCGCACCGACGGGCCACACGCTCCTTCTTCTCGACACGACCGGCTCCTACCACCGCGAGGTGATGCGCACGAGTGAGGTCGAGGCGGGCCGCATCACCAAGCCCCTCATGCGCCTGCAGGATCCCGACCACACGAAGATGCTGTTGGTGACGCTGCCGGAGACGACGCCGATCCTCGAAGCGAAGCAGATGCAGGACGACCTGGAGCGCGTCCACGCCGAGGGGCCGCAGGTCGAGCCCGTGCAGGAGGAGTACGCCGAGCGCACGGCCCTCGCGCCCTGGATGCCCGAGGAGCCGGTGGGACCCGAGTGCCTGCAGGCCCTGGCTCGCGGCGCTACCGAGCCGATACAGGTCGGCGCGTAACTCTCCGCCTCCCGAATTCCGACGCACCAGCGAAAGGAACCTGGAAATAGTCTCCGGCCCGGGACCTGCTCCCGTGAGCCCGATTAAGAGATCAGTCCCTGCCTTTCCCTCATTGTATCAAAATCCGAACAGCATCTGAGGCCACCGGTGAAAACAATCCGAGAACCTCATGGCAGTCGTCGACCAGGTCAATGCCAAGCACGGAAAGGGCACCATTCAGGTCGCAGCCAGCAGCGTGCCGGAAGAAGGAGAATGGACCATGAAATGCAGGTAGAAGTCTCCTCGATACACCCCGCGGGGGGACGAGTTGCCGGTTGCCAAGGCGGAAGAGGCTCAATGAAGACTCCCGCCTGTATCATGGGACTGCCCTTGCATGCCGGCAGTTTGCCGTCCTAATTGAAAGTCCATCCGAATGGAAAGGCAGGCAGGCTACAATACGGAACAGGATGGAGAAGACAGCCATCGGCGCATCGTTCACGTAGACATGGACGCGTTCTATGCGGCCATAGAGCAACGGGACTTCCCAGAGAAGTACGCAGGCGAGCCGATTGCGGTTGGAGGAACGCCTCCCCGCGGCGTCGTCCAGACCGCCAGCTACGAGGCACGGCCGTACGGGGTGCGTTCGGCCCAGGCGGCCGTAGAGGCAGACCGAAAGTGCCCAGATCTTATCTTCGTTTCTCCGCGAATGGACGTCTACAAGGAGGAGTCCCAGTCCATCAGGAAGATCCTCTACAGCTACACCGATCTTGTCGAACCGCTCTCTTTAGATGAGGCCTACCTCGACGTCACTGAGCCGAAGAAAGGACCCCGCTCGGGCACGCTGATTGCCCGGCGCATTCGAAGGGAGATCTTCGAGAAGACCGGCCTTACGGCGTCCGCTGGCGTCGGTCCCAGCAAGTTCGTCGCTAAGGTCGCCTCTGACCGAGACAAGCCCGACGGGCTCACGGTGGTGACCCCGGAAGAGCAGATGGCCTTCATTGCGGAGCTCCCAATTGAGGATTTCCATGGCATCGGGCCCGTCACAGCCGAGAAAATGAAAGAGATGGGCATCCAGGCGGGAAAAGATCTGCAAAAGCGGCCTGAGCGAGAGCTCAGAAAACGCTTCGGGAAGCGGGGCACTCACTTCAAAAAGCTGGCGATGGGGGAAGACGACCGGCCCGTAAAGCCCAACCGCGAGCGAAAGTCCGTCGGAGCCGAGCGCACGTTTAGAGAAGATATTTCCGACCCTGAGGAAATGGTTCGCAGACTGGAGACAATCGCAGAGAAGGTCGAGAGGCGCTTGCAGGGGGCCGGACCGGAGGGAGGACCTGCTCGTGGCCGCACCGTCACCTTGAAACTAAAGTCCCACGAGCACCAGATCAGCACCCGGCAAACCACGCTCGAGCGGGCAGTATCAGAAAAGAAGGAGCTCTTCGCCCTCGCCGAGCGGCTTCTCCACAGGCCGCGCCCACCAGCTGAGCCTGTTCGGCTCTTGGGCCTCAGTGTCTCGTCACTCACCAGCTCCACGTCCCGCGCAGGCGAACAGTTGGAGTTGGAGTTTCCTTGAGGTCAATCTGACGTCTCAGCGGGCAAGAGCCGAGAAGGAACCGCCGTGGTCGGGATGTCACCAGCCCGTCACGAGGCCATGATACCAAATCCGGCTGCTTCGTTCAGGGGTTCGGCTCGTGATCGGCCCCTCCAGGCCACCAACCCTCCAGGCCACCAGTGGTAGAGCGTCATCGATCGGATGAAGCGCCGGGCCGTAGGACGGAAGCCACAGTGGTATAATGGACAGGGCCTGCATTGCCTTGCGCACCTGATCGGATAGGTGATACCCCGCCTGAACCAGCACCAGAAGCACTGAGCCTTTTCTGCAAGCAGCAAACGCCGGAAGAATCGCTTCGAGCGTGAGGCTGGCGCCGTGGTCTGGGGAGGGCAAGCGCCGCAGGTAGTCCCAGCCGCGCTGGTTACAGACGTGATCGCGGCCGGGGACCGATTCGATCCAGCGACCTTTGGGCCGTTTCTGGGCTGTTGCGTCTTCGCTGGAAAGATGTCTCAGTAGATGGGCCGAGGGGTAGGGCCGGTCGGGTCACCCAGTCGCCGCGAGTTCGTCCTCTTTCAGGCCGTCGATGAACGGCTGCTCGTACAGACGCTCCCCAGTTGATTGGTAGAGGGCGTTGGCCAGCGCGGCGGAGATGGGAGGCAGCCCAGGTTCGCCGAGGCCGGTCGGATCGATGCCGTTATCTACGAAGTGCGTTTCGATCGACTTCGGTGCCTCAGGCATCCGAATCATCCGGTAGTCGTCGAAATTGTTTTGGTCGGGCTCCCCGTCCGTGAGCGTCAATTTGCTGTACAGGGCGTGGCCGATGCCGTCGATGACACTGCCCTCCACCTGATTGCGCGCCGCATCCGGGTTTACAACAATGCCGCAGTCCACCCCGCACCAAACCTTGTCGATTCGGGGCGTGTCGCCGTCGAGCGTCAGCTCCACGACCTGTGCGACATACGAGTTGTGCGAATAGTAGGCCGACACGCCGCGACTCACGTCCGACGGGGTCTCGTCCCAGTTCGATTTCTCGCGCACCAGCTCCAGCACCCCCGCATAGCGTTCAGCCTCGTAGTCGTGCTCGTCCCCGACTGGGTCGTTGATGGCTCGGTCGAACAGTTCCAGTCGGAAGTCGATCGGGTCCTTGCCGGCAATCTCGGCAACCTCGTCCAAGAAGGACTGTTCGGCCCCCGCGATGAAGTTGGACCGGGGGGCACGCCAGGCGCCCGTCGTGACGTTGGAGTCCAGCACAAGATCCTCGGCCAGGTAATTTTCCACGGCACCCGCCGGGTAGCGGTCGGCAAAAACGGGACTCTCGTTCACGCCAGCCCCGCGGACGTGGAACCCGATCAGGTTGTCGTCGGCATCCAGCGCCGCGCGGTATTTCACCCGGTAGGCCGGGCGATACGTCCCCTGCGTCATGTCGTCTTCACGGGTATAGACGAGCTTCACCGGCGCATCCGCCTTCTGCGAGATGGCCGCGGCCTCGGCTCCGAAGTTGCCGTAGAGCCGACGGCCGAAGCCGCCGCCCATTCGCGTCATCTGGATGTGCACCTTGTCTTCGGGTAGGTCAAGAAGGCCTGCCACCGACGGACGCAGATACTCGGGCGTCTGGATCGGACCAAGCAGCTCCGCGCGGTCGCCGGTCGCGTCCGCGAAGAAGTTCATCGGCGCCATCGTATTGTGCGCGAGGAATGGCGCGCTGTAGGTGCGCTCAATGACACGCTCGGCCCGTTCGAACGCCGCCTCTGGATTGCCGTCTCGGCGCGACGGTTCTACTTGTCCCTCGTTCAAGAGCCGCTCCAGCTCCCGCGTGTGATCCGCGGTGCTTTCGGGTGGGGAGTCCTGTTCCCATTCGACGTTCACTGCCTCCTTCGCCTGCATGACCTCCCACGTCGACCGTCCGGTCACGACGACCAGCTCGGGGAAGGCATTGACATCCGACCACTGACGACTGTCTTCGGGCGGAGCCGCGTCGATCGTAAACACGTCCTCGACGCCGGGCATCCCCTTTGCTTCGCTGGCATCCACCGAGCTGATGGTCATGCCAAAGGCGGGCGGATGCTTGATCATCGCGATCTGCATGCCTTCCCGCTCCGTATCCATCCCAAAGAGCGGCTGGCCCGTCACGATCTCGCGGGCGTCGACGTTCTTTCGGGACGTGCCGATGATGTCGAAGTCGTCCGGGTTTTTGAGCTCCACGTCCTCGGGCACCGGCATTTTTGCTGCCTCGGAGGCAACGTCCCCGTATCCGACTTCTTGCCCGTTCGCCTCGTGGCGAATAGTGCCGTCCTCGGTCGTCAGCTCAGAGGCGGACACGTTCCAGCGCTGTGCCGCTGCGTCCTTCAGCATTTGGCGGGCCGCGGCGCCGGCCGTGCGGAGCCCTTCCCACCCCTGACGGATCGACTGACTGCCGCCGGCAAGCTGACGGGTGTACTTATCAGTGTCGAGTCCCGCCTGCTCGACCACCACGTCGCGCCAGTCTACGTCCAGCTCGTCGGCGACGATCATCGGCATTGACGTCTTCACGTTCTGCCCGATCTCGGGGTTGGGCGACATGATCGTCACCAGCCCGTTATTCCCGATTTTCAGGAAAGCGTTGATGTCGAACCACGAGTCCGGCGGGCCCTTCATGGGGGCCGGGCCGGAGGGTTGGCACCCGGCAAACCAATTGAAACCAATCATCAGGCCGCCGCCCGCCAGGGCCGATGCTTTCAAAAACGATCGTCGATCCATATTCGTGCTGTCCGTGCTCATGGGGGTCCCTCGGTCAAATGAGTAAGACGCGTGGAGGCAACATCAAGGGTAGGGTTCGCTAGGCCTTTTCGGCAGCAGTCTGGATGGCTTCGCGGATGCGCACGTAAGTCCCGCACCGGCAGATGTTGCCCGACATGGCCTCTTCGATCTCGTCCTCCGTGGGGTTTGGGTTCGTCGCGAGAAGTGCCGAGGCGCTCATGATCTGCCCGGCCTGGCAGTAGCCACACTGCGGCACGTCGTGCTCCAGCCACGCTTCCTGTACTGGGTGTAGGTCATCTTCGTTGTCGTCGGCCAGGCCTTCGATGGTGGTGATTGGCATGTCGCCCACGGCCGACACGGGCAGTGTGCAGGACCGAACCGCCTCGCCGTCTAGGTGAATGGTGCAGGCCCCACACTGGGCGATACCACATCCGAACTTGGTGCCGACCAAGCCCAGATGCTCCCGTAGCACCCACAGGACGGGGGTCTTCGGATCGACGTCAACCTTATGCTGCTCACCGTTGACGGAAAGGGTAAACGTAGCCATGGCGGAAACCGGAGCCGTTGAAGGAGGAACGACGTTCGTGGCGTCTTTATAAAACGCTAGACATTTTATGATAGTCCACAAAGGGAGACAAGTCAATCCAGCCGGGCAAAAACCAGAGTATTGTGTAATTGATGCATAATAAAGCTCCCAATCCTTCTTTCCCCCGGTATGGGAGGATTATGCAATAATCTCGGAATACTGTTGTATTGCTCCTCTCAACCTCCGTGCTTAAATAATCCGGCTTCTTACGCTGTCAGTGCTCATGCTCTCGCTGCCGCGCTTGGGATAGGGATCTGCAACATGCGCTCCGCGTTGGGACCGTCTGTATCCCGCCGGAGGTGCCTTTTGTGGGCGAGCGGCAGTGTCCGCAAGCCGGAGCCTTCTCCACTGTTTTCGTTCGTTCTGCTTGCCCATGCCTGCTGCCGACCAGCCGACTCGTCATCTGGACGCAGCCGAACGGAGCGACGATGCCTCCGGGGTGCTTGCCGACCGGTTCGGGCGGCGCCTGCGCGACCTGCGGATCTCGGTCATCGACCGGTGCAACTTCCGTTGTGACTACTGCATGCCGCTGGAAACGTACGGAGAGGACTACTCCTTCCTGGATCCCGACCACTACCTGTCGTTTGAGGAGATCACGCGGCTGGTCCGCCTCTTTGCACGGCGCGGCGTTGAGAAGATACGCATTACCGGTGGGGAGCCGCTCTTGCGCCCAAACCTGGAGGAGTTGATTCGGGACATTGCGCAGGTAGAAGGCATCCGGGAGATCGCCCTCACGACGAACGGCTACCTGCTGGCCGATCACGCAGAAGCGCTGGCCGACGCGGGCCTGCACCGCGTGACCGTGAGCCTTGATGCGCTCGACCCGGAGCTCTTTCGGAAGATGAATGGGGTCGGGAAGGGGCCAGAGCCGGTCCTGGAGGGCATTGTGGCCGCCGACCGCGCGGGACTTACGCCGATCAAGGTCAACACGGTCGTGCGCCGCGGCGTGAACGACGAATCCGTACTGCCGCTCGTGCGCCACTTTCGGGGAACCGGCCGCATCGTGCGGTTCATCGAGTACATGGACGTGGGGACGCGTAACGGGTGGGACCGAGCGGAGGTCGTTCCCTCTGCGGAGCTCAAAGACCGAATCGACGCGGAGTTTCCCATCGAACCGCTGGAGGCAAACTATCCCGGCGAGGTAGCGAACCGCTACGCTTTCCGAGACGGGGAGGGCGAGATCGGGTTTGTGTCGTCGGTTACCAATCCTTTTTGCGGTAACTGCACCCGGGCACGTCTCTCTACGGAGGGGATGCTCTACACCTGCCTCTTCGCTGAGGACGGCACGGATTTCCGTTCGCTGCTGCGTGACGGAGCCGCCGACGAGGCGATCCTCGACCGCCTCGGGTCGGTCTGGGGCGATCGGGACGACCGCTATTCCGAAGAGCGCGGTCGGGCCGCCGACCAGGACGCCGACGACCGCGTGGAGATGTACAAGATCGGCGGGTAGCGCACAGGACACTTTTTTCGAACAGACCTTCTCGTGTCGTGGCTTCATCCCCAGAGGATCATCCATCCCCGGATGCCGCGGACGTTCGGGCCGTCAAGGTACAGTACTACGCCCAGCTGCGCGAAGAGGTCGGGCGGTCAGGGGAGGCCGTTGAGTCCAGGGCAACCACCGTAGCGGAGTTGTTCGAGGAGTTGGATCGGCGGTACGACTTCTCGGTAGCCCCCGATGATCTTCGAGTGGCCGTTAACGGGTCGTTTGCCGACTGGGACGCGGCCCTCAGTTCTCAGGACCTCGTCGTATTTATTCCCCCTGTCGCAGGAGGGTAGTGCAATGGACACGTTCTCACCGTTTTCGATTACCGACGAGCCCATTCGGGTGCAGGAGCGGAAAGCGACCCTGCACTCTCTGGAGGCCGGTGCCTACGTGGAGTTCGAGGGCCGGGTGCGCAATCACTCCCAGGGGCGAGACGTGCGGCGGCTCGACTACGAAGCCTACCACGAACTTGCCGAGTCGGAGGGACACGAACTCGTAGAAGAGACCGTCGAGCGGTTCGATGTGATCGATGCTGCCTGCGTGCATCGCGTGGGCCGCCTCGAGTTAGGCGAAGTCGCCGTATGGATCGGTGTTGTAGCAGCCCACCGTGCCGATGCGTTCCGCGCCTGTGCGTTTTGTATCGACGAGATCAAAGCACGGCTGCCGATCTGGAAGAAGGAAGTGTACGCCGACGGGGAGGCCGAGTGGATTAACGGGTGCTGTGGGAACGGGTCGGTGTTCGCTCCCGATGAGCCGGTGGCGCACGAGCGCTCGTGAGGCGAACCACGGGACCGTTCCGGAGGCGAAAAAACCCTTTAGTTGTCCATGACGCGCCGCCAGTTCATTGCCGCAACCGCTGCCCTGATGGCCGGGGGCGCCTGCACCAACGGATCGAGCGGTGCTGTCTCCCTGATGGCGGCGGGGAGCCTGTACCATGCGTTCGAGAACGGATTGGCGAAGCAATTGTCGGACCCGTCCCCCGAGATTGAAGCGCACGGCTCGGTGGCCGTCGCGCGCCTTGTGGCGGAGGGCAAGCGCGATCCCGACATCGTATCACTGGCCGACGCGGCGCTCTTTGACGGCCCCTTGCACCCGACGTGGCACGTCGAGTTTGCCACGAACGCGCTCGTGCTTGCATACAATCCCGATACGGCAGCGGGCCGCCGACTGGCAGAGGCCGGACCGGAGGCCTGGTACGAGCCGCTGCTCCGATCGGAGGTGCGACTGGGCCGGACGGATCCGGACCTGGATCCGCTTGGCTACCGCACACTTTTTGCCCTCGATCTCGCCAGTCGGTACTACGAAATCCCGGAGTTGTCACCCCGCGTGCTCGAGCCCCGGCAGGTTTATCCGGAGACTGCACTGATCAGCCAGTTTGAAGTTGGAGCCATCGAGGCGGCTTTCACATACCGCAGCATGGCGACGGCGCGTGGCTACGCGTTCGTGGAGCTCCCGCGGGAGATCAATCTGAGCAGCCCGGCCCATGCCCGGAACTGGTACGAGCAGGCCTCATACCGCTTGCCGGACGGGAAGGTGGTTCGGGGAGCCCCGATCAGCTATGCCTCCACCATCCGGCACCTAAGACCGGAGGTGCAGACCGTCTTTCGTCGGCAGTGCCGCGGGGCGTACTTGACGGCGTTTGGCTTTTCTGTTCCCGATGACTATCCCCGCATTCATGGAGACGCTCCCGCCCCGATCTCGTCGGCGCTCTGAGTTGCGCCCTGGGCAGTGGGTCATTGCAGGATTGGGGGGGCTGTTGGTGATCTACTACGGGCTTCCCCTGATCGCGCTGCTGATCACGCAGTCGCCGGCCGAGATCGGGCAGCGGTTGGCCGATGCGCAGGTCCGCAGTGCCGCTCTGGTCTCGCTTGCCGCCGCCGGAACGACCACCGTGCTGTCCGCCCTTTTGGGCGCGCCGCTGGCGTACGGACTGGCCCGCGGCGACGCCCGGTGGACGACCCCCGTGACCGCTCTGGTCGTGCTTCCGCTGGTATTTCCCCCCATTGTGAGTGGCATGCTTCTGCTCAGCGTGTTCGGCCCGTCTACATGGATCGGGAGCGCCTCGACCGCCGCCGGCATGCCCCTCACGCGGTCCTTCGCCGCCGTGGTGTTGGCACAGACATTCGTGGCCTCGCCGTTCACCGTGATCACGGCGAAGTCGGCGTTCGAAGGGGTGCCGCGCCGCTACGAACAGGCCTCGCGGCTTCTCGGCACGAGCCGGTGGACCACCCTTCGCCGCGTGACTCTCCCGCTGGCAGGGCCGGGCGTGGTCGCTGGTCTCTTGCTTACCTTTGCCCGCTCGATGGGCGAATTCGGGGCCACCCTCATGGTTGCGTACTATCCCCGAACCCTGCCGGTGCAGATCTGGGTGGCGTTCACTACGTTAGGGCTTGACAACGCCTTTCCAGTGGCCGTCGTGCTGGCGGTCCTCTCCATCCTCGTGCTTGTGCTGCTGAACCGTCTTCGTCCAAACGCCTGGGAGTAGATGCTGCGTCTGCGTGGACTTGTAAAGCGATACCCTTCGTTCGCGCTGGGGCCGTTGAGCCTGGACGTGGGCGCCGAGGTCCTGGCCGTGCTCGGACCGTCAGGAAGCGGAAAAAGCACGCTCCTGTCTCTCATCTCCGGGACGGATACCCCGGATGAAGGCACGGTTCAGCTCAATGAGACGTCCCTCGGTCCGGAATCCCTCGAGGCGCGCGGAACCGCTCGGGTCTTTCAGGAGAGCGCCCTCTTTCCGCACCTTACTGCCCGCGAAAACATTGAATATGCGGCCGCCGCGTCGCAGCGCGTCGACGAACTGGCGGCGCTCCTGGAAATTGAAGACATCCTCGAACAGACCGCAGGGACACTATCGGGGGGCGAAAACCGGCGGGTGGAGGTGGCGCGCGCCCTGGCATCCGACCCGGCGGCCCTTCTGCTCGACGAGCCGACCGCCGGCCTCGACACCCCGGTGCGACGGCGTCTCCGGGGACACTTCCGTCGGCTGCTAACGGATCTCCACATTCCCGTTCTCTACGTAACACATAATCAAGCTGAGGCTTCGACGGTTGCTGATCGCGTAGCGGTATTGCAGGAGGGAGAGCTCCAACAGGTGGGCCCACCGGCCGAGGTTTTTAACCGTCCTGCGACGACGTTTGTGGCGCGGTTTACGGGCAATCCGAACGTCTTTCCGGCCCGTCTTGTGTCTCATCCCTCCGGAGCGAGGATCGAATGGAGCGGCAAGCGCCTGGCCGCGCCGGCGTCGGACATTCCTCCGGAGACCGACGTTTGGCTCTGCATCCGGCCGGAGCAGGTAGAGTTGTGTCCGGAGGCAGGAGCTCAAGCATCGGGGAACGTCGTCGAGGCAACGGTGACCCAATGCATCTTCCAAGGGTCCGAATACGTAGTGCTCCTCCGTGTCGGTGACGATGGAGAGGAGTCCTCCCTGCGGGCGAGAGTGTTGCCCTCCAGGGCCCGCGTCCTCGACGTGGGGCAAGGGGACCGCATCCAGGTTCGCCTTCGGTCGGGCCCTTTACATTTGATTCGACGGTAGAGTGCTGTCTTCCATCTTTGCAGTGGCCTCGGCTCTTCTCATCAGCAGTTCTCCAGCGACCCTATCATGATCAACGTCAGCCACAAGACGCACACGCTTCGGTACGCCCGGGCGGAGGGCCTCTTGCGTGCCGGTCCCGAGGTGCGAGAGCATCTCCGCAACGAAACCATCCCGAAAGGAAACGTCCGGGCGACTGCCCGCGCTGCAGGCATCGACGCCGCCAAGCGCACTCCCGAGTGGGTCACGTTCTGCCAGACGCTTCCACTCGACTGGGTCGACTTAGGCTTCTCGGTCGTGGATGAGGGGTTGAAGGTGACCGCCGAGGCGCAAACGGTCTGGAAGACCGGCGTCGAAATCGAGGTCATCACGGCCGTCTCTGCGGCGCTCGTGAACGCCTACGACATGTGTAAGCCGCTGGCCGACGACTTGGAGATGACCGGCGTGAAAGTGGTTGAGAAACGGGGCGGCTCGTCCGACTTTCAACAGGACTTTGAGGAGGATTTGGAGGCGGCGGTGCTCGTCGTTTCTGACTCGACCGCTGCGGGCGATCGCGAGGACCGATCTGGGAAGAAGATCGCGTCGTTTCTATCGGACTACCCGGTCGCGGTGGCCCGCACCGACGTGCTGCCCGACGAGCCGGAGCGTGTGCGAGCGTACGTGGAGTCGCAGGCAGACGAAGGAGGCATCGACCTGATTTTTACGACCGGCGGCACGGGCTTCGGGCCCCGAGACGCGACGCCCGAGGCCATTGCGCCGGTGCTCGATCGAGCGGCCCCCGGGATCGCCGAGCGGATGCGGTCGTACGGTGCGGAACGCACCCCCCACGCCCTCCTCTCACGACAGGTGGCAGGCACGATTGGGGAGACCCTCGTCGTGACGCTTCCTGGCAGTACGAGCGGGGTTGAAGAGTCGCTCCACGCTCTCTTTCCCGGCCTGCTTCACGTCTTTCCGATGCTCTGGGGGGGCGGCCACGAGCCAGACGCCTCCGCCTAACCGCTACTCCTCCGGAGCATTGTGCCCGTTGGGATCATTCTGCTTTCCCAGGCGAACGCTACGTATCGCGCAAGTGGGGACGCGAGAAACGTGAGTGCGCCCAGCCGACCGCTGGGCAGGCTCTGACATCTTCTTAACTTATTGCGGTTCATGTATTACCGGGCACTACGGTAGATCCGTCCACGTGAGCTCTAGGCACCGCCTTCTGAAGCAACAGCCAGCGCCAATCATGATCTCCATCTCCGAAGCCCAGACCATCGTGAAACGGCACCGTCCGAATCCAGGGCGCGCGGAGGTGTCCCTCGCGGAAGCAGCGGGCCATCGATTGGCTGAAGATGTCGCGGCACCGGAGCCGATGCCTGCCTTTGACAATAGTTCGATGGACGGCTACGCGGTCGCTCTGCCTGACCGCGACTCCGCCGGTGGGCCCTGGGAGCTGGCAGTCGTGGGCGAGTCGCAGGCGGGCGACCCCTACAACGGAGCGTTGCAGGCGGGAGAGGCGATCAAAATATCGACGGGGGCAGTGGTCCCGACCGGGGCCGACCGCGTGATCCCGATCGAAGACACCGATGGCGGGAGCGAGCGTGTGCGTTTTCGCGATGACGGCAGTCCCCACGCGAACGTTCGTTTCGAGGGGGAGGAGGTGGCGGTGGGAGATGGGGTCGCAGAACGAGGCGCGCTGCTGACTCCGCCTCTGCTGGGCCGACTGGCGAGCCTAGGTGTTGCTCAGGTGCCGGTCTATGAGCCGCCCACGGTCGCGCTCTTGACCACGGGCAGCGAATTGGTTGGCGTCGATGCCGATCTCCAGCCCGGCCAGATTCGCGACGCCAACCGGTATGTTCTGACGGCCCTCCTTGACGACACGGGAGCGACGCTCGGACATATCGAATCGGTTCCTGACCGACGGGGCGACACCGCTGATTCCATTGACCGAGCGGCCGATGCGGCCGACGTTGTGCTCGTCACCGGCGGGGTGTCCGTGGGCCCGCACGATCACGTAAAGGGGGCCGCCGAGGAAGTCGGCTTCGAGCGCCACTTCTGGAAGGTGCGGCAGAAGCCCGGCAAGCCGCTCTACTTTGCGACGCGGGACGCCGCAACGGAGAGGGACACCCTGGAGAGGGACACCCTTCTCTTTGGCCTCCCTGGAAATCCGTTCTCCGCGACCATCAGCACGGTCGTCTACGTCCGTCCCCTCCTTCGGCGGTGCCTGGGGCATCCACACCCCAAGGGACGACGAATGAACGGACGCCTTGCGTCTCCCTACGACCGTCTGGCCCCGGACCGCGCACAGTTCGTGCTAGTGCGGGTCGACGGCGTCGAAGACGAAATCGCGATCCTGCGCTCGGTCGAAAAGCAGGGCTCCCACATGCTGGCAGGGCTTCACGAGAGCGATGGGTTCATCCGCGTGCCGGCGGGGCGTGAGCGCATTGAGGCCGGCGATCATTTCGACGTCACGCTCTTTCCCTGGCATGCCCCCGATTGGGACGTTTCGAGGGAGAGGGGAATGAAACACAGCTGAGCTCGACACGAGAGACGAGCGCATAATTTTCACCAGGACAGTCATGCATACGCGAACACAGACATGCGAGAGCTGAAACGCATACTTCGAGAGGCCGACCGACTGCGGGCCGAGGACGTGCCCGCCGTGGTTGCGACCATTGTAGAAATTGAGGGATCGTCGTACCGACTGGAGGGGGCACGCATGCTCGTCCGTCCCGACGGGGAGTACGTGGGGACCATCTCTGGGGGATGCCTGGAGGGAGAGGTGGCCGAGCGAGCCAAGGGCGTGCTAAAGACCGGAGCGCCGGACCTCGTGACGCTGGAGCAGCAGGAGGGAGAAGACCCTTTCGGCTTCGGGAGCGGGTGCGGCGGCACGATCCACGTTCTTCTCGAACCGTTTCGGTCCGACGACGATGCCCTCGGCGCCTTGTCTCTCGTCCGGCAGTGCATGGAGCACCGAACTGCCGGAGCGCTGGCGACGGTTTACCGGACGGAGGGCGACCTTGACAGCGAAAAAGGACGCCACCTGTTGGTAACGACACCGGCGGCGTCCGGGCGCGGAGACATCGAGTCCGACGCCCTCCGGAAGGCCGTTGCTGCGGACGCTGCGGACGTGCTCCGTCAGGAGCGGGCGCTGCAGACCGCGTATACGTTGGATCGGGGCCGGGTCGACGTGATGATTGAGCACGTGGAGCCGCCGCTCCGTCTCCTCATTTTCGGGGAGGAGCACGACGCCGAGCCGCTCGTCCGGCAGGCCAACCTGCTGGGCTGGGAGCCCGTGGTCGTAGGAGGATCGCCCGTGCCTGAACTCCAAGAGCACTTTCCAGATGCGGCTGGGCACGTTGCGCTTCCCCATCCGGAGGAGGTTTCTGAGGAGCTTGCGCACGTGGGGACGCGCGACGCAGCCGTCGTCATGAGTCACAACTACATCCGCGACCGAGCGGTGCTGCGGTTTCTTCTGCGGTCGGACGTCGGCTACGTGGGGGCGCTCGGAGCTCGGTCCCGCCTGGAGCGGCTGGCGGAGGACTTTGCAGAGGGAGAGACATCGGCAGACCGGGCGGCTCAGGAGGCAATGGCCGACGGGCGGCTCCACGCCCCGGTCGGGCTCGACATTGGCGCAGAAACGCCCGAAGAGATTGCCCTCTCCGTTGCGGCCGAGGTGCAAACCGTGTTTGCTGGGGCGAGCGGTGGGTTTTTATCCGACGGGACCGGTCGCATTCACCCGTCGACGGTTCGACCGGAGACTGATCAGGCCGAGGCCGCGTCCGCCGACGGTGACCCCGCGACGGCGTAGCCCCTCCACAGCCTTGCATGTATCATGAGCTTACCCGATGCGCCGTCCGCCATCATTCTGGCCGCGGGCCGCTCCCGGCGGATGGGGGAGCGGAATAAGCTTTTTCTAACGGTGGATGGCCGGCCCGTTCTCCTCCGTGTTCTTCAGGCGGTTGCGGCAGCTCCGGTGAAAGAGATGATCGTCGTGACCGGTGCCCAGCACGAGCGGATCGCCGGGCTGGTCCGTCGGGCGGATGGGGCGCGCGTCGTCCACAACCCCGACTTTCGGTCGGGCATGTCTTCGTCAATCCGCCGAGGCGTGCGCGCAGCTTCGCCGGATGCCACCGGGTTTGCGATGTGCCCCGGCGACCTGCCTCTGCTTTCCAGCTCCATCGTGGATCGGCTCTGCCAATCCTTTGCCGCTCAAACGACCCCGCGGATTGTGGCACCCACTTACGACGGGCAGCAGGGGCATCCTGTTATTTTCGGGGCATCCTACCGCGAGGCGTTGCTCGACCTGGAGGGGGATCGGGGCGCTCGCGACCTCCTGCGCAGCGACGAGGTGCCGCTCACCCGGGTGCCCGTTCACGACAATAGCATTCTGCAGGATGTGGATACGCCCGAGGCGCTTGCGAAGGTGCGGCAGCAAGTGTCACAGAAAGAGGGCGAAAACCGCTAACGGCCGGTTTGGAACGCGGTCGGATCAGAGGGGGCGGAGGTTGGTTTGGGAGTAGACCGGCGCGCGCTGATGAAAACGTCCGGCTCTTTTCCCGCTCCTCTCAAGCGACCCCGATCCCGAGATGGAACAGCAGCAGATCCAGCTCACGGTGAACGGCGACGACCACACCGTGAGGGTCGATCCGTCAACGCCGCTCCTCTACGTCCTGCGCAACGAGTTGGGACTCAACGGTCCCAAGTACGGCTGTGGCCTGCAGCAGTGCGGGTCGTGTCTGGTATTGTTGGAGGGGACGGCGCGCACCACCTGTCAGCTGCCCGTCTCGGCGGTGGAGGACCGGCCCATCACGACGCTCGCCGGCCTTTCGGACGACAATGGCGGGCTGCATCCGGTGCAAGAAGCCGTCGTGGAGGAGCAGGCCGCGCAGTGTGGCTACTGCGTGAACGGGGTCATCATCACGGCTGTCTCGCTCTTGGAGGACACTCCGAATCCGAGTCGGGCAGAGATCACGGACCGGATGAACCAAGTTCTCTGTCGATGCGGCACGCACGCCCGCTTCGTTCGGGCCGTTCAGCGCGCGGCCGGCGAGATGGAGGATTGATGCGCCCACTTCTGGTTTGGTGCCCTGTTTTCCCGATTCCCATCTGTCCCATGTCCACTCCTTCCTCCTCCGACGATGTGCCTGAGTCCGGACTTCCACGGCGCACCTTCCTGAAAAGCGCCGGGACTCTGACGATCGGCTTCAGCCTGCTTCCCGGCTGCCAGCTCACGCAGGACGAGGCCGACGCGGCGGAGGCGTCCGATCCGGCAGGCAGGAGCGACCTGCCTCCGAGCCTCGCCCAACACCCACGCATTGACGCGTGGCTTCGAGTGCTGGGCGACGGGCGTCTGCGCGTCTACACCGGCAAGTTGGAGCTGGGGCAAGGTATTCGCATTGCCATCGCGCAGGTGGCCGCCGAGGAACTGCATACGTCGCCGGATCGGCTAGAGGTGCATCTGGCCGAGACCGGCGTGACGCCAAACGAGCGCTACACGTCCGCCAGCGTGTCGATTGAACACAGCGCCATGTCGGTGCGGCACGCGAGTGCCACGGCCCGCCGCATCCTGAAGGAGCGCGCCGCTCAGCAGTTCGGCGTCGAGTCTGAAGGGGTGAAGATCGACGACGGGACGCTGACAGCAGGCAGCCAATCGGCTACGTTTGCGGAGGTACTGGGCGACGAGCAGATCACGGAGACCGTCACCGAGCCTGCCGACCTGCGACCCACGGACGAGCGGGAGTGGGTGGGCACGCCCGTGGAGCGGACGGACATTGACCGCATGGTGCGGGGCGAAGAGGTCTACGTGCAGGACCTCCGATTTGACGACATGGTGCACGCGCGAGTGGTCCGCCCGCCGGGCTACGACGCGTCGCTGAGGGAATATGACGAGGATGCTGTGCGCGAGGCGGTCGGCGACGGCCTGCAGATTGTGCAGAACGGCAGCTTCCTGGCCGTCGTGGCGGAGGGAGAGCACCAGGCCCTTCGAGCGCAGCAGGTGCTCCAGAGCAACGCTGAATGGTCGGAGCCGAGGGCGCTTCCAGCCGACACGCCGCTGGAAGAACACCTCCGAGCATTGCCGGCAGAGACGGAGACGGTGGTCGACGAGGGCAGTGCGGGCGAGGGCGAAACGATCTCCGCCAGCTACTTCCGCCCGTACGTCATGCACGGCTCACTCGGGCCGTCCTGCGCCGTGGGACACTACGACGGTGACCGCCTGCGCATCTGGACGCACAGCCAGGGCGTGTATCCCCTTCGTGACACCCTGACTGCACTGGTAGGACTCCCGCCGGAAAAGATTGAGGTCAAGGGCGTGCCGGGGTCGGGCTGCTACGGTCACAACGGTGCGGACGACGTGGCCGCGGATGTGGCCCTGTTGGCAATGGAGGTGCCGAATCGACACGTTCGGCTCCAGTGGGAGCGCGAAGATGAGCACGGCTGGGAGCCCTACGGCAGTGCCATGATCATGGACGTGGAGGCGACCCTTGGGGACGACGGTACGATTCAGGACTGGCAATTCGACGTGCACTCGGACTCGCACAGCACGCGTCCAGGGGGCGATCCTGGCAACCTGCTGGCCGGTCGGTACATTGAGGACGCCCACGCGCTCACGTCGCGGGGCTACCTGGCTGGCGGCTACCGCAATGCAGTTCCGTACTACGAGCTTCCGACCCGAAGCATCAGTGCCCACTTTTTCGACGGTCCGCTGCGCGTCTCAGCCTTGCGCGGACTGGGGGCGCACGCCAACGTGTTCGCCATTGAGAGCATGATGGGCGAGTTGGCCGACCGGGCGGGAACCGATCCGGTGGTGTTTCGGAAACAGCACCTGGAGGACCCGCGAGCGGGGGCGGTCCTCGACGCGGTGGCCGAGCAGGCTCAAGACACTTCTGTGGGGGCTACTGAGGGTCTCGGTTACGGCTTTGCCCGCTACAAGAATCGCGCGTCGTATTGCGCCGTCGCAGCAAGGGTACGGGCTGAGGCGGACGGGGATCTCACGGTCACCCACCTGTGGGGCGCCATCGATTCCGGGGAGGTCATCAACCCCGACGGACTCCGCAATCAAGTGGAGGGGGGGATGATTCAGTCGATGAGCTGGATGCTGAACGAGGAAGTGCAGTTCGACGATACCCGCATCACCAGCCGGGAGTGGGGCAGCTATCCAATTCTTCAGTTTGAGGACGTGCCGGTGGTAGAAGCGACTGTCCTGGACCGGCCCGACGAGCCGCCGCTGGGGGCAGGAGAAGCCGCCCAGGGCCCGGCGACTGGGGCCGTTGCGAACGCCATCGCCCGCGCCACTGACGAGCGCGTCCAATCGCTGCCAGTCCGCTCTTCCTGAGTTGCTCCTTCCACGACGGATCGCACTATGTCTACCTTTGCCGAGATTGCTGAGACGTTTCGGGCTGCGGGCCCCGATCTACAACTGGAGTTGATGCGGGACTACGCCCGTCGGCTTCCCGATCTCCCTGAGGCCTATGCCGAAATGCGGGAGGCCGGTCTCGGAGCAGTGCCCGAGTGTCAGTCGCCGGTTTTCCTTTACGTTGAGGTGGAGGACGGACGCGTTCAACTCCATGCTGATGCCCCCCGAGAGGCCGCCACGGCGCGTGCCTTCCTCGGGGTTTTGCGCGAGGCTTTTCATGAGGCCCGTGTGTCTACTATTGAGGATGCACCGTGCAATCCGCTCGAACAGATGGGGCTTTCAGACAAAGTGGGACTGCAGCGGAGAAAGGGGCTGACGGCCCTTTACCGGCGCGTGCAACAGGCTGTAGAGTACACGTAGAGCACCTCCAGACGACCAGGCTGGAATCAGCACTGAGGGACGGGGGAGGAGTGCAACCGCACCTGGTCGGTTCATCTCTTCGAATCCCACCGCGAGTTGGGTTTCACCTGGGTCGACGAACGCTAGTGGCATCGAACCCATGCCCCTTAGCGAGGCTATTCGCCTGATCACCCCCGGCATGCTTGAGACCGCCGTGCAGGAGCGATGGATTACCCAACGAGCATTCTGAGCCTCCCCCGCGTAGCCATGCTTCTGAAGGGCCGGTTCTGATAGGCCTATTGATCGCAGCTCGGTGGCTTCTTGATCTGAGGTGAGCATCAGAGGCGGCAGGGAGCTCGGCTCCACGGGGCACGAACGCCGAAAATGAGGAGTTGACTCTGCCCCGAGTGTTGCAGCGGGCCGTGTCCCTGGGTTGCAGACTGCAGAATTCCCAGGTGTGGCCTTCACTGTCTCACAGGTCGGTAGCCATTCCCTCGGTTGAAGATTGTAGACGTAGGGAGACCCCTGTCAGTAAGTCCTGCTCTCTCCCTGCGCCACGTTGTCAAGAAAAACCTACCAGACTGAGATCAACCTGCGGTAGGTTGCCTCCAGTTCAAGGGGGCTACCATTTATCCGATAGGTACTACCATGAGATATTTTTTCATCACGTTTGTCGGCGCACTTCTGCTGCTTATTTCTACCCCCACAGTCGCTCAGGACCGGTTCGGTGTAGAGCTTCGAGTGGGACCGGAGTTCGCAACGCAAGACCTCGGGAATGCTAACCTCAACACGGGATTCGGGAGCGAAGTGGTCTTTTCATATCGATTCCTTTCACACCTTGGTGCATATGGTGGTTGGGGGTATGGTCGCATGTCGGCAGATGGGAATTCGTTTGCCGGGACGGACATTGACGTCGAAGAGACGGGCTACACGTTCGGTCTGCAATTCATCCACCCCATTCGCACGAGCCGGTACGGCTACTTTCTGCGAGCAGGGGGCATCTATAACCACATCGAAGTTGAAAACACCGACGGCGACATCACGGCCGACTCCGGTCACGGATTTGGATGGCAGATTGGCGCCGGTCCGGTAATTACCCTAGGGCAAAACTGGCAATTGATGCCGGGGCTTCGCTATCGATCGCTCTCCCGTGACATTGAGATCGGTGGTCTGAATACGGACGTTGACCTGACCTACTTCACTGCCGGCGTTGGAATCATGCGTACATTCTAATGCTGTCTTCCCGGCCCCCGTCTAACATAGCGTAGAAGAGGCGGCCGGGTCCACGTGCGGTTACGAGTGGGATGGAGGGAGGAGTGCGCTTCCATCCCGCCGGGTTTCGGCCGCGTCACCTTGATACAGAGGCCGTTATGTCCTCTCAAGAGTTTGAATCGAGTCGAGCGCCCGTCGCGAGTCGAATCGTGCGTCTGGCTGTCTGGGGCGCCGTCGGGGTGCTGGCCGTTCTCCTGTTTGCACTGGTGGCAATCGCTCCCCTTACGACCGGCATTCCTGTGTGGGTGGGGCTCCTTCTCGTCGTGGTGGATGGGGCCGTGCTCGTGGGAGCCTTCAGGGGCCTGGACGCGCTTCGTTCGCGAAGCCTGGCGCTCCTTGTCGGGGTCACGGCCGTGGCCGTCCTTACGGTCCTGCTCTCTCAAATACTGGCCTACACCCCTCCGATCGTGGACGATAGCGGCAGGCCACTTCCCGGGAGCATTGCGTCCCTGGAGCAAGTCGAGCTCAACGGCAGCTCTCAATGGGTCACGATTCGAGGAACGAGCAGGGAGAATCCGGTTCTCCTCTTTCTTGCCGGCGGGCCGGGTGGA
The DNA here is from genome assembly GCF_002954405.1 of Salinibacter sp. 10B. Taxonomy (NCBI): domain Bacteria; kingdom Pseudomonadati; phylum Rhodothermota; class Rhodothermia; order Rhodothermales; family Salinibacteraceae; genus Salinibacter; species Salinibacter sp. 10B. Next base: position 237,351 of record NZ_MQWC01000005.1, on the reverse strand, counting down.
AGCGAGCTTCCGTCTACGAGAAAGCATCTCGGAGCTCTCGAAGACGATTTCCTCGTCTGGGATCAACCGGGAGCCGGAAAGTCCTTCACGGCCGTGGACATCGGCTGGTTGACCCCGCAGCGCTACCGTGCCGACGCGGTCGCTCTGGTAGGGCATCTCCGAACGCGTTTTGATAAACAGAAAATCTACCTCATGGGCGAGTCGTGGGGTACCATTTTGGGAATCTGGCTCGTCCGCGACCGACCGGATCTTTTCCATGCCTATGTGGGGAGTGGGCAGATGGTGCGCACGACTGAGAATGACGTGATGGGATACGAACTGGCCCTGCGGTACCTGGAAGGACGAGGGGAGACCGAGCGCCTAGAGCGGCTCCGCCGGAAAGGACCGCCTCCGTACCAAAGTGGTAATCCGATTCTCACGTATGCCGATTACCTGGACGTGCTCAATCGCATCATGTCCGAGCGAGCGCCAGGGGAGGGGGAGAGCCACGACATCTTGATCGATGCGCTCCTCGCGCCCGAGTACGGTTTTTGGGACAAGGTCAATTGGGTGCGGGGGCTCGCCAAGGTGTTCAACGTTGTGTACCCTCAGTTGGAGGACCTGGACTTGACGACGCAGGCAGCCGAGGTGGAGGTCCCGGTATATTTCTTCGTCGGGCGGCACGACGTCAATGCCATGACGACGCTCGTCGAAAAGTATTACGCAGTGTTGGAGGCGCCCCGCAAAGAGATCGTGTGGTTCGAGAAGTCCGGGCATACGCCTCTCTATGAAGAGCCCCGGAAATGGGTGGAAATGGTGAGGTCGCGGCTGCTAGAAACACCGGTGTCACGGGACCGGGGGAGCGGGCGTTGATCACTCCTCCGTCTGGGGATTGGTGGATGATGTTCAGGACAAACGCAACAGAGGTGTTGAAAAACCCATGGCTCTCACGTTCACGACCACTGCTCGTCGGTTTGGCATCGTGTCGGCAGGAAGCGTCGCGGTGCTTCAGGTGGCGTACGCGGCGACGCTCATAACTGGATTTGTCTCGCTGGAGTCTCCTGAGGAGCCCATCGGCGACCCGATGTTTACCATCCTCGAGGTCCTGATCCTCGCCATGATGCCGGCCTTGGTTGCGCTCATGGTTAGCGTACATGCATGGGCGGCTCCCCGCGCGAAGGTGTGGAGCCTCGCGTCCGTCATCTTCATGGGCCTAGTTGCCGGGGTGACCTCGACTCTCCACTTTCTCATCCTAACCCTGAGTCGACAGCCGGCGTTCGGGGAGGTGTCGAATCTACCGCTATTTCTGAGCTTCGAGTGGCCTTCTGTTGCCTACGCCCTCGACATCCTCGCCTGGGACGTGTTCTTTGCGCTCTCGGTGCTGTTTGCCGCCCCGGTGTTCGGCGGCAGTCGACTTGCCACGTCCATCCGCGTGCTCATGATCACGAGCGGACTGCTCGGCTTCGCCGGGCTGGGTGGGGTTCTTACGGGCGACATGGACCTCCGGAACGTCGGCATCGTCGGGTACCTCGGCGTGCTTCTGATCGTCGCGGTTCTGCTGGGCGTTTTGTTCTATCGTACCAAACCGGCTGACGTCTCAACGGACTATGCTCTGCAGCCGTCTCAGCGTGGGACATAACCGCAGGTCGGGCCCTAATCGGATTCCGTCTGCTCCGAAAGCGCATTATGATGACTCCTCAGCCATCACTCCGAGCCGTAAAGACCGTTCATACAATTGCATGGGCCTTTTTTGCCGGCTGCATCCTTGCTCTTCCCGTGTATGCATGGCGCGAAGCGTTCGACGTGGCCCTTCTGCTGATCGTGATTGTGTTGGGAGAGGTGGGGATCCTCTGGGCGAATCGTTGGCGTTGTCCGCTCACAGACGTAGCTGAGCGTTTCACCGATGACCGAGAGGATAATTTTGACATTTACCTTCCACTCTGGCTGGCCCGATACAACAAGGTGATCTTTGGCAGCCTCTTCATCGTGGGGGTGCTCTACACGCTGGCTGAATGGCAGGGGTGGGTTTAGAAGACGCCGGGAGGAAGGAAGTTCAAGGCAACTGACCAGTCTCGCAGTTCGTCTAAGAGGGTTGAGCGTGGTTTTTATTTCTTCGCCGAGCTGTGTGTGGGCGTGAGCCGTTGGTCGAGGCCACGGTCAATACAACGTTTCCCTTCTTGTGGCCCTGTTCGACGTAGCGGTAAGCGTCGGCGATGTGCTCCAGTGGATAGCTTCGATCAATCACCGGTGTGAACGCCCCGGATTCCGCCAGTGATGCTAGGAACTCCATGTCTTCCCGACGTCCGCTGGCCGCTCCCGCCACGACCCGCTTGGTGCTCGTGAGCGCCACCCAGGGGGCCCGGAGCATGTCCGGAAGGGACCCGAGCACCAGCAGGAGACGCCCTCCGTCCCTGAGCAGGTGCTTGCTCCGGGAGTACGGAAGGGTTCCGGCAGTGTCGACGATAACATCGTAGACATCGCCGATTTCGCGAACATCTTCTTTTGTATAGTCGATGACTCGGTGGGCACCGAGGGACTGGACCCATTCTACGTTGCCGGTACTGCATACGCCCGTGACGGACGCCCCGAAATGCCGGGCAAGCTGCACGGCGGCGGTTCCGACGCTCCCGGAGGCCCCGTTGACGAGCACCGTCTCGCCTTCTTGAAGACCGCCCCATTGTAGGAACCGAAGCGCCGTTACGCCCCCGAACGACAGCGCCGCAGCCTCTTCGTACGTGAGGTTGGGCGGCTTGTGAGCCAGCGGGCCCTCCTCCGGCATCGCCACGTACTCGGCGTGTGCCCCCATCTTGCCGTCGCTATACGCAAAGACGGAATCTCCAACGCCGAACCGTTTGACGTCTTCTCCGACGGCCTCGATCTCGCCTGAAAACTCGGTCCCGAGGATGGGCTGTCGAGGGCGCATGATCCCGAAGAGAAGGCGGGAGAGAAGCTTGAATCCCGTTGGCACTGTCAGACTCCGAACCCGCGAGTCACCGGAGCTGACCGTCGCGGCCCGCACCCGGATCAGGACCTCATTCTTTCGAATGCTTGGCTTCGGGACGTCCGCGATCTGCAGGACGTCCGGCGATCCGTACTCGGGGGCGAGGACTGCTTTCATGTGCGTGCTCGTTTGAGAAATAAGGAGGGATGATAAAGAAGAATCCCTCAAAGAATTGGGTTCATCGTAGAACTCAGGAATGCATTGTCGTGCGCCGTGGGATTGATGTGTAGGACACCAGCTTGCATGCAGTGCGCGCACAGAAGGCATTTCTACTAATGACCTCCCCCCCTCTGCCTCAGCCGGATAGCGATTCATTTCCGACGAAAGGCGATGGCTGCTCACACTTCTTTTTCAATGAGACATTTGCAGTATCCGGATAATGCTCTGACACCAGCGGGGAGATGAGGAAGAAGCCGAGAGCAGGTCTTTTCCTACACCGGCACAGATCATGGACCGCCGGTGACGTAGCAGCAAACGAGCCGAGTCAACCATACCAAAAATTGCCGTAGCGCTACGTTGAGGGACGGACAACTTTTTTCTCAGGGCATCTTCCAGGGGGAAGGCGTCCGCTCGTTGCGCGAGATAAGAAAATTCGTGGGGCGTCGACCGTGAACGGAGGGGGCACCCTCGACATGGGGCACCCTCGACAAAAGCAATCCACTATGATCTCATCCATGGGAGGAAACCAATGACAAAGACGAACGCCTCACCCCAAAACCTCACGCTGGTCACGGCCGGAACGGGAAAAACGGGCCGGAGGGTCATAGAGCGACTCGAAGCGCTGGGCGTGCCTACGCGAATCGGGTCCCGGTCCGCTGATCTCCCGTTCGACTGGAACGACCGCAGCACGTGGGCGCCGATCCTGGACGGCGTCACGTCGATCTACATTGTCTACTATCCGGATCTTGCCGTTCCCGGAGCTTCGGAGGCGATCCAAGCGTTTGTCGACCTCGCCGTTGAGAGCGGTGCCCAAAAGCTAGTTTTGCTCTCGGGACGTGGGGAAGAAGAGGCCCGGCGCTGCGAGGAGATCGTGCAGAACGCCGGGATCGACTGGACGGTGCTTCGGGCGACCTGGTTCAGTCAAAACTTCAGTGAGGGATTCATGCGAGATCTCGTCCTCGGGGGGACTGTTGCCCTTCCGGCCGGCGACGTGACCGAGCCATTCGTCGACGTAGAGGACATTGCCGACATCGCGGTAGCGGCTCTGACCGAGAACGGACACGACGGGCAGGTCTACGAGGTGACGGGCCCTCGCCTTTTGACCTTCGCCGAGGCGGTCGGGGAGATCAGCGAGGCGACGGGGCAGGAGGTGACCTACGCGCCGATTTCCCACAAGGAGTTTCTCTCGGCCCTCGAGGAGCAGGGCGTCCCCGACGACTACAGGGGCCTGCTTGACTATCTGTTCCGGGAGGTGATGGACGGGCGAAACAGCCACCTCACAGACGGGGTCGAGCGTGCCCTTGGACGCCCGCCTCGCGACTTCGGAGACTTTGCCCGAGAGGCCGCAGCGGCCGGCTCCTGGAAAAAAGAGACTGCCACATGAACGACTGGGTGGCTTTTCTGACTCTCTGCAGCGCTCTGGGCTCCGGATTGATGGCGGGCGTCTTTTTTGCCTTCTCGACGTTTGTGATGCACGCCCTTGCTCGCCGTCCATTCGCCGAAGGCATCAAAGCGATGCAGGAAATCAACCGCACCGTGCTCAACCCGTGGTTCCTGAGCGTATTTTTCGGCACGGCCGGAGGCTGTCTCGTGCTGGTCGGAATGGCCCTTTGGGAGTGGCCTGGGCCCGGTGGCGTGTACATGACCGTAGGGGGTGTGCTTTACCTCGCTGGGACGTTCCTGGTAACCGCCGTGTTCAATGTCCCGATGAACGACGCGCTGGAAGAGCTGGATCCGGCGGGACCGGACGCGGCCAGCACGTGGAGGACCTACGTTGAGACGTGGACCGCCTGGAATCACGTACGATCGGTCGCGGCGCTTATGGGGGCAGCCCTGCTCGTACTCGCGCTTTAGCCTGCGGCAAAAAGGGACCCACGACCGGCCAGACCGCGATGGACCAGAGAATGGTTCACACAACCGCCCGAAAGGAGCGAGAATCACCGCACGCAGGCAAAAGCCCGCTTTTCCCCCCGACCAGTGAGGAGAAGATGCTTGAAGCGGTCCGTGAACTTTCAAGTCGGTCCCTTCGGGCACTCGGGCACGGAAAGAGCCACTGGACGGTCGGTCTGCTTCGGGAGGAGTCGAGAGAGAAAGCCCCTGAGACTAAGAGACTGTTTTGATTTTTGAGCGGGTTTGAGAATCGACGAGATATTTCGCAGGAATTGGAAGGCCGTCCGTTGCTCAGAAGGAGCCCCTGTTGGATCCCAACAATCTGCAGTCGTCGCGCTCTGCCTGAACTGTCATCTTGGAAAATCAAAACAGTCTCTAAGGCCGGGTTGTGGCAGATGTTGGATCGGTTGGGAGTGAGCCACAGACGGGGACAGGGCTACGCGCTGAGCCCCGACGAGCGGCTGTGGCGCTGGTTGAAGCAGGAGGTCTTGCACCTGCATCCTAGGTTGCCGACTGGAAGAGGCTAACAAAAGCCGTCCGGAACTTCCTGGGCCGATTTACCAAGGAGTTCCCGGAGCTTCTTCAATACGTGGGAATGTCCTGCGCTTAATCTCACAACTCTACGCTGAATGGGGGAAGGGTGTATGCGTACCGTCGTCTGATCCTGTTTTCTGGGATGGGAGTAGTTCCTTTGATCGAAGGACAGCCCTCTCCCCGGAATGACCTCGCCAGACTCGGCCCTTGTTCTCCCTTCACGGAAGGGGGAGACGTTGTGTCCGGTCACTGAGGTGACTTCCGCCAACGCCCGCGTCGTCTGCATTCTCGGGACACCTATTCCATATCCCTGCGGGCAGTGATGTCGGTGGCGGTGCCGAACCATTCGACGATCTCGCCGTCCTCGCCGATGATGGGCACGGCGCGGGACTCGACCCAGCCCTCCGTGCCATCGGCCTGCACGACCCGGTGTTCGAGGTGGAACGGATCCTTTTGCTCGATGGCCTCCTCAATCGCCGCCATGACGCGGTCCCGCTCGTCGTCCGGGATGTAGTCCTCGATCCACGTCTGCCGCGGTTCGGCCGTGTCGTCGAGGAGTTCCCGCCCCTCCAGGTGGTGCATCTCCGACCAGTCCGGACTCATCCGGTAAATGATGTCCGACGTGGCCCGCACGAACGCGTCCAGCCGCGCTTCACTCTTTCGGCGGGCCTCCTCGGCGTGCTTGCGGGCGGTGATGTCGACGAACGTGAGGACCACACCCTGAATCTCGTCCTTGACCGTGCGGTAGGGCCGCAGCCGCAGCAGGAACCACCGGTCGTCGCTCTGGTGAATCTCCCGCTCGATGGTAGTGAGATCGTCCAGCACCGTCCGGGCGTCGTCGAGGATGGCCTCGTAGTCAAAGCGCTTGGTGAAGTCCGACAGCGGGCGGCCCACGTCCACGGGCCGAATGCTGAAGAGCTCGGTCACGCGCGGGGTGTAGCGCTGGATCTTGAGGTTGCGGTCCAGGAAGAGGGTGGCAATCTCCGTGGCCGCCATCAGGTTTTCGAGGACACTGTTCGTCTCGCGCACCTCTTCGATCTTGGTCTTCAGCTCCTGGTTGGTGGTCTTGAGCTCCTCGTTGAGCGACTGCAGCTCCTCCTTGCTCGTCTCCAGCTCTTCATTTTTGGACTGCAGCTCCTCGTTCATCGACAGAAGCTCCTCGTTGGCGGCCTCCATCTCCTCGGTCGCCGCCTCGTACTCCTCCGTGGTGGTCTGGAGCTGGTCGCGGGTGCGCTCCAGCTCCTCCTGGAGCTCCGCCTCGCGGGCGCTGGCGCTCTCGGGCATGGCCGACGCTCGCTTCTCCTCCTCCTCCTCCCGCTCCTCAAAGCGGACGAGCACGTACTGCTTCGGCTCCGGGCTCTCGATGGGGCGCACCGTGACGTCTAGGGAGCGGAATTGGCCCTGGATCTCGGCCTCCAGGCCGGTGCGCTCGATGGCAGTCTTTTTCTCGAAGACCTGGTAGAGGGCGCTGCGCAGCTCGGGGCGGAGCGTCTCGGGCAGGCAGTTGAGGATCTTGTGCGACGGGGCGCCCCCTTTCATGGTGAGGTAGCGGCCGGCGCCCTCGCTCAGGTGCACAATCTCCTGGTTTTCGTCGACGAGGACGCTGGCCACCTCCTCCATCACCGCCTGCTGGTGGAGCTCGTCCACCGGGGGCCGCTCCTGATCCCCGCCCGTCACGCCGGGAAGGCCGCTCTTGGCGTCGGACGTCCGCCCCACGTCGAGGCCGCGCCACAGGTCCGTCGAGAGGGGGATGTGCTGCCGGTTCTCGGCCGGCAGGACGCGCGCCTGCAGGATGTTGTTCGACTTGTCGAGGGCGGAGAAGAGGTGGGTGGCCCGCCCCGACGCCTCCGACCGGCCCAGAAACAGGTACTCGCCCTCGTTGAGCGCGTAGTGGATGAGCTTGAAGACGTGCTCCTGCATCTCCTGGTTGAGATAAATCAGGAGGTTGCGGCAGCTCACGAGGTCGAGGTTCGAGAACGGCGGGTCCGTGAGCAGATTGTGCTTGGCAAAGAGCATGCGCTCGCGGAGGCGATGGTCGATCCGGTAGTAGTCGCCCTCCGTCTCGAAATACCGCTTGAGGTGATCCGCCGGCACGTCGCTCTTGATGGGCTCGGGGTAGAGGCCCTCGCGGGCGACCTGCAGGGCCTCCTCGTCCACGTCCGTCGCGAAGACCTGATAGTCCGGCGGGTGGCTGAGCGTGTCGGCGTACTCCTGCAGCAGGATGGCCAGCGAGTAGGCCTCCTCGCCGGTCGCACAGCCGGGGACCCACACCCGCACCTGATCCCCGGCACTCTTGTCCTCGAACAGCTTCGGGATGACCTTCTTTTCGAGTGCCTGGAAGGCCTCCGGGTCCCGAAAGAAGCTGGTGACACTGATGAGGAGGTCCCGGTAGAGGGCCTTCATCTCGCCCTCGTCCTCCCGCAGGTGGCGCAGGTAGTCCTCCAGGGAGGGCAGGGAGTTGATCTGGAGGCGGCGCTCCAGGCGGCGGAGGATCGTGGAGCGCTTGTAGTTGGAGAAGTCGTGCCCCGTTTCGGTGTAGAGGCGAGAGAAGATCTTCTGGAGCGTGGAGAGCCCGTCTTCGTCGAGCGACTCGACGGACTCGGGCAGCTGCACGATGCCGGCGCTGTCGCGGTACTCGGCGAGCTTGGTGGCCAGCCCCTCGGCGGAGAGCACCAGGTCCACGAGGCCGGAGGCGAGGGCGCTCTGGGGCATGCTGTCGTACTCGGCCTCGGCCGGGTCCTGCACCATCGTGACGCCGCCCTCCTCCTTGATGGCGCGGAGGCCTACGCTGCCGTCGGTGCCGGTGCCGGAGAGGATGATGCCGACGGCGTTCGTGGTCTGGTCGGCGGCGAGGGAGCGGAAGAAGCGGTCGATGGTGGAGATGTCGTGCCGGCCCTCCGTGGCGGTCACCTGCAGGCGGCCGCCCGCAATCTCCAGACGGCGGCCCGGGGGAATGACGTAGACGTGTCCGGCCTCGACCGCCATGCCGTCGGTGGCTTTCGTGACGGTGAGGGTGGTGTCCTGCTGCAGGATGGAGGCGAGGTTGCTCTCCATGTCGGGCGCGAGGTGCAGGACGACGACAAACGCCATCCCGCGCTCGTCCGAATCCTCTTTGGGGAGGCGGGAAAAGAAGCGGCGGAGGGCGTCGATGCCGCCGGCGGAGGCGCCGATGCCCACGATGGGCATGGGTCCGGTGTCGCGCGCAAAAGTCGCGTCCTTGGGAGGTGTGTCCTCGGCGGATGCCTCCCCGGTCGGGGTGGCAGCGTCTTCGGCGATAGCATCCTCGCTCGGGGCGGTACCGTCCCCGTTTGGGGCGGTACCGTCGGCGTCAGAAGGATTGGGGGCGTCGGAATCGGCGGCCACGGTGCGTTCAGATATGGCTGAAACGTACGAGAAACGGTGGTGCTCTTACGAACGATGCCGATGGGGAGATGTTGGCTGAGGGCGTTAAACGTTGGAACGTTCAACGTTTAACGTTCCAACGTTCAACGCTATTATTCCGCCCGGGCTTTATCCAGCGGCAGGGCGCAGCGGACGACGGCGCCGCCCTCGTCGCCGGACTCGAACGCGAGCGCCGCGCCGATAACGCTGGCCCGGTAGTCCATCGACCGGAGGCCCACCCCGCTGCTTGCGCTGTCGATCTCGTCCGGGAGGCCCACGCCGTCGTCCTTCACGGTGAGGACGAGCGCCGCGTCCGTGCGGCGGAGGGACACCCACACGTGGTCCGCCTGGGCGTGGCGGTGCACGTTGGAGAGGGCCTCGTGGGCGATGCGGTAGAGATGCATCGCCGTCTCGTCGTCGCGCGGGAGTCGCTCCTCGCGGTCCCCCTCGAACGTGAACGTCGTGCCGGTGAGCTCCTCCTGCTCGCGGCACAGGTTGTCGAGGGCGGCAGCCAGGTGCTCCTCCTGCAGGGACACGGGGATGAGGGCGTGGGAGAGGGTGCGCGACCGCTCGGCGGCCGTTCGGATGCCGCCGATGATGTCTTGCAGGGCATCGACCGCCCCCGTCTGATTGGAAAGCGCCTCCTTGACCTTGCGCTTCAGGTTGTCGGCCTTCATGGCGAGGGCGGCCAGGTCGGAGCTGAGCACGTCGTGGAGGTCCTGGCCGATCTCGCGGCGCACCCGCTCCCCGGCGTCGATGACCTCCTGCTCCAGGGCGCGTCGTTCGGTGACATCGATGCCGGTGCCGATGACGAACTGGACCGTCCCCGCCTCGTCCCGAAGCACCGTGCTGGTCCAGTCGATGAGGCGCTCGTCCCCGTCTTTCGTCCGAACATGGTTCTCAATTCGAATGGGGGCTTCCCCACGGAGCAGGGCCAAAAACGAGTCGCGGACCTCGGGCACCTCGTCGGGCGGCACCAGCCGCTCGAAGGAGTCGGACCCCCGAAGCTCGTCGGCCGAGTAGCCGGTCACGGCCTCGCACTCGTCGTTGACACGCAGGATGCGGCCCTCCCGGTCCAGCACCATCACGAGCGCGCCCACGGTGTCGAGCACGCTATTTACGAAGTTGCGCTCTCGGAGCAGCTCCTCCTGCGCCTCCTTCAGCTCAGTAATGTCGACGGAGGCGCCCCGGAGAGCGCGGCCGTCGGTCGGGCCGTCGTGGGTCACCTCACCCTTTGAATAGATCCAGCGAACGCCGTCCGCGTGCTGCGCACGATATTCGATCTCGAATGGCGCCCCCGTCTCCCGCGCGGCGACGAGCGCCTGCTCCATCGGGTCGCGATCGTCGGGGTGGACCAGCTGGGCCCAGTCCTCCTGGGGCACGACCTGCTGCCAGAATTCGGATTCGGCCTGGTCTGAGGGGGGGCGGTGCTCGTCGGGATCAATGCCCAGGAGCGCCGCCTTTCGGGGCGAGAGAGCGGCCTCGCCCGTCTCCAGGTCCACACTCCACGTGCCCACCTTCCCCGCATCGACGGCCAGGCGGTGAAGCTCCTCGCTCCGGCGCCGCGCCTCCTCGGCCATCCGGCGCTCGGTAATGTCGATGAACGAGAGGACCACACCCCGAATCTCGTCCTCGACCGTGCGGTAGGGCCGCACCCGCAGCAGAAACCACCGATTCTCACTGGTGTGAAGCTCGCGCTCGATGGCGTCCAGATCGTAGAGGGCCGCCTTGGCGTCCTCCATCAGGTCCTCGTACTCGAAGCGCTGGGTGAAGTCCGACAGGGACCGCCCCACGTCCGCGGGCTGGATGTTGAAGAGCTCGGTCACGCGCGGGGTGTAGCGCTGGATCGTGAGGTCGCGGTCCAGGAAGAGGGTGGCAATCTCGGTGGCGTCCATCAGGTTTTCGAGGACGCTGTTCGCCTCGCGCAGCTCTTCGATCTTGGCCTTCCGCTCCTGATTGGTCGTCTGCAGCTCCTCGTTGAGCGACTGCAGCTCCTCCCGCCTCGTTTCCATCTCCTGGTTTTTGGACCGCAGCTCCTCGTTGGCCGAGCGGAGCTGCTCGTTGGCCAGTTCCAGTTGCCGCCACACGGCCTCGTACTTCTCGGTGGTGGTCTGGAGCTGCTCGCGGGTCCGATCGAGTTCCTCCTGGCGATTGCTGATCTCGTCGGTCTGCTGCAGGCCGGTGTCCGGCTCGTCGGTGTCCGACTTGTTGGTGCCCGGCCTGTTGGTGGCCGACCGGTCAGTCTCCTCGGAGTCGGGGGCTTCCGGCGGGGCGGGCCGCGGCCGTTCCTCAATGCGGACGTGGGCGAGTTGCTCGCCGCCCGTCTGCTCCACCGGCCGCACGAACAGGCGCAGCATCCGGGGCTCGCCCTCAATCTTAACGGACAGGCCCGTCCGCTCGACCGTCCGGCCCTTCTGGAACGCCTGGTAGAGGGCGCTCTGCAGCTCGGGGCGCAGGGCGTCCGGCACGAGGGGGAAGAGCTTGCGGCTCGGCGTGCCTTCCCGGAACCGGAGGTAGCGGCTCGCGCCGTCGGACAGGTGGACGATCTCCCCGTTGTCGTTGACCAGCAGGCTGGCCACCGCGTCCATGAGGACCCGGTGGTGTACCTCGGCGAGGTCCGACGGGTCGGACGTGAGGTCCGACGACTCTGCGCTCTCGGAGGTAGGCGCCGCCATCACGCTCATTTCCTCGACGCCCTCTTGGAAGGGGAGGTACGTGCGCTCGTCCGGGGACAGGGCGCGGGCCTTCAGGATGGTGTTCGGGGCGTCGACCGTCGAAAAGAGGGCCTCGGCCGCCTGGGTGCCCTCGTTCCGTCCCAGGAACAGGAATCCGCCCTCGCGCAGGCCGTAGTGGAACCGTTCGTACACGTGCGTTTTCGCGTCCGCGTCGAGGTACACCAGGAGATTGCGGCAGCTCACAAGGTCCAGGGTCGAGAAGGGCGGATCCGCGAGCACGTTGTGCGGGGAGAACAGAATGATCTCGCGGAGGCGGTTGTCCACGCGGTAATAGGTGCCCTCGCCCTCGAAGAAGCGCCGGAGCCGGTCCTCGGTCACGTCCGCGGCAATCGCCTCGGGATAGTGCCGCTCGCGGGCCGTGTCGAGGGCGTCCTGGTCCACGTCAGTAGCGAAGACCTGGAGCTCGGGCGGGGCGTCGAGCGTGTCGGCGTACTCGACCAGAAGCATCGCCATCGAATAGGCCTCCTCGCCCGTGGCGCAGCCCGGCACCCACACCCGCACCTGATCGTCCGGACCCTTGCCCTCGAACAATTTCGGGATCACCTGCTCCTCAAGCGCGGCGAAGGCCTCGGGGTCCCGAAAGAAGTTCGTTATGCTGACGAGCAGGTCCTTGTAGAGTGCCCGCGTCTCCTCCTCGTCGTTCTGCAGGCGGCGCCGGTACTCGTCCAGCGACTGGGCGGCCGTGAGCTGGAGGCGGCGTCCCACACGACGGAGGACCATCGCGCGGTCATAGTTGGAGAAGTCGTGGCCCGTCATTGAAAAGAGCCGCGCCAGGATCTTCTGGAGGGCGGACTGCCCGTCGTCGCCCAGCGTGTCGACCCGCTCCGGCACCTGGATCGCGCCCGCGTGGTCGCGGTACTGGACGAGCATTTCGGCCAGGGTGCCGGCCGAGGCCGTGAGGTCGACGAGGCCCGTGGCGATAGCGCTCTGCGGCATGTCGTCGTACTCGGCGTCCTCGGGAACCTGCGCAAAGGCCACGCCGCCCTTCTCGTTGATGGCGCGGAGGCCGAGCGTGCCGTCGCTGCCGCTGCCGGAGAGGACGACGCCGACGGCGTTGCGGCCCTGGTCCTCGGCCAGCGAGCGGAAGAAGCGGTCGATGGTGGCAACGTCGTGGGCCCCTTCGACCGCACTGACTCGCAGGACGCCCTCCCGCAGGGTGAGGCGGTGGCCGGGGGCAATGACGTAGACGTGGTCGGTCTGCACCTCGGTGCCGTCCGCGGCCTGCTCGACGGGCAGGTCGGTGCAGGACTGAAGGATGCCGGCGAGGTTGCTCTCGCGGTCGGGCGCAAGGTGGAGAATCACGACGAAGGCCATGCCGGTCTCCGCCGGCAGCTCGCGGAAGAAGCGCTGGAGGGCGTCGATGCCGCCGGCGGAGGCCCCGATGCCGACGATGGGCATGGGGTCGCGTTCAGGGCGGTCCGCCGCTGCAGTGTCGGCTGGGCGAGGGGTCTCACCGTTCGAGGCTTGGTCGTTGGACGAGGGGGCCATGGGTGGTGGCGGTGGGGACATGCGGGCCCAATTTAGAGAAGGTGTGAGAGCCTGTATTCAAAGGGAACCAAGTCAGGTCTACGGGGTCAATCGAGGGCTTTTCTTCCTTAAAGTACAGTCCTGTCCTCATGAGCCGCGGATATCCTTCTGACCTGACCGACGAGCAGTGGACCCAGATTGCTCCGCTGTTTGCCCGGAAGTCCACCGGTCGGCCTCCCGAACTCGACCGGCGGGAAGTCGTCAACGCGATCCTCTATTTGGTACGTACCGGATGTCAATGGCGCTACCTGCCCGGGGACTTTCCGAATTACTCCTCGGTTCACACCTGCTACCGCCGATGGCGCCTCGACGGAACGCTTGACCGGCTTCACGACACCTTGCGCCGCAAGGTTCGCCTTGCTGCTGATCGAGAAGCTGAGCCGAGCATCGCTGTGGTAGACAGTCAGTCGGTCAAAACAACTGAAAAAGGGGGATTCGCGGATTTGACGCCGGAAAGCACGTAAAAGGACGGAAGCGCCACCTCATTGTAGATACGATGGGTCTGATTCTTTCCTGCTACATAAGCGCGGCCTCGATGCGGGACGAATGGGGCGCAGTGTGGGCCCTCAACGCACTGAACTGGCGAGGCTCCCGCTTGCGGCTACTTCGAGCCGATGCAGGCTACCCAGGTGCGTTGGCCTCGTGGGCATGGCGGATTCTGGGCTGTCTTGTTGAAATTGTCCACCGCCCCAAGGGGCAAAAGGGCTTTGTAGTGCTGAAGGGACGTTGGGTTATCGAGCGCACGTTTGGATGGTTGGGTCGAAGCCGAAGGCTGTCGAAGGATTACGAGGAAGATCCGGAGTCGAGTCGGGCAATGATTCTGTGGTCCATGACTCATCTGATGCTTAAAAGACTGCATCCACCGCCTCTTTGAATACAGGCTCTGAACGCATCTTTAAGTCGAACATCGCCAACGGGGATATGTTGCTGTGGGGGAGGATGGTGAAAATGAGAAGCTAGAAGTTTGGAAAATGCAAAGATTGGGGGGCGGTTAAGGGGGAATTGAAGAGGTGAGGGGGCACGTCTGGGTACGGCCGTGGCGCTGAGGCTCGGCCCAATGGTTTAAATCCGTTTTCGTCGGGGCCCACGCGCCGTGGCGTGTCGCGACACTGGCTTGGCGGATTCGTCCTTCTTCCCTGCATGGAGGGGGCCGGGTGAACGTCGAGGATCGAAGCCACGTAAAAAGCACCCGACGGGGGCGATGCCGCCGGGCGCTGAAGGACTTGATCGGTCGAATGGGCGGGGCCCCGCGCCTACAGCGTCACGCGGTCGAGTTCGCGGTCGTTGAGGGGCTGCACGGGCCGGTTGTTCTCGTCGTAGATCGCCGTCAGGGCTTCCAGCTGCTGGGCCGACAGGGTGAGCGGCTGCTGCATCACGTGCCAGCGGACGCCCTCCGAGCACGGGGGCGTGGTGAGCGAGCCCGAGTACGTGTACGTCACACGATTGGACGGCAGCATATTGGCGACGTTGAGCTCCATCGGGTCGGCGGTCTGAATGTCGCTCTTGCTGCCCAGATCTTCCCACACGGGAGCGAGAAAGTCATTGGCCTCGCCCTCCTCGTAGAAGATGCCGAGCACGGCAAGCTCGCCGTCGTCCGCTGCGTGCACGAGGTGGGCCTCGGCCGGGTAGCTCGTGCCGTCGAGCGTGTGCTCGCTCGGGGTGTGGAAGTGGAACTGCTTTAGGGCGAAGGCCTTGCCGTCGATTATCATGGTGCCGCCCTCGACGTTTACCTGCACGCCGTGGCCGGTGTCGAAGAGCGTGCCTTGGGCTGCTTCGTAGTTGAGTTCAATGTTGACCTGTTGGGTCTCGTCGTCGGCCGCGAGGTCGACGGGCGACTGCTCGGAGCCGGCGCAGGCCGCGTACGCCTCGTCGATTGACGCCCAGCTGGCCGGGCCCGTGTCGCCGGAGTAGCTCCAGGCCAGGGTCGTTTTCTCCTGGGCGACAGTAGTGGCCGCCGGTTCCTGGGCGCTGGTCTCGTCCTCGGAGGAGGAGCGGCACCCGGCCGTTACGAGCGCAAGCCCAAAGAGACAGGACAGAAGGAAAATGAGAAATCGAGGGGTCATGGATTCAATGGGGATCTGCAGGCTTGTTATGTGCGGAAGCCTCCCTACTCCTGGGCCCGTCAGGTCCGTTCCGGAAACCCGTAACAAGGTGGTGACGAGCGCACCCGCCTACACCGAAATTTGCCGACAGTCCGCCCGTTTCCTCTCCCCGGGAAAAATGGGCCGTGCGTCATTGGCAAAGGTTCAGCGGGGATGTCCGTCTCCGCCGCAGGGCTTGGGGCTGGGCCCGGTGGCGTGTACATGACCGTAGGGGGTGTGCTTTACCTCGCTGGGACGTTCCTGGTAACCGCCGTGTTCAATGTCCCGATGAACGACGCGCTGGAAGAGGGGGATCCGACAGGACCGGACGCGGCCAGCACGTGGAGGACCTACGTTGAGAAATGGACCGCCTGGACTCACATGCGATCAGTCCCGGCAGTTATGGGGGCATCCTGCTCGTGCTCGCGCTTTAGCCTGCGGCAGGGGCCCAGGCCCCCACCGGCCAGACCGCGATAAACCAAGGAATGGGCCTCGCAACTGTTCGAATGGAGCACATTACACCGCACTCGGGCCACCGCATTCGGGCGGCAGTCGTCCTCGCGTCAGTATACGCCAACCCGCAGTAGATTCAACTCCAGGATTCGCCTGGGTCGTACTGGAAAACCTCTTCCATCGGTACGTCGAAAACCTCTGCAATCTGAAACGCCACCTCCAGCGAGGGCGCATATTTGCCGCCTTCAACGGCATTGATCGTTTGCCGAGAGACCCCAACCTGGTCTGCAAGCTCCTGCTGCGTCATCTCCCCATGATGAAAGCGGAGGGTCCTGATCCGATTTCGAATGTTGGTATCCGTCTGGGCCATTGCTCTCTTTGGTTCATCTCTATCGATATCATTGCGGCAGGTCATCGCTACACCCCGAGCCGATAATAGACGAGTTGGTTGACGCCTTTCACGACCTTGGCGGCAAAGAGGGAAAGCAGCAGCAGGTGCGCAACCCAGACCTCACCGATTGGTGCATTGAGGCCAATGATTGCGACAATCACGCCCACGCCCAGGATTCAGGAGGAATTACTTTCCGCGCGCCACGTAATGAGCCGGCCACGCTCTGGACGGTCGTCATCGCGCCGTCGGGGTCCAGCAAGAGCCTGGCCCTACAACACGTCATGCGGCCCGTGTACGGGCACGAGCGGGAGGCGCGGGACCGCTACGAGGCGGCGATGGAGCGGTACGATCCGGAGGGCGATGAGCCCCGGCCCGTCCGCACGCGATACCGGACCGGCGACCCGACGCCCGAGGCCGTGGTCCAGATCCTTGACGAGAACCCTCGGGGCCTGCTTCTGTCTCGCGACGAGCTGGCCGCGTGGATCGGTTCGTTCGACCGCTATTCCAGCGGGGCCGCTGACCTTCAGTTCTGGATTGAGCTGTGGAACGGGGTGCAGGTGAGCCAGGACCGCGTGGGCGACGGAAACGTGACCGTGGACCGCCCGGCCGTCCCTCTTACCGGTACCATCCAGCCGGAAACGCTGGCGGAGAAGGTGGGAGAGCTGCACTTCCGCACCGGGTTTGCCTCCCGCCTCATCCTGTGCCGTCCGCCGGTGAAGCCGAAGACGTTGACCGGAGCGGAGGTGACGCAGGCGCTGAGAGAACGATACGGGCAGCTGCTCCGCACGCTCTACGCTCTGGAGGATCGGATGGAGGACGACACACCGGCCTCCGTCACGCTGTCATCGGCGGCGAAGGAGACCTGGATCCGATTCTATAACCGGGAGAACGAGCGTCTAAACGCAGAGGCCAGCGACACGAGCCGGGCAGCCCGAGCAAAGACGATCAACCACGCTGCCCACCTCACGCTCACTTTCCACCTCTGCCGGGTGGCGGACGGGGACCGGGAGCCCGGGCCGGTCTCAGAGGACACACTGGAGGACGGCCTGACGGTGGCCCGGTGGTGCCTAAACGAGACCCTTCGCGTGTACGAGACGCTCGATCTGGACACGAAGGCGCTGGGGCCGCCCGAACGCTTTCTTCGGCGCCTGCCCACGCCGTTCACGACGGACGATGCGCGGGAGGCGGCCGATGGGGGCGGACGTCACCGAACGGACAATGTTTAACTGGTTGCAGTCTCTCCAGAACGCACCGGTTATCTCACCCTGTCATGCAGATGAGTGTACGTAATGAAGGACTTCCCGACAGACGGCGTCGAGCTCACGACATTACTTGTTGTCGGTGACCTCTCTCGATCTCGCGCTTTTTACAGTAACGTGTTGGGGGCAGAGGTCTACCGGGAGTACGGTGGGACTTCGTGCGTGCTTCGGTTTCAAGGTGCGTGGTTGCTTTTGGTAACCGCAGGCGGTCCGACCGAAGACAAACCCTCGGTGACGTTTGCTCCTCCCCAAGACCAGAATGTCGTAAGTCACCAGTTGACGATGCGTGTACCGGACTGCCAGGGCGCGCATGAGGTTTTGCGCGAACGTGGGGCTGAGTTTCTAACCCCGCCTCATGATCGTGGAGGTGAGGTCCGCTGCTTCTTCCGTAATCCCGATGGGCACCTATTAGAGATCAGTGAGATCCGGAGATAAACTGCATAACCACGCGGCACCAAAGGCAAGTGAGATCCAACTACAGCCCGATGTCCTCGGCGGGGTTATCCTGGAAGGTTCCCGCCTCCTCGACGTACTGGTTGAACGTTTCCCAGCTGGCGTGGCCGGAGTGCTCCTTGACACGGCGTTCGGCCTTCCCGGCGCGGATCGCCTGCGTGATAAAGCCCGCCCGAAGGGAGTGGGCAGAGTACGCCTCCGGGTCAAGCCCGGCGCTCGCGGCGTGGCGCTTCAAAACCTTTGAGACGTATTGAGCCGTCATTGCACTCTCGCCGATGGATTCGCCCCGGTAGAAGCGGCGGAAGATGTCTCCCTCAAACGTCCCCTCAACTTCTGCCTCAGCTGCTTGAAGCCACTGCCGGAGGGCCGTGACCGGGCAGGTGTCTTTGTTCGAGCCGTAGGGCAGGCCCTTGACGAGTCCCGTGCCTTCCTGATCGGCCTTCGAGCGACGGACGTAGACGTTCACGCCCTGGCCTTCGACGAATTGAACATCGTCCGTCGTGAGCGCGACGAGCTCGCTCCGGCGAAGCGCTCCGGTCCAGCCAACCAATAGGAGCGCACGGTCGCGCAGAGCTGTCAGCGTCAGCTGACCTGTGGGGCCGTCATCTTCTGCCTGGTAACGGGGCAGGTGCTCGATAATGGACCTGAGGTCCTCGACCATAAGAGGCGGGGCGCCATCTTGCTGTCGGGTTTTCTCTCGGACAATGCCTTTCCAGATCTTCCGAAGGGGACCTTCGGCGACGGAGGCTGGCGACTCGTAGCCTTCTTCTTTGTGCAGGGAGGCGATTGCGGCAAGGCGCCTTTCCAGCGTCGCAAGACTGAGATCGTCGGCCCGCGCCCCAAGATAGAGACCGATCGTCTTCGGCTTCGCAGGGAGCCACTCCCGATCGTATTTTTTGCACCAGTGCCGAAAGTCCTCCAGGTCTGCGGCGTAGGCCCGGATGGTGTTTTCGGCCTGGCTCTGGGCAGCAAAGTCTTCAAGCCGACCGAGACTTTCCTGTAGCTCGCGCAGGCGCTCGGGGTCCTCTAACGCCTCGGTTTTTTGCTCGGAACCCGCGTCCTCAGAGTCGCCATCCATATCCCTCGAATCGGGCGCATTCTGACGAATTTCAGAGAGGGGTGGTGGGGCGAGTTCGCCCGTGTTATCGTTTTCGGAGGGCTCTGCGGTGGACGGCGGACTGGGCTCGTCGGTCATGGTCTGGTAGGCCTGGGGGACCCGTTTGTATTGTGACGTACCTAAATTATAAACGCATGCGATGAGGGTGCCGTCGGGTTTGAACCGCTCCTTCAGCCGCCCTCAGAATAGAGGAATTTCGTCCCTATAACAACCGATAAGCTGCCACAAGGCACAGACCCTGATGGATATACACGACTCCAACAGAAAAAGCCCACGAGAATGATGCTCCCGCGGGCCATCTGAGAACATCGCTTCTATCAGCTTATCAACACCATGTTGACCGCCCGGGCGTGAGGGCCTTCACGCTTTCCTATTTCGGCCGGTGCTAAAAGCAAAACCGACCAGCTCCTCCAGATTACCCGCCAGTAGAACGTAGGCCGGGCCCGCGCTCTAAACGAGGAAAGCGCCCACGCCACCTATCTCAACATGCGGGACGAGACCGCCTTGAAAGGGAGGGCGGGGCTGTGTTGTTCATCTGATGCCCCTTCAGTGAGCATCATGGCCTCGCTCTTATTGCGTCCTGATATCCAGTGTGGAGGTGTCCAGTGCGGAGGTGTGCCTGCTCTGTGCTCAGTTGACAGGCTGATCACGCAGATGCCCCGACAGGGTTGGGCTGCCCAGAAGGAAGGGGAGTGGCCCCAAAGGAAAGTCCGATCCGCTTGCATGAGCCTCTTGGTTTGCAGTCGAGCTCAGACTTCGAAGCCCGTCAGTGTTTGTAGCAAGCGGGTGAGTCCCCACATTCATGACCTCAGTCAGAAGTTTGAAGGATCGAACGACTTTTGTCGCGTAAGGGACCGACCACGTCTATTACGAGAAAGCGGTAGGCAATTTGGGCGTTCCCCGTTGCCGTAAACGCACCGCTCGTCGTCTGGACAGCGGATCGGTCAGCCAAATGTACAACCGGTCGTACACCGATTCCGGCTCCACCTCTGGCGCAGCGGGCGCAGGGGCAATTCCTACGCCCGAATGCGCAGGCCCCCGACACGAATACGAGCACTTCTTCGGGCGTCCTCTCGTCCCGGCCTGGCGTAGATTGTCGGCAATCCTCGCTCCTCTACCTTGAGGCCTCCCATGACGCGCGATCCCCGTACGGCTTCACGCTCCCCGAACGCCCCGCCGCCGACGGCCCGCAATACGCCGGCGGACACGACCCCGCCGGAGGCCATCGAAGAGACCCTCGGCCTCGACGATTCGTCTTCACGACGGCGATGGAGACGGTGGGGCGTACTTCTGCTTTTCCTTCTCGCTGTTGCGGCGGTGGGAACGTGGGTCTTTACACGGGGGGGCGACCCCGTATCGTATCAGACTCTCGACGCTCGCCGGGGCACACTCACCCTGTCGGTGACGGCTACGGGGGCGCTGGAGGCGGTGACGACGGTGGACGTGGGCAGCGAGATTTCCGGGCTGGTGGAATCCGTTCTCGTCGACGTGAACGATCGGGTGACGCGCGGACAAGTGCTGGCGCGACTCGACACGGACCGGCTGCAGGCCGAGGTCGTGCAGGCCGAAGCCAACCTCACCGCCGCTCGGGCCGCCCTCGCCCAGGCCGACGCCACGCTGGAGGAGCAGCGTCTACAGACCGCTCGCGCCGAGCAACTGGCCGCCCGCGACTTCATCTCGCCCCAGGAATTCGAAGCTGCACAGGCAGCACTGGCTCGCGCCGAGGCGTCGGTGACTAGCAGCGAAGCACAAATCTCTGTGGCTGAAGCTGCGCTCGACGTGGCGGAAACGACGCTCCGAAAGGCGTCCATCCGCTCCTCCATCGACGGGCTCGTTCTCTCGCGGGCGGTGGACCCCGGTCAGGCCGTCGCCGCCTCGTTCCAGACGCCCGTCCTCTTCACGCTTGCACGCGACCTCACGCAGATGGAGCTGCATGTGGACGTGGATGAGGCGGACGTGGGACAAGTCGACGCTGGGCAACCCGCCACGTTCACGGTCGACGCCTACCCCGGTCGCACGTTTCCTGCCGGCGTTACGAAAGTCCACTACGCCTCGAAGACTGTCTCCGGCGTCGTGACCTATGAAGCCGTTATGACCGTCGACAATGCCGACGGGGCCCTCCGCCCCGGCATGACGGCCACGGCCGACATCACCACCGACACGGTGACCGACGCCCTCCTCGTCCCCAACAGTGCCCTGCGGTTCACGCCGCCCGATGCGGCCCCTCCCGAACAGGAGCGGGCTCCCGGTACAGAAATCGTGTGGACCCTAAAGAACGACACGCCGGTCGCAATCACGGTCATCCCGGGCCGCACAGACGGCCAGTGGACGGAGGTGCGCGACGGTGAGGTGACCCCGGGAACTCCACTCTTGATGAACCTCAACCGCACGGACGCATGACCACTGCCCTTCAATATGAAGCTCCAACGGAGACCGAGCCCTCTTCTCACGGGAGTACACCGCTGGTCGAGTTTCAGGGCATGACGAAACTCTATGGCGAAGGCATGGCGGAAGTCCGTGCGCTCGATAATGTAGACCTGCGGATCGACACGGGGGAGTTCGTCGCCATCATGGGGCCGAGCGGGTCCGGCAAATCCACGTGCCTCAACATGATCGGCTGCCTCGACACCCCCACGTCGGGCTCGTATCGATTTTCGGACGTGGAGGTGGGCAGTCTCAACCGGAATCAGCGAGCATTGCTGCGGCGGCACTATCTCGGGTTCGTCTTTCAGGGGTACAATCTGCTGAAGCGCACGTCGGCCCTCGAAAACGTTGAAATGCCGCTCGTGTACCGGCGCGTGCCGGGACGGGAACGACGTCATCGCGCGGGAGAAGCATTGGCCGCCGTGGGGTTGCAAGGCCGCGAGCATCATACCTCTGCTGAACTGTCGGGGGGGCAACAGCAACGCGTGGCCGTCGCACGAGCCATCGTGACGGCTCCCTCGCTCCTCCTGGCAGACGAGCCGACGGGCAATCTCGACTCGAAGACCAGCCGCGAGATCATGGACTTGTTGTCCTCCCTCAACACGGACCGCGGAATCACCATCGTCATGGTCACGCACGAGGAAGACATGGCCGCATACGCCGGGCGCATCGTTCGCTTTCTGGACGGGCGCGTCGTGTCGGATCGGGAGCGTCCCGCCGCCCCGACGCCGCTCGACGTGGGAGGGATGCCCTCATGATCTGGAGCACGATTCGGCTGGCCCTCCGCGAACTCGGGCGCAACGCCATGCGCTCGTTCCTCACGATCCTCGGCATTGTCATCGGAGTAGGCGCCGTCATCAGCATGGTGACGCTGGGCGGCGGCGCCACCTCGCAAATTACGGGCGAGATTTCGAGCCTCGGGAGCAACCTCATTACCGTGCGGCCCGGGACGCGGCCTCAGCATGGCGGCATTCAAGTGAGTGCCGCACCATTCGAACGAGCCGACGTGGCGGCCATCGAGCGGGAGATTTCCGGGATTGAGGCCATTGCCCCTACGGCCTCGGCCCCCGCCGTCGCGGTGTACAGCAACGAAAACTGGTCGACCACGGTCACCGGCACGACCAACGGCTACCTCGCCACGCGCGACTGGCCGCTCGCCCTGGGCCGCTCCTTCACCGAGGGGGAGCTGCAGTCCGGGTCGCTCGTCTGCCTGCTGGGGGCCACCGTGCGTGAAGAGTTGTTCGGCCTGCAAAATCCGTTGGGGGCGTCCATCCGGCTGGGCACGGCCGCCTGCCGCGTCGTGGGGGTGCTGGAAGAAAAAGGGGAATCCACCTTCGGGATGGACCAGGACGACTTCATCCTCACGCCCCTACGTGCCCTTCAGCGTCGCATCACGGGAGACGACGACGTCAGCCTGATCTTCGTGTCTGCTGTGAGCGAGGCCGCGACGCCCGAGGTCCAGGCTGACATCGAGCGCCTACTGCGGCAGCGGCGCCGCATTCTGGCGGGAGAAGAAGACGACTTTACGGTGCAAGACATGGCCGAAATCGCTACGATCGTGGAGAGCACGACCGGCGTTCTCACCACCTTCCTGGGTGCCATTGCTGCCATCAGTCTGCTGGTGGGGGGCATCGGCATCATGAACATCATGCTCGTGTCCGTGACGGAGCGGACGCGCGAGATCGGCATCCGGCTCGCCATTGGAGCGCAGGGACGAGAGGTGCTGCTTCAGTTCCTCGTGGAGGCCGTCGTACTGTCCCTGTTCGGCGGACTGGTGGGCATCGGACTGGGCCTTGCCCTGGCCGCCGTCGCGGCGCCGATGCTGGGCGTGCCCTTCGTCTTCGACCCGATGATCGTTATTGTCGCGTTCGTCTTCTCCGGCGCCGTGGGCGTGCTCTTTGGCTTCGTGCCGGCCCGCCGCGCCGCTCGCCTCGATCCCATCGACGCGTTACGGTATGAGTAATCCGAATAAGAGACCGCCACGGGACTCTTGGAGTCGAGTGGGGGCGCTTTCTATGTCGTGACTCAGAACGGAGGAACGGCCAGCCTATCGGTCGTAAACTCCATTTTCTCTGGAAGCTTGGCAGCGCTGGAGGGGGCGCTGGACTGGTCTCCTTGTTGGAGCCGTCGCCAGTTGGAGGGGCGGTCGGTTAAGGCTCGGAGAGCTTAGAGATTGTTTTGATTTCCCACGATGACAGTTCAGGCAGAGCGCGACGACTGCAGATCGTCGGGATCCAACAGGGGCTCCTTCTGAGCAACGGACAGCCCTCCAATTCCTGCGAAATATCTCGTCGATTCTCAAACCCGCTCAAAAATCAAAACAGTATCTAAAGGGGAAAGACCCCACGCCACCTCTCTCGACTTGCGGGACGAGACCGCCTTGAAAGGGAGGGCGGGGCTGTGCTGTTCATCTGATGCCCCTTCAGTGAGCATCATGTCCTCGCTCTTATTGCGTCTTGATATCCAGTGCGGAGGTGTACCTGCTCTGTGCTCAGTTGACAGGCTGATCACGCAGATGCCCCGACAGGGTTGGGCTGCCCAGAAGGAAGGGGAGTGGCCCCAAAGGAAAGTCCGACCCGCTTGATTGAGACTCTCGGTTCGCAGTCTAGTTTTTAGCCGCACTCAGTATTTAGAACCCGCTGAAAATTGATTACATGGCGGGGTTTTTGAAGGTAGATGTGCCTTCTGAAGGAGAAAAGAAATTCTCCCTCCGGAAAGCCTGAAATTTACTGTTATCGGGATAAATCTACGAACATGCAATAGAAGGAGAACATATTGCCGGATGCTTCCTCTCGCCGATGACACTGATTTTCTCCCCACATGCCCCACATGAGTCCAATTCGCTACTCCCTCTTACTGCTTTTCGTATTGCTCATTTCTTCTGTTCTTACAGCCGTTCCAGGACAAGCCCAAACCATAATCCACGTTGACGTAGATGCATCTGCCTCGGGGGATGGCACTTCCTGGGGAAGTGCATACCCGGCCCTCCAGGACGCTTTTGATCAGGCCAACGCCAACCCAGGAACCGACGTTGAGATCTGGATCGCAGAAGGGACCTACTATCCCGACGTGGATAACGTGGACAACGATGGAGACGGCTCAACCGAACACATGGCCGACTCGGACACGAGCTTTACCCTCACCCGTGATGGAGTAGCAATCTACGGGGGATTTGAGGGAAACGAGTCGAGCCGGTCGTCTCGGGACCCCTCGGCTAACGTCGTGAGCCTTTCCGGAGACATCGGGGAGGATGACGACGTGTTGAGGCCAAACACCGACAGTGACAACGACAGCTCGACCCCGACACAGACCGACCACATCAACGGGACGAATGCCACTCACGTCGTTCTTCTCGACGGGACGGGAAGTGAGAACATCACTTCGATGACGATTCTGGATGGGGTAACCGTAACGGCCGGAAAAGCCGACGGGACCGATCTGAAAAAAACTGGAGGAGGTTTGCTCTGCAATGGTTCCGGATCCGGCAAAAAATGCAGTCCAGCCCTTACGAACGTGACCATGCAGGGAAACCGCGCAGTGAACGGAGGCGGCCTCTCTAACCAAGGGACTTCGGGAGGAGTGTCGAGTCCTTCACTCACCAATTCTGTTATCCGGTGGAACGTCGCTGAGGAATTGGGGGGCGGGATGATTGGCAATGGAAGCGACGGGACCTCTAACCCCTCTATTGACCAAGGAGAGTTTACAAATAACTACTCCGGGAATGATGGAGGAGGAATTGAAATGGTTGCGTTTGGAGGAGAGATCAGTCCCACAATTACAGGAACGAGGTTCGAGGATAACATAACTGAAAAATTTGGTGGCGCTTTCCAATCTTCTCTGTGGCTTGGTGCTACTGCAAATCCCCATTTCACGAACTGCGAGTTTGTTGGAAATGGAAAACGAGATGGAGACGACCAGCAGGGAGACGATACTCTTGGAGGGGGGGCAATTAGTCTCCTCAGCGCCATTCCCGACGGCCAAGACCGAAGCGAGACCCGAGCAACCATCGAAAACTCGTCATTCTCGAACAACAGTGCGAATGAAGGAGCGGCCGTCTATATTGCTGCCTTTGACGGAGGATTTGACGGTTCCGAGGTCACGGATTCAGAATTCTCTCAGAACAATGCTTACCGGGCCGGAGCCATTGCGGTAGGGGCAGACACCACGAGTGACGATGGAAGAGCAAGCGCTGCAGAGCTTTCCCTTAGCTCCTCAAGCTTTAGCTCAAATGATGCCGACCAGCAAGGAGGAGCACTGGTCGTTCGTGCTAATGAAGGAGGAGAGGCACGTCCAGAGATCTCTGATGTGACCTTCTCCTCGAACCAAGCTGGACAGGGAGGTGCGGTGGACATTTTTGCCAACGATACAGACGACAATGGAAATCCCGCCGTTGCTTCTCCCACCTTCACCGACGTAAAGTTTCTGGGGAACAGCGCAACCGGACTCTCGGAGTCGAGTGGGGGCGGTCTTATTGCTTTGACTCAGAACGGAGGAACGGCCAATCCATCGGTAGTAAACTCGATCTTCTCCGGCAATTCGGCAGCATTGGACGGGGGCGCGGTCGATATCAGAACGCGAATGAGTCAGGGAAATCCGGTCGCCGAACCGACCTTTACCAACGTCACCTTCACCGGAAACGAAGCCAATGAATCGGGAGGAGCAATCTCCGTTCGTCGAGAGGCTTCGAACGGGTCCGCGAGCCCGACTTTTACCAACACGATTCTCTGGAATAACACCGCCGACGCGGACGGAAACGGCTCGGGAACGGAGAATGAAATCTACGTCTCCGATGCTTCTGCCTTTGCCAGGTACTCAATCATCGGGGGAGGATGTCCCTCGGGGGTAAGCTGCGGGACCAATCTTCGCGACGAAAACCCACAGTTTGCGGGATCAAACGATGGAGCCGGACCGGACGGGAAGTTTGGGACCAATGACGACGATTTTCGGCTTCAGGGACCGGGGTCGGGCGGAGGGGCTTCCGTGGCTATTGATGCAGGAGACAACTCTGCAATCTCCAAAGGAAACGACATTGGAGGAAATACTCGCAACCACGACGTGAGTGGGGTTTCGGACACGGGGAATACCCCAAACGGGGGCCCTCCCGTTGACTTCGGGGCTCATGAGTCGCTTGGGGACCCTCTTCCCGTCGAGTTTACGGCATTCGAGGGGCAAATCGAGGAAAGCGATGTTTTTCTTTCCTGGCGGACAGCTTCCGAACAAAACAACGCCGGGTTCGCCATTCAAAGACTCACTTCCTCGGGATCGTGGAAGCGACTCGGATTCGTGGAAAGCAAGGCCACCGGAGGTACAACCTCGAACCCTCAATCCTACCGTTTTCGGGACTCAAATCTTCCCTTCGAGACCGACTCGCTGGTCTATCGTCTCAAACAGGTGGATCTCGACGGATCGACGAGCTTTTCCGACCGGACAGTCATCCGGAGAAGAGTAGCTGATGAAGTGAAGCTTTTGGCCCCCGCGCCAAACCCCGTCCGGACCCAGACGCAGGTACGGTTTGCACTGCCGGAAGACATCGGATCGGAGGTGGAGTTGACGCTCTACGACGTGATGGGGCGTCAGGTGCACACGGTCGACGCAGGTGCGGAAGCTGGGCGGTATGAACAAACCCTTGACGTGAGCGGGATAGCAAGCGGAGTGTACATTCTGCAGCTCACCGCTGGCGGCGCGTCAAAGACTCGAAAGCTCACCATTGTGCGCTGACGAGAACCACCAAACCGGGGCAGGTCAAAGGGGAGGTGATGCCTTACCCTTTCTATCCTGATCCGCTTTCCGCATCGAAAGCAGCCGTCGCAACCTTCGGCACAACCGGCACGGCGGGCGCGAGCGATTGCTCGTAAGCAACGAGGAGATGCTGTTATACATCAGAGCCCAATCCCCTCGGCCGGATTGGCCTGAAAGGTTTCGGCCTCTTCTTGGTAGAGGGCGCCGGAAGGTGTCGCCCTCAACGTCGCCTTCGACGTTTCGCGCTTCGACTTGAAGCCATTGTCGAAGGGCTAGACACTGCCCAGCCGCTCATACTCTCGCAGAATGGACGGTTTATCTGAATAGCCATTGACTAGGCTGCGTCTGATAATTATCGATTCAGGTATTTCTCGACGAACGCCCAGAGGATCATGGCTTTGTAGTGACTCGCTTTCTTTTCATACCGAACCACCAGGCGCCGGCGCTCCTTGAGGTGGCCGACACAGCGCTCGACTGTATTTCGGTCGCGGTACCTCCGGTCATCGCAGGTCGGCGGGCGCCCAGGGCCGTCTCGCATGTTTTCGCGGACGGGGATTGCCGACTCGATTCCTTTGTCCGCGCACCACTGCCGGATCCAGTCGGCATCGTAGGCCCGATCCCCAGCAACCGCCTCAGGGCGCTTGCGAGGCCGTCCTCGGGACCGAGGGACCGATACCTCGTCCATCAAGTCGGTGAAGAAGGCCGCCTCGTGGCGCTGACCTGCTGACAGAACCGTTTTCAGCGGAAGGCCTTGCCGATCCGTCAGCAGGTGGACCTTGGTGGAGAACCCGCCTCGACTGTAGCCAAGGGCAGGTCCTATTCCTTCGTCTCGCTTGGTTCGGTCCCCTTTTTACTATCGTTCGGCCCACCAGCGGCGGCCCTGGCTGCTTGAACGATGGTGCTATCCACGTTGAACTGGCTCCAGTCGATACGGCCCTCGGCGTCGAGTTCACCCTGCAGGTGCCGTACAATCGACTCAAGGGTGCCATCTTCGGCCCAGCGCCGGAACCGGTCATAAACAGTCTTCCAGTTGCCATACCGTTCAGGCATGTCCCGCCAAGGGGCCCCGGAGCGCAGGATCCAAAAGATGCCATTGATGACCTCTCGGTGGTTGTTGTACGGGCAGCCCCGGCCTTCAACCTTCGGCAGGAGGTGCTCTATACGTTCATACTGCTCGTCGGTGAGTTCATAGCGGCGTCGAGGCATGGCAGAACGGCCCGCTTGGTCCTAGAACCTGTGCGAACCGTTCATACAGGCTTTTTATCAGACAGTGCCTAGCCCGAAAGGACTCCAGCGAGCCCTTCGTACGAGAGGCGCTCGCCTGTCGGAAAGGCTCTTGGCGGTATGGCGACAAATCACCCACCAGTCCGGTCCAATCGCAGGAGCTACGGGAGGGTTGCGTCGATCACGGTGTTGATTCGCTGGTCGTTATCATCGCTGAAGAAAAATTCCTCGTTCCCGTTGGCTGTCCCGTTCATGATTGACCGCCCACAACTCGATCCCGAGCAGCCACTTGAGATTGCTTTGCCGTGAAGCCCCCCAATGAGGTGACCGACCTCGTGGGTCAAGGTGGTCGCCTTCAGGTACCAACTCTGCGAGGATCGGGCCTCGCTGAAAAGATGGTTGTCCGTAACTGAGGTGGGGGCGCGGCTCCACCGTCCCCATCCGCCCTTTTTGTGACCGATTCCCCCGGCTTTACCAAGAAGACCGTAGTCGAGACTTCCATTCTCGGGGTTGGCCACGTCGTATCCGAGAAGGAAAAGATGCATCTGCTTTTTGGAGAGGGAATGCAGAAGATAGTAGCCCGGATCCTCGAGACGATTGATCAGGTCTTCACCGTTGTCCGTCGACGGCCCGCCAGAGGTCCAGACCTCTTGTCCGGCTACGGTAAGCTCAAGCTTCCAGGTGTCGCTCGTGTTCGGTTCGATGAGCTGGGTTGTGAGCCGCACGGCAAGCAGCAGGCTCTCCTGCCGGCGCCAGACGGTATTTGGGTTGATCTCATAGAACTCGACATCTCCGTCGAGGACCACAGACGTTTTCCCCTCGATCTTACTAGAGGCCTTTCCGATTTCCGATTCTGGGTAGTCCGGTTTTGGCGACTCCTCCTCACTAAAGACAGGAGGTTCAGTGTGCTTGACGTTGTAGACGACGTGTAGATTTGGGTGTTGGTCGGTCCCGAGTACGTGGTTGACCGACTGAATGAAGCTGGACCCGAAGTCCGAGTGTTTCACAAACCCTCGGAGCATCGTCTGGTCCTGGTCCAGGATCGTCAGCCCCCCACAGGGGACTGCTCCTCCCTGACCACACTGGCCGACGACAAAGCTCCGCTCCGGTGGAAGAGGCACTCGTTCGGCGGTTTCGGGGCCTTGGCGCAGGACGCCCGTGGCGACGCTATCGGGGCGCAGGTTCGCCGGTCGGGCCTCCATCTGGCTTTCGACCATCTCCGTGTCAGGAGTTGCGATCGGCACCTGTGCTTCTCCCGCCTGGAGTTGTTCGGTAAGCTCAGCGACGTCAATCTCTCGAATCTGAAATGCTGTAACCTGCTCTCCAAGAATCTCTTGCACCTGTTTCTCAATGCCCTCCACGTTGGGGTCGGGGTGTTCTTCTGGGGAGGGAGCGACGTCACACGACGAAAGGACAAGCAGAAGGCCGGAGACGATCAACAGATTGACCGGGCGAGGGAGACGAAAATAGGTCATCAGAGTAATCTGTTCGGGAAAGGAGCCGCAAGCGACCTGCCCTCGGATCTTCAGCGAGACAGGCCACCGAAACTGAAATAGGGGAATGTGCTTCTCCAAGATTCTGGAATGAAAAGATCCTCCATCCCGCCTCTCGTCAAGCGCGGGGCCCTTGCCATGGAAAAGTTTGCTTTCATTGAGGCGAGGCAGGCATCTGTCTGCGAAGCGGGGGGAGGCTTCTTAATCGTTTCCAGCCTCATCCATTAATACGCATCCGGGACGGGGGATCGGACATTACACCTTTCAGTTACGAGGGGAGTACCGTCGTAGAGAGGGTTCACCTCCGAGCGAAGGGGGGCGTCAAACTGCGTCCTGTACGCCAGCCTGTCCCCGAACGCAGCGTCGTACGCCAGATGCATCCTGAGCGACTAACCAGAGGCTCCAGCATCCTGGTAGCTCCACCGAAAATGCGGATTCGGTCTGGCAGGATACCCTCTGAGAGGATCGGATCCGGTTGGAAAGGCCATGCTGCTGGTGACTGGGCGGCGGCGTGGACCAGTTGACCGCACCGATCCGGAAACGCTTATCGGGCCGATGATTCGTTTCATTATGCATTGCCACGCCGTTTCTAGGGCGTTCCGAGCCAACAGGGGAGGGGCCACATCGTCCCAATGGTTCACCTCGCGAGCACGTCTGTCAGCCAGTGGATGCCCAGGTACAGGTGGGGTACGCCAATGGTGGCCGTGATGTTGGGGACGCTCGATGGCGTCAGCACACAGAAGAGCGGTCAAGTCTGACAGGGAAGGGAAAGCAGCTCACCGGCTCGACGGCAGTTCTCGACAATATCCGTGAACTCTCGGCTGGAATTGTTCGGAGACGCTACGGGCGAAGCAGGATTTGATCGAAACGGATATCGCCATTCCTGCCCTCAGTCCACGCTGGAAGCAATCCGGGCCCGCTCGCTTGGGGGCGCGAGCGTCGTAGAGCGGTTTCCTCAACCAAATGTTTGAGGGACTGCTCCTGCCCACTCAAAGACTCCCCATCTCAAGTGACCCTACTCAACTCCGTCACAACGGTCGAATCACTTCCAGGACCCGGGCTATTGGGCGGAAATCATTGGACCAAGAACCGGTCTCGAGGGTGCGGGCTGGCACCTCAGAATGCTCCGCGACAAGCCGGACCTGGCTCCCGTCGATCCAGACCCGACGAACCAGGACCCCACCAGGATCTTGGTAGAACAAATAGATCGAACCGTCGGTCAGCGCTTCCCCCTGCCAGAGGGCTGCGCGAATGCGGTCTCCAGGACAGAGAATCTCCTTCATTGCGTCGCCCGAGACTCGAAAGACCCGCAGTATCGAGGGGTCGACGCCGTAGGTTTGTCGAATCAGGGACTCGCTAAGCCACTCTTCAATTTCGATGTCTTTGAGGCGGGGGCTTCCGTCCTCCTCTACAACGACGCGGGTGAGCATCACGCGATGGGGCGTTTGATCAGAGACCTCAACGTCGGGAGTCTCTTGGCGCTGGGTCCCTTTGCGTTGAGTCTCCGTGCTATCAACGGGAGGAAGCGTATTAAGGTGGGAGTTGTCGCGCACCATCGATCCGCTTCCGGTCAGAAACCAGTGCAGGTCAACACCCAGCTGGGTAAGGCGCCGAAGAACCGATGCGCCGGGTTGTCGCTCTCCGTTTAGATACTTATAGAAGCTCGAGGGCTGCATAGCCAGGGCTCGGGCCAGTTCACTGGCGTTTCCGTCGAACATTTCCTCGGCAATTCGACGGAAGCGGTCTCCCGTTACGTACTTTTCAGTATTACCCACTTGGGGTAATTATTTTGTCCTAATGGGAGAAAGTGGAGAATAGAAAGAAGTATCACGCTTAACGTTCCACAGTCAATAATAATTTACATCAAAGCGGTTTAAGGGTTTTATGTTTCGAAAAAAATGTGCCGATTCTGCCTTACGGTTAGATTTATTGCAGAACTGTAAATCTTGAAGCGAAAGGATCCCCACTCCTCCTGCAAAAGGCCCTTCGTTTTGTTATCTGCGCCTTTTGTTTAATCAGGAAATCAGGCGGTGGCCATGTGGTTTGCCGACGGCTGTTCTTATGGAAGGAGCCCTGGCTTAGTTATTGAAAGCGTCTTTAACAGAGCAGGTACATTAGCCTACAACTGCCGCAGCGATACTATGCTTAAGACCATTCCGGTAATCAACAACAAGGGGGGCGTCGGAAAGACGACGACCACCGTCAACGTCGCCGCCGGACTGGCGCGCCGCGGCCGCCGTGTTCTGTTGGTGGACCTGGACAGTCAGGGATCGGCCTCCCTTTCCCTCGGTGTCGGACAAAACGATCTGAAGCCTTCCTCTGCGGAGGTTCTCTTCGGCAAAACACCCGTCGAAGAAGCGATCCGGTCAACCAGCCTCGAGGGGGTAGACCTGATTACTGGATCCCTTGAACTGGCCAATGCCGACGTGCGACTCAAGGAGCAAGAGCGGGGACAGTACCGGCTTCGAGAGGTGCTTTCGACGGTAGAGGATCGGTACCAGACGATCTTGATCGACTGTGCCCCCTCGACCTCAATCCTCTCGGTCTGTTCGCTGGTGGCGGCCGACGCCTTCATTATTCCTGTGGCCCCTTCGTACCTGGCGCTGGAGGGGGTTGTGAGCCTTGGCAAGACGGTGCGGCGTGTGCGACGGGGCCTCGGGGAAGCGGCGCCCATTCTGGGCGTGCTTCTCACGATGGTGGATCGGAGCGAAGGCGAGGTGCCCGAGTCTATCCAAAAGGTCCGCGATCACTACGGAGGAAAAGTCTTCGAGACGGAGATTCGTCGGGACCCGGCTGTCGACGAGGCGCAGAACCGAAACAAGGACATCTTCCAATACGCCTCCGACTCGACGGCTGCCCAAGACTACGATCGCGTGATCGACGAGATCGAGCGGCGACTTCAGCAGTACAACTCGGTCTATGGGGATCTTATGAACGGAGGAGAGAACGGCAGCGTCCAGGCAACTGGTGCCCAGGCAAACAGCAGTGCTTCAAGCAACGGTGTCTCGGCGGCGAGCAAAGCGTAAGCCCGGCGCATGTCTCCCGTCAATCTCTCGCCACAGGTTTTCTCCTTCACGATGGCCCCCTTCGGTTCACGAAAAGATGATCCCCTTCTTCAGGACGATCCATTGGCTCCCCCTTCCGACGAAGGCGCCGGTGAGGAGGACGACAGCACTGGCGATGTCGACCCCGAGACTCACGCCGACGAGTCGACCGACGAGGGCGCGGCCGTCGACGGCGAAGACGCTGACGCTGAAAGCCGCTCTCTCGTTGAAACGGGCGAAGCCAGTCGGGTCGGTGAAACCACTGATCCGAGTGTATTCGAGGATTCGGGCGACCGCTTCAAATTCGGCAGGGACGGAGACACGCGCGTGGTGACTCGCTCGGCGGAGGGGGCCTCAGAAGGGCGCTTGACTGTGCTCAACGCCGCATTTGAGCAGGGATGGACCCTCGATCGCGTAGAGCTCCGGAATGACGAAGGAGGGGAGGTCGATAGGATGTCCATCGCCTTTGTGCTTCGGCGGGCGCGAAAGGGATGAGTCCCCGCTACACAGCGCCGCTCAATAAGAGCTGATTTTGCAAACTGCAAGCAATACACGTTCACTCTCACACAACAAGCACTTCGACATGTCAACCATCGAAAATATCGAGTCCACGCTCGGAACCCTCGAGAGCGAGGTTCCGAGCGTCATCGGGACAGTAATTGCATCTCAGGACGGATTCGTCATTACCGACACGCTGCAAGGAGAGGACGCTGAGGAGATTGCCGCCATGGTGGCCACAACTACTGGTGTGAGCGAGCGGATGTCTTCGACCCTCTCGGCCGGAGAGGTGGAAGAGACCAGTATCAAGGGGACCGAGCGCAGCGTCTTCCTCTACCGGGCAGGCGAGGAGGCCGTGCTGGCCGTCGTGGCAGGGGCCGACGCCAACGTTGGAATGATCAATCTGCAGGCCCGGCGGGCTACCGACGAGGTTGAAACGTTACTCTCCGATCCATCTGCGAGTGCCACCTAGTGCAGGCAGCATGAAGAAAAGCTGGCTGTGCGGACAAGATTCCGGACGCGGGGCGATCGCCCCCGAACCGATTATTCCACTGCAGTTTCTATTCTATCCCAATACAGCAAAACCAATGGAAGACTACGAAGAACGAAAGAGCTGGTCTGTCAAGAACGAGAACATTCACGAGGAACTCTCCGAATTGATGGAGATCACAGAAGAGGAAAAGAACCTCTTGGCCGATCTGAAA
Organism: Salinibacter sp. 10B; assembly: GCF_002954405.1. Lineage (NCBI taxonomy): Bacteria > Pseudomonadati > Rhodothermota > Rhodothermia > Rhodothermales > Salinibacteraceae > Salinibacter > Salinibacter sp. 10B. The sequence goes on along the minus strand of NZ_MQWC01000005.1, from coordinate 203,265 downwards.
GACGTGGCGGAGGAGCAGGCTGACGCGATGACGGACGACTTTTACGGTCGGCTCATGGCCCACGAAAACACGGCCGAGTACTTCGAGGGACTGGATACAGACAATCACGACTTCGTGGCCCCGTGGTTTGTCGATCTCTTTGGCGGGACGTACGACGCGGAGTACGTCGCGGACCGGCTGGAGATTGGTCACGTTCACGTCCGAATTGGACTGCCGGTGCGCTACCCATTGTCGATGATCGACGTCATCATGGAGCACGGCGAGGAAGTGGTCGAAGAGAGCCCCGAGCCGGAGAAGGCAATGAGTGCCTTTCAGAAGCTTCTTTCCTTGGATATTGCCATTTTCAACCAGGCCTACGAAGACAGACAACTCGAGCATCTAGCCGAACTGGTCGGAGGGGAGCGCCTAGCCCGACGTCTGTTGACGGGAGGGGCTTCGAAGTAAGCGGGTCCTCCGAAGATCCGAAGGGGGGAGGCTTTTTTGTCGCTTTTGCTCGACTGGATTCAGTAGAAATATATTGTCACTTAATGGCTAATATTCAGGAGTTTTTGGACAAAGCGATGTCGATTGACGGGGCTCTTGGGACGGCCCTCGTCAACTATGAGACTGGCACGTGCCTGGGGACAAAGGGGGGCGGTTGGCTAGACATGGAGCTCGCTGGCGCGAGCGCGATAAAAATCGTCCGGGCCAAAACCGACATCATCCAGCAGCTCGAGCTTGACGAGTCGCCAGTGGAGGCGCTTCTCACGATGGAAAACCAGTATCATCTGATTCGCCTCCTTCCGGTTGACGAAAGCGTCTTTGCGTATCTCATTCTCGAGCAAGAGCAGGGCAGCCTTCCTCTCGCCCGCACCCATCTAAAATCGATCGGACAAGAGCTTTCTCTCGACGCGGTGGGGCCGCCGGGTGAGGAGGCTTAATTGGGCGAAATAATCTCTCTGACCCTCTTTGAGGTCCATCCTCCCACGACCTTGCCGACTTTTGAACCCCCGGTTCTCAGAACTGCGAGGACGAGATCGTCAAGGGAGGCTATGCCCTGAGGGTAAAAGCGCCCAGGGCATTTCCAAAGAGAAAGGATCCATTGTCTTCTCCGAGGCGAGTGCCGCTCCAGAGGCCGCGCCCAACGAGGAGACATCCAAAGAGGGGAGATCTCCCACCAGTGTGCCGGGAGGGGCCAGGTTCTCTGGCTTCCGAGTTGAATAGAACGCCCCCTGACGATTTTCTTCCATCGTTGTCCCGCCCGTAATCTCTTATCACGTATTGGCTACCCAACAGAGACGATGAATCGAGAAGAGGTCCCCCATTCGCTAAGGAGCGGGCCCACAGTCTCCTCTCCGGAAGCACAGAATGTCTGCGCTAGGGCCCGCCTTTTGCTCTTTCTTTTGTCGCTCCGCCATTCTGTCGAGAGACTCACGGCTACGGTTCACGAAACAGGTCCAGAAAGGAATATCCGATCGGCCCCCACCCGCTCAAGACACATCGAATCCACCAAGGGCGAGGACGTGCAGGAGACTTCGAGCGACCTTCTCCAGCAAAAGTATGACGCTCTTCTGGAAGGAGCGCCTGACGCCGTCTTCATTGCAGATAGCTCCTCGGGAAAAATCATTGACGCCAATCGGGCCGCCGCTACCCTGTTCGACACAACCGTAGACGACCTCGTTGGCCGTCACCAATCGGAACTCCATCCCCCCGAAGAGCTGGAGAAATACAAGGCGCTCTTCGAGCGACATAAGGAAGCGGCCCAGGAGGAGGCAGCCACCTTGAGCACATTGGATGACGGATCGCAGATCTATGTCGTGTCCGACAAGGGGCGCCGGATTCCTGTTGAGATCAACGCTTCCTTCGTCGGGGTTGAGGGCGAGGAGCTCTTTGTTGGCATCTTCCGAGACATTACCGAGCGAAAGCGCCGGGAAGAGAAGCTCAAGAAGGCGAAGCAAGAAGCTGAGGAGGCCAGTAGGCTCAAGGACGCGCTGCTTACAAATGTGAGTCACGAGGTTCGCACTCCCATCACGTCGATTATCGGCTTCTCGAAAATTCTGACCCAACTTCTAGAGGGGGCGCCCAAAGCCCACGCCGAGAAGATCTACCACTCGGGGCAGTATCTGATGAAGACCATCAACTCGGTTCTGGAGCTCTCAAAGCTGGAGTCTGAACCCCAAAATCTGGACCGACGACCCGTTCGTCTCAAAAAGGTTATGGAATGGGCCGTAGAGATTCTTGCTCCGGAGGCAGAGAAAAAGCAGATTGACCTGGAGACCGACGCTCCTGAGAGTCCCGTGGTGGCTTTCGGAAATCAGGAGGTGTTGAATCACATTGCGGAAAACCTCCTGGAGAACGCAATCAAATTTACGCCCGAGGGGGGACGAGTGGAAATTCGGGTACGGGAGGAGCTGGACGAGGCGATCCTGGAGGTGGAAGACACCGGAATTGGAATGGATCCTGAGGAGGTTCCAATGCTCTTTAAGGGGTTTAAACAGGAGTCCGAGGGACTGAATCGAGAGCACGAGGGCGTCGGCCTCGGCCTCACGATCGTGAAGAAACTCGCAGACGCGCTCGGCGCAAAGGTGGAGGTTGAAACCGAAAAGGGACGGGGTACCCACGTGGCCGTCCGCGTCCCGCAGGCGGACCCTGAGCTTCCTGAGGGATGAGGCCTGGCCCGCAGGTACTATCGCCGGACTCGCGGCGTTTGCCGACTCCCAAGACTTCACCTGTGGCGGCGAAGATCGAAGGGCATTCACGATGAATCGCTGCCTATGGCGCCATTCTTCAGAATATGAGGGTAGCACCAGAGAGGATCTGGTCGGTCTTCTCTCTTCAAGAGCGGGGGCCTATTCGACTGTGGCCTTGATAGCGATCCGGCTCATGGCTTTTGCCTACTTCTAAGGAGTAGGTCGGCCTAAGCGGTACGGCATATTCGTCACTGAGTTGAGTGAGAAAACTGCGTCATCGAGAGGCCTACTTAGCTCCAAGGAAGGCATCGAGGGGCTGCGTGCCGCCCTGCCCCTCCAGCTGCGGCGTTTGGGTGAAACCGGCACGGCTGCGGCTGTAGTTAACCGTGAAGGTGCGAACCTGGTTCATAAGCGCCTCCAGGCTCGCCCCGGGGCCGAGATCAGCCATCGTCTGGGTCAGGAAATAAGTAAAGACACTTCCCCGCACCGTCGACTCGTCCTTCGTCGGCCATTCCCGACTACTTGCCAGTGCGACCTCATTGGCGGCAGCGGCGGCCAGAAGAACGTGATCCGTCGGGCCTGCCACGATCTCTCCGGCGCCGGTTGCCGAGCGATGTCCCTCGCTCCGAGCAGGCTGGCCCGTCGTCTCCAAAAGGGGGCCTTTAGCGAGGGCCGTCACGGTAGCCTGGGTGGAAGGGAGGATGTAGGTGGTCGCCACATTTTCCCATCGGAGCTCCTTGATGGGATGATCGCCGGAAGGCCCCCGGGTTCCAGTCCCGGAGTGGCAGGCGTCCAGGATCATGAGTGCTCGGTCGGTAGGAAGTTCTCGGGCGAGGATCCCAAGCTCGTCATCGAGAATCACGCTTCCTCGCCCCCCTTGCCCCGGCGGCGCGCTCCACACGGCGATGGACTCGTCGTTCATGTCCTCTTCTGGATCGTTCGCACCCGTCAGGGCAACGTTGTCGCCCACCTGCAGGCCATGACCGGAGAAGTAAAAGACGGCTGCGCCCTCTGGTCCGGCCTGCCCGAGATGCCGGACAAACGCGTGAAGGATGTGCTCCCGCGTGGCTGCTCCGTCGGTGAGGACAACAATATTGTCTTCCTCGAAGCCGTACACGTCGATCAGCGCCTGCTTCATCAGCGTCGCATCGGCGACGGAGCTTGGTAGATCGTTCTCATCGCCGGGGTAGTCGTCAATACCGACGAGGAGGGCGTAGCGCCCCCTTGGGTCCCCATCTCCTGGATAGTGTTCGGCATAGTCGATACCATCCTCCGTTGGCAAGCGATCGACGAAGAGAGTGCTCTCTGGCGCGTCTGCATCGGACTCGGAAGTCTCACTGCCTATGCGGACCGTATAGGCTCCAATAGCCGGCTGACTGTTTTGGGCGCCAATCCACACGGCATAGGTCGCCGAGAGGGGAAGGTTCAGGGCGAGCCGGGCATTGCGCGCCTCCCCGCTGTCGTCGTCCCGAGCGACAGTGGCGAGCCGGCCGCTCTCGGTCCGTACCAGAAGGCCTATGAGCGGATCGATCTCTGTCGAGACCACGTCTATGACGACCGGCTGTCCGGCGCGTCCAGTAAACTGATACACGTCAACGTAGGCGCCTGAGGCCAGTCGGGTATCGCCAGCGTCAAGAGTACCCTCCACAGTTTCACCTACGGAGATTGCTGGAAACGACTCGTCCGGACGGGTCGACGCACCAGTGCTCTCGCGTGAGGAGCGAAGAAGAAGCTCGTAGGAGCCACGACCCTCCGGGCCTGCTGTGTTTGCGAGAATGAGGTAAACGCCGGTTGATGGCAGGTCCCCGCGGAGGCGGGCGTTGGTGCCACCCCCGCCGTCGTCGTCTCTAGCAATGGACCGAACCCCCCCGGTGCTATACCGAGCCAGAATGAGGTATGCATCTAGCACCGTCGACCGCATCTGAATGTCAATCGTTTCCCCTGCCTGACCGCGGTACACCCATCCATCGAACCGTGAGCCGTCCCGAAGGGTGGGGTCGCTGTCCCCAATGACGCCTCGGATCGGAACGCCGGCCTGGATTTCGGCGATGTCTGAGGAGGGAATGGCTGACTTTGTGGCTCCCTTGCTCGCGAAATTTGCCTCTTCGTCGGGACGGTGATACAGATTGTCAGGGAGGCCCTTCGTCGTGTCCGTCGCGGACGTGATGAGAGATGTATCTGTCGGGCCTGCCGACGTGTAGGGGAACGAATCATTAGGGGCCTCTTCGCATCCGAGGAGGCCAGTAATCAGAAGCAGTACGGCCATAGATAGAGGTCCTGCGAGCCGTCCTGGGGAGAGTGATCGAAGCAGAACAAGGAGGGATTTCATCGTGGAGGGCATTGGCAGGGGGAGAGCGGACGGGAGATTTCGTTAGAGTCAATTCGGGCGGTTGAGGGCATCGATCTGTTCGTCGAGTTTCCAGGCGAGATCGTACCAAGGGGAGACGTCTTCGATGCGACCCAGCCACTGACGGGCCGTCTCTGCGTCGCCTAACATCAGGTGGGCCTTCGCTGCCAGCAGTGCGGCAAAAGCCGCGAGATCTCCCGTCGTGTCGAGAGCGTCGGGAAGGTCTCGGGGAGCGTCGAGGGCAAGACCCGGGACGGTAAATAGAGCAGGGGGAACGGGCGTATTGGGCGGCTGGGGCGAAAACGCCTGGTACGCAGCGTCCAGTGCAGCGGCGGCCTCCCGAGCTCGTGCGGCGTCAGATCGAGGCACGGGCGAAAGCGGGTGCGGGGCTGCCGCTCGAAGGGCCCGGACACCTCTGCGCAAGTCTTCGGTACCACGAGGCGTAAGGCTCTTCACTTCGAGATCCGGGGACGCCGCGACGAGTGCCAGTTCGTCCTGGAGGGGGGCCAGGGACGCGAGGGGCTGCGTTGCCGGCTGCGTGAAGTGACCGATCGACCATATCCCAACAATGAGGAGGACGAGAACGGCAGCCCCAGCCGCTGTTCGCCACATCGGTGCCCACCTCGTGGTCGATTGGCGATCTCTTGCAGACCGGGACGCACGATTATCGGCTGAAGAGGAGGGCGTCCTCGTTGATGGACGCGAGCTCCCGATTCGGTCGCGGGTCTGGGAGGTGAGGGCCGTCAAGTCTCGTGCCCGCACAGATGCTTCGACCTCCTTTCTGGGAAGGAGGAGCACGATGTCGGGATCTCGCCCGAGACGGTCAACCTGGGCCTGGAGCCACCGGCGCGCCTGACTGTCAAGCTCAGCACTCGCGCTATTGTTGGCCCCTGTGTGGTTTTCAGGGCGGCCGTCAAGGGGCATGTCGGGCGTGTCGTCGGGCATCCGGCAAAAGATCGGGAAAGTTGAATGTGGTTCGTCCGGCTGCACCGCGAAGGGCTCCCGTTCACGGGCGCAGGGAGTCAAGACGGCGTCGCAGCCGCTTCCGGGCATTGTAGATTCCGTTGACGCTGGTCTCAAGCTGCTCCGCAAGGTCGGCGGCGCCGTAATACGGATCGTCGAAAAGGAGCTCAACTATACGTTCGAGTTCATCGTCCCCGGCGACCAACTGACGGATGCGGTCTCGAAGCTCCTCATTCAGAAGGATGTTGTCCGGTGCGTTGGAGGAACGGAGGATGATGGTGGGGTCAGCTGGATGGTCGTCAAAATAGACGTAGCGGCCTCCCTCTCCCGTCTGCGGTTCAAGACGGGACCTGCCCAACGGGCGTTGTCTTGCAGCAAAGTTGCTCACCCGGCTCCGCATCACACCGCATAGCATCGTGAATGCGTCGACGTGTGAGGGCCAGCAACGCGTCCCGTCGAGCACGTCTGCGACGGCCTGCTGTACCAGGTCGAGCGGTTCTGGAGCCCCTCGGTACGAACGGAGCACGTACCAGTGCAGGCCCTCGGCCACAGAAAGAAGGCGGGAGAGCAGGTCGTCAAGTTCTACTTGACGGAGCCGCTCTCGCGGGGCGAGTGCAGAAGAAGGGCGAGAAGCTCGGGACTGATGAGTTTCGACCGGGGATTCTGATGAGGGAGACTCTCGCATGCGTATTCGAATATGCTGGCACAGCGCTCAGATTTGACGCTGTCACAACAAATTGTTGAGAGGGGGGCTGTACATATCGCAGCAAACACATCCTTCCGGACCTCTATGGGGCCTCCCAGAGAAGAGATAGCTCCTCAATGTGTGATCGCCTTCGTCCGGCAGAAGGCGTCACATAAAAAGTGTTTATTGAGGAAGACTTCCCCATTGGAGTTTTTAGTCAACGTGGAGCTCGCGTTAGATAATGTGGGCTTGTACCAGTGGCGCGCCGGGGAGAACGTCAACGGCCCATTTTAACGTCACCGACCCGGAAAAATGAGGACCGTATGCTGGCGTTGAGCACGTCGTCGACTCTGTTGCTTTCCGTCGAACCGTCGAGCACTCGTTCATGGAGCCGAGCATAGCGCTGAAGTCCGAGCGTTGACTTCTTCGCTGCAAATCGGTTGGCCGTGGCAAATTGCCCGATCCGGTCAGCATACCCTGGTGACTGACGAGGTTTCTCCCACGGACCGGCTGGCCGAACACGAATGAAAGGCCGGTCCTCCTCGTCCCCTAACTGTACGTAATTCTGGTGTTTGAACACATGATGCCGTTCCGATTCATTACAGTTGCTCTGCTTCGAACCGTGGGCTTAGGGGTCGCGCTGGGGGGATTGGCGGCACTGTGTGTATTTTCACCGATGGATACTCGGGCCCAGGTCCGCCGCGCCCTCCTCATCGGCATTGATACGTACACGGCGGAGGCACAGCAGGGGACGGTCCTCGCAAGCCGAGATGCATCGACGGAGCAAGCCGAGCGGGGGAGCGTGCGAGGATGGACTGATCTCGATGGGGCCGTTAACGATGCCCGCGCCCTTAGTGCGCTCTTGACTACGCGATTTGGCTTCGACGAAGAAGAGGTCCGTCTTCTCCTTAACACTGATGCGACGCGGGAGGGGATTCTGCAGGCTCTGCGCGACCTGATTGTGGAGTCTGGCCCGGGCGACGCCGTCGTCTTCATGTATGCGGGTCACGGCTCGCAAGTCCGAAATACCGAGTCCAAGGAGGCCGATGGGCGGGACGAGTCCATTGTCCCCGCCGACGCACGCCTCGGTGTGCCTGACATCCGGGACAAGGAGTTGCGGGTGCTCTTCCAAGAACTACTTGCGACGGGGGCCGAGGTGACGATTCTCTTTGATAGTTGCCACAGCGGCTCCGTCACGCGGGGAGTCACGCCTGGTAAGGCCCGTAGCCTGAAGCCGAGTTCGGAGGTCATTAGCGACGGAGGGGCTCTTCCCCCTCCACCGCAGGACCATCCCGCTGCCCTTGTGATCTCAGCAGCGCAGGACAACGAACTGGCGAAAGAGCTGAAAGATGGGGACGGAACGCCACACGGTGCCTTTAGCTGGGCGCTGGCCTCAGTGCTGCGGACCGCAGCGCCGGACACGCCTGCACGTGACGTATTTACACGAGTGAGAGCGCGAATGAAGGGACACGGCTTTGCACAGGAGCCAGTCCTTGCAGGTCAGTCCGTCCGTCTCTCCGGTCCCCTCTTTGGTGGGGCTACGCGTGGACAGGTTCGTTCGAGTCCCCAGGTCGCCGTAATTGAGACGGAGGGCCGAACGGTCATCCTACAGGGAGGACTTGCCCTCGGGCTGCGTCCCGACTGCGAGTTGTGTGCTGTGCGCGACGAACGCGTCCGGGCCCCTGATACGACGCTCTGCGTGACGGTGAAGAGGGTGGAGGGGCTGGCCCGATCAGAAGCAACGGTGACGAGAGGCGCGGCCGCAGAGCTCAGTCCAGGACAAATGATGACCGTGACGCGCTGGGTTGGAAGCCCTGCGGCTCCTCTGCGCATGTGGATGCCTCCAGCCCTACCGACAGCCCGAATCCTGCCTGCGACTGAGAGCATTGCTGCCCTCGACACTGAAGAACACGTGAGGCTTGTGGGCGATCCTACGGTTACGCCACCGACGCACGTGGTGCAGTGGACCGGCAGGACGTGGATGCTCACGGATGGCGGCGACGTCGCAGTGGAACTTGGCGGTCCCTTGCCGGACGTAGAGGTCGCACGTAGGGTCTTGCGCGGGGCGGAGGAGGTCCGCCTCTATGTCCACTTTCCTCCCCCACCTGCTCTCCGTGAGGCGTTGCAGGCTGCGCTGAGCGATGGGGGGAGTATTGAGGTTACCAGCAAGGGGACGGCGGCCCACTACGTGCTTGTCGGACGGGGGGGACGAGGCGTCTCAGCGAGGCTGGATTATGGATGGATCTATGCTCCCGCCACCGAGTCCGGCGGTTCACCAGCCATGCCGCCGAGCGTTGCCCCTGTCGCTGCAAGCAATCCCACGGCCGCAGCAGCACAACTAGCGGAATACGCGAAACGGTTGAATCGCGTATGGGGCTGGATACAGCTTGAAAGCCCGCCCCCCGACGGAAGCTTTCCGTACCGCCTCATTGGCTTCGAAGACGCAGATAGCGGTGCCTTTGTGGCACTCGACGACACGCTGCGCTGGCAGCACCGCTATCGTGCGGTTGTCGCGGCAGACTCGGCAGCGCTTCAGGCGGTCAAGTCGAGCTTTGCCTACAGGGCGCTCCGACACCTCTATCTATTCGCCATTACTCGTCAGGGTGATGGCTATCTGCTCTACGGGGGCGAGAATGTCGAAAACGACATAGATCTTCTGGACGACATTCCGGATCCGATACGCTTCACGATTCCGGGTTCCGGCTCTCTCTTCACAAGCACGGATGGGGACGGGGACGGGCGTCCAGACGTCGACACGTTTTTTCTGCTGACGACGGCAGAGCCGATCACCGATCCCCGCGGCGTCTTCAATTTCCAAGGCACACCGCGAGGCACGAGTGGGAACCGTGGTCCGAGGGAGGATACGGCGTTGGCCCGGCTGTTCTTGAACACGGGAGATGGGACGCGAGGATTCAGTCAGTCTGTTCCCACTGATTGGTCGCTCAATCGCGCGCCCATGATCAGTGCTCCATGAAATAGCGGCTCGTTCACTACACTCATTCTATTTTCGATGTTCGTGTCTGGTGAAGGTGTCTGGCAATTTGCCTGACAATCTCATCACGATGGTGGCTTCTACGCAGTGTCCGAGCGTTCGGCGCTCGGGTCTTACCTCATTCCTCTCTCAATCAATCCGAGCAGATTACCATGAATTCGATTAACGCCTATTGGCACCCTTTGGCACTCGCGTTGATGCTGCTTTCGGTGATGGCTTACGCCCCGTACGCAAGCTATGCACAGCAAGACAACGGGTCGAATGCCCTAACCGTTGAGGGTAAGGCGACCACCGCCCCTTCGCCCACCATGGATTACGTCGAGACCGCGGCTGAGCTGGCTACGTATGGTCTGACAGAGAGGGATCCGATGGCACTCGTAACGGCCGCACGGATCCTCATCAATGCCGGTGCCCAAGAATCCGAGGCGACCAGAGAGGGCGAGGCGGGAGCGCCGGACACGGGCGAGAAGACCCGTCCAGATGTTGATTTTACGCCGGAGGGCCTGCTAAACGCGGCACGGGAGATGGCAGAAGGCAACGAATCCGTAACAGCGATGGTCGACCAAACGCAGTCGATGATGGGGCAGGACCGGGGCCGCATTCCGAAGCCCGGCACCTTCAGCGACCGCGTTTCTGCGCGGAGTACGGACCGGTGGAACTTGGGGAGCTTCCGTGGGGGAGAGCTGGCGGAGGTGCGAGTTCGTGGGGACGGCGATACTGACCTCGACTGCTACGTCTACGATCATAATGGTAACCTCATCGACTCCGATACGGACTACACCGACTACTGTATCCTGAGATGGACGCCTCGGTACACCGGCAGCTTCCGTCTTTACGTCCGCAACCTCGGCTCCATCTGGAATGGGTACTACGGAGCCACGAACTGATCCCTAATCAGAAGCACAGCAAGGGGCCGCGGCAGGGTGGGGAGGGGGAGCTAAGTTTCCCTCTCCGCTTGCCGTGACGACGCAGATTCGGTGCCGAGTCCGAAGGCAATCCAGCGTGCCGATAGGGAGCCTCATCCACAGTGGTCTTAAAATCTATAGAACGATGGTCGAATCCTTCCGGAGCCCCCGGGTCCTGGTGTTACTTTGGCTGGTGGTGCCGCTATCTCTTTGTGTGCCCGCGGTCCGTGGGCAGATCGAGGATGGCCGCGGCGTAACCATCGCATCGACCGAGCCCGGAGAAGGGCGCGTTGCTCTCGTACTCGGTAACGCGGAATACACCTCGATCTCGCCGTTGCAGAACACGGTTCACGATGCCGAGGACATGTCCGCGGCACTTCAGCGCCTCGGGTTCGATGTCATCAAACGGCTGGATCAGTCCCGTGCAAACATGTATGAGGCGGTTCGGGCTTTTGCGAAAAAAGCAAAGGGGGCCGAGGTGGCACTCCTGTTCTACGCGGGGCACGGGGTAGAGGTGAAGGGGGAAAATTATCTCGTTCCGGTGGACGTCGCTGATCTTGAGGGCGGTGATTTCCGCATCGATCAAGAGGCCGTTCCTCTTGAAGAGGTTCTTCGCGCGCTGAGCCGTGCCACCAATCAGGTGATCGTTCTCGATGCCTGCCGAAGCAATCCGTTCCCGGACAATGTCACAGGGGAAGGGGCCGGAGGGGGGTGGGCCATTCCCTCGGGGGACATGATGGGGGGAACCCTGGTGGTATATGGGACGGCGCCGGGTGCCGTTGCGAGCGATAACGTGGAGGGACGCAATGGGCTTTTCACCAAGGCGCTTCTGGCGGAGCTGGAGCGCCCTGGAATCGAGGCTGCGGAGATGATGCGTCGGGTCACTCGTCGTGTCCGCGAAGCGAGCAATCAGGCACAGAGCCCGTGGCTTTCGGCCTCCTATGTTCTCCCGTTTTACTTTACCGACCCCGAAGCGGGAAGTGAGCCCGACAATCCCATTACTGCTGTGTCGGCAGGAGAAGTGGAGCGGTGGGTCCGCGACGGCCGCTCTTACTACAACCGCAAGGACTATGCATCGGCCCTTCCCCTGCTTCGAAAGGCGGCACGGGCTGGGCATATGGATTCCCAGTATTATCTCGGCACGATGTATCTGGCAGGACGCGGGGTTTCAGAAGATCCAGAGAAAGCAGCCGATTGGTTTCAACTCGCGTCAATGCGCGGCCACGCAAAGGCCCAGTATTTCCTCGGGGGAATGTACAGTGGGGGATTTGGGGGACGTCGCCAGGACGATGCGCGAGCGGCCGACCTTTACGAACGGGCCGCCAAGCAGGGACTCGCCGAAGGACAGTTTCGGCTCGGGCTCGTCTACGAAAGCGGCCGGGGCCGTCCAAAAGATGAGGCCAATGCTCGGCGGTGGTATTACCAGGCGGCCGAGCAAGGGTACGACAAGGCCCGCGCCGCATTGGAACGACGGCATGAAAGCGGAGACGATCGCGCCCGGGCATTGCTCCGTCGCCTCCCGTGATCCGCTGGGCAAATCTCACTCCCACCACCTACATCCGTGCTGAAGCATCAACCTCCTATTCCGAATATTTGCGCATCCACACCCAAAGACTCCGATGCTATCCACCCGTCTAGTTTCGACTTTCACCCTTTCCATCTCGTTACTAATCGGTGCAGGGCCAGGCCTTGCATCCCTGCTGAAGCGAGCAGGGGTCGAATCGATCCAACTGACAGAGATCCATGAAGACCTGCGATCCTTTGAAGACCGGGACCGCTACGATTACGTAGACGACGATTTCGAGTACTCGGTCATTGGCAGTGAAGCATTCGATGACGTTTTCCGTCGGTCTGCGTTGCAGGCCGGACGGCTCTACCAACTTCGAGAGACCTCCAGTCGGTACCGAGAAGGAGAGCTCAGCCTTGAGACTACCGAGGATACCGACTTTTTGGGACTCATGACGATGGAGGCGTTTCAGTCACTCCCGACTCTCGTTTCGGAAACGGAGCGCCTTTCGACGCTCATCGACAACCTGAATCCCCGGGAGCTCGGGAGACTCCAACAGATCAGGGCCGTCCGTGGCTTCAACCGGGCCCGAAAGAACATCCAGATGGTCTTGGACGCGCGGGGAGACATTGACGACCTCCTCAATGACTACAAAACGCTGCAGGCGGACCTCGAAACGGTAGAGGATGAAGACGAGGAGGCAGAAGAATCACAATGAAGAAGCACTCTCCGGACACCATTCGGACCCTATTTCCACTCCTCTGGATTGGAATTTTCCTCATCGGGTGCGGCACCTCAAACGAGGTCGTGTCGCCCGGCACCAACACCCCACCGAAGACGACTCCTGCTACGAAGCAGTCGACCTCGTCTGAGCCTTACACGGTTGTGGAGGTGTTCTACGGGACAGATCGCGCCCCGGCGGACCGGCGAGACGCACTGGTGTTTGGCGCGGAGCGTGGCGATCTCGTCTTTGGCACGTGTACGGTAAGCATTCCGCAACGTCACCGTGTTGGCAACATTGAGCGTCCCTCGATTTGGCGGCTTGAGCTTCGGGAAGACCCCTCCCGACACGTGACCGTGCAGGACGTGGCCGTGATGGCCGAAACGGATTTCGTGCATCGCGTCTTGGCGCGGGCCCGGTCGAGCCGAAAAGAGGCACTGGTGTTCGTTCACGGATACAACGTAAGCTTTGCTGAGGCTGCGCGCCGAGCTGGACAGCTCAAGTACGACCTGGCATTTCCTGGGCCGGTTCTCTTTTTCAGCTGGCCGTCCCGGGGCACTGTGACGGGCTATGCCCACGACGAGGACAACGTCGAGTGGAGCGTGCCAGACATGGTGTCGTTCCTGCACCTGCTGACGGCGCAGGCGGATATCGAGCGGGTGTACTTCGTCGCTCACAGCATGGGGTCACGCGGGGGCGTACGGGCGCTTTCGGAGTTGATGATGGTGCACGGGCTGGAAGAGCGTCGGAAGGTCAAAGAGGTCATTCTCGCGGCTCCTGACATTGATGCAGACGTGTTTGTCGAACAGATTTTGCCCCGGCTGTCGGCTCCGGATACGCGCATCACCATTTACGCCTCGGCCCAGGACAATGCGCTGTCGATCTCGCGCCTCTTCAACGGCAACGAACGGCTTGGGGCACGGGCCTTGGATCTGGGTGAGCACGTGGACTTCGTGGACGTAAGTGGGGCGGGCGACGACATGCTGGGGCACGCGTACTTCGCCGACAGCAATCACGTGATTAGAGATCTCTACCGCCTGCTGATCGAGGGACTGGGCGCTCGGGAGCGCTCACTCGACGCCGTTCAGCTCTCGACCCAGATGATGTATTATCGACTGCGTGTCCCGTAACAGCTCGGTGTCGGAGACGTTTTTCCTCAATCTCGGTATTTGTACTTCCTGTTGGTCTAGCCCGACCCGATCGCAAGGCTGTGGCTCGACTCTATTAAAAGCCGACAAGGGGTCCCCTTTCTCTAGGTCGTGCTGTCGGCCTGTGGACCCGAGGGCGGGGCGCGCGGCCTTGACCACGTCAGTCGCCCGACGCTCAACAAGATTCGGGAGGCAATGAGGGGCTGAACCTCAATCTGTCACTTGACGAGGCAGTGACCCTCTTTTGCCTCATCCTCGCCCTCTTGATGGAGTAAGGCCAGTTCGCGTAGCACTTTGCCCTCTTTCTCTCTCATTTGATGGGACCGAGAAGTGAGGTCGGCCTCTGTACGTCGCAGATGGCGAAAGCGACGGACTCGTCAGCATAATAGTATTGTTCTCCTCACGAAGGTCTTTTTCCACTTTAGTTGTCCAGTCCGTCCCCGGCTCGCATGCACAATATTAGGAGTTTTCGTTTCCGTCTCCGATTTCACTGGCACCTGGCATTGCTGACGAACCTCTGTCTGTTTGCCGCTCTTCTGGGTCCGGCGCCGGTGTTGGCTCAACCCTGCACGGTGATTCACGTGCGCGGCTCGGTATGGCACGCTTCGGCGGAAAACACAGGACAGGATACAATCCTGGTTCCCGGGGACTCTTTCACCCCCACAGACACCCTGCAATTCGCCTCTTCGAATGACCGAACCCTGGCGCTCTGCCCCACCTTGGGAAGAATCCTCGTTCGTCCTCAGGCCGGCTCCGCGAAACTAACAACGTCCCGATCATCGTCTGAGGTTTGGTTGGCTGTCGTCAGCACGGTGCTGATGGATCCAATCAGTCAGCGTCAGCTCCATACCCGGGGGGCGCCGCGTCCGGATACGCTGCGCACCCTCCTCGACGTGCGCCGTCACTTTGACGTTCCGCGGTATCTGATGCTCGATGTCCACGAAGTGCCTGTAGCCGGGACGCTCCAACACCGACTGGAAACTGGAGGGCGCCTGATTTTCCGATCCGTGGGAGGGGAGGAAACCCGAGAGGTACGCGTTGCGGCGGGTCACCTGCGCATCGTGCCGGACACACTGATGGGTCTCCTGGTGACTTCGGAAGAGCATGGAACCGCCCCACCGCCCGTCATGCTCCACTGGGTGTCGCCCGAAGAGACGCGCCTGCTGGCGGCGGTCCATCCAGTTGCCCCTTCCCCTGGGCGGGTGGCGCAAGAGGTGCGCGCTCTGGTGCGTGTGGTGCGCGCGCAGGACCGTCCCCTCGACGACGTTCGACGGGAGGTCTATGGCTTCCTTCAGGACGCGTATGGCACTCCCTACCGCCCGCACGTAGAGGCCTGGATGGATCAACACCTGGGACAGTCATAAACCCGGGTCTTTCGAGCAACCCCCTCTCATCCGCTTCGTCTCATGCTGCGACAGTCCTGGCTTCCTCACAGCGTCGTGTTCGGCACCGCACTCCTCTTGTTCGCGCTCGGGTGGCTCCGGTACGGGCTTCCCCTCGAGGATGAGAAGCTTCTGGTACAAGTCTCGTCGATCATTCACGGGGCGATAGCGCGCGCTCCGGAGCACGCCTGGGACGAGTTTATATTCATCGACACGGCCTACGACCCCATGCTCGTCGAGGCCGTCGACGACGAAGGGTTCCCAATCGGGGAGCGTCCCATCACCGACAGGGCAGAGCTCACGGCGCTCTTTCGTCTTCTCGCTGATACGAACGTCCACCGATTTGTCCTCTGTGACATCTTGTTTCTCGATCCGTCTCCGCACGACGCGGCTCTGCAGGACGCCATTGAGGGCGTTCGCAACCTCGTCATCCCGTACACGCTCGACGCTTCCGGCACTCCTGTCAACTTAGCCGTCGATGCGCCACGCGCCCTCGCCCAGTATTCTCAGGACGGCAACACGTTCGTCCGATTCTCCCTCGTCGATGGCGATCGGGCGACGATCCCGCTTCATATGCATCGCGTTCTGCATCCAAGCGAGCCGGTACTTGGTCTGCTGCGCCTTCCGAGATTCATTCCGGACCTGCGTCTACCTGTACAGGCGATGCCGGCTCCTCTTCCGCTGGGCCAGCTTCTCTCCGTCCTAACGGACACGACGGCGGTGCGACATTATTTCAAGGATCGTATTGTGGTGATCGGGGCACTCGGCCGCAATCTGGACATCCACGACACTGTGCTTGGCCCCATGCCTGGCCCCCTCGTGCTCGCTAACCTTTACCTTGCTCTCCGCCACGGCGATCACGTTCTCTCTCCTTGGCTCCTCTTTTTCCTTTGGGGGGCGCTGGTGGGCCTCACGTGGTACAGCCTGAGTTGGGAACTCGGGCCATCTCCCCAGTCCACTGTACAGGCCGAGCGCAAACAAGAGACAGGGAGGATGGGGACACGTTCCGGATTCCGTGCCTGGCTTCAGAAACTGGGAGCCGAGGGGATCGAGAATACCTTTTGGCTGGTTCTCATTTCGCTGGCCACATACTTTGTCTTCCGGTTCCACCTCCCGGTGCTGCTCCTGGCCGTCCTTCTAACCCTTTTCGTTGAGGGGGTTCGGCATCGCCACTGGTTCTACAGAAGGGGCACCGCCGCACGGGTGTTATTAACTCGTCTCCTTCGGTCTGGTCGTAGCGGGAAGGAGGTCTCTTCTGAGAATCCACTCTCCGAGCTACCACCCGCTGATGGAGGTGAAGTGCGGGATGTGCGGACCACGGAAGCAGAGTCGCCGGACTCAAGGACGCCGCGCTGAGACACATAGAACCAAACGCCTCGAACTGGGGACGAAGAACCGCAAGCGTCGAGCTTCAGGACACCTAGGCCAAGAAAAGTAGGTTCACCACGCCAGCGAGCCTGTGCAAAGGGTCGTTTCCCCATTCCTCCGAATTGCCTCCTTAATGGCGCGGACATCGGGGTACTACCGGCAGCGTTAAACAAGTTCACCGTTGAGGACGCGGGCTCGCCTAAAACATCACGGGCCGCATTTCTGATGGCGTGTCAGCGGGGCAGAGTCTACAGTTGAACTGTCGAGGCTACCATGCCGAAGGTGCGTTGTCGATCTCCAGAATCGATTCTTGATTCTGAATGCCTGGAAGGTCCAGGTTCGAACATTGGGACCTGGAATGTCGATCACATTGGGCTCTCCCCGGCACACGTTCTAGCCTGGGAAACTTGGCGTTTATCGGGGGAGAACACAATGCACATGTTATTGCGTCCGAGAGCGCTTGCCGCTCACATCTCTTCCTTGCCGCTGGACCTTTCGCGCTATGAAAGCAGCCAGTTTGATCGCGCGAATCCGTTCGAATGGATGACGACCTTTTTCCCCAATCTCCCACCGAAAACAGTTCTCTGGGGGACTTCTTATTAATTTCCTCGTGCATAACATCGCGGAGGCGATCCGGATGTACGGGTTTTCTCGCGTCTGGCGAACCGATAAGGACAGGCAGGTCTGCGAGATTTTAGCGTGAGAATTTAGCCCTTTTGGGCCACAAGAGACCACATCCCTCACTCGTGCCGATCGGTGAAGGGACCGGTATACGTCCCTTTGGACCCGATAGGAACGCCATCGAAACCATCCGATGAACCCATGTGGAACCGTTCGTCGGAGTTCCTTCATTCTCGCGCGAGAAGGTGTGAGGTAGAAGGGGCGATCATGGGAAGCCCGTGTCTATGGGCGGCAATCCACAAGCCATGGGAGATCACTTGACCCGAACGATCCGACGGGCCTACGCCCATGAACGCCTCTGCGCACATAAGCCCGTCTCCTGTGGATTTTCTATATGGATTCACTGTTTCGTCATAGGCATTCCTTGACGACCCGGGGGACGATATTTGTACAATGGTAGTAGACATGTGATGATAGTTTTTCAAGCTCGCTACAGCCGAAAGTCGTAATCGGCCTCAGTGGGCTTTTTCTGTGTGAGCCCTTTGTCCCGTGCGCGCCCGTCTCTGGCCCCCACGAGACGGGCTTTTCGTTTTTCTTCTTTTGGAAGCGCTTCCAGCTTCTTGTTAGCCAGTTTGCCTGTTGACAAGGCTCTCGGAGCGCTCCTCTGAACCCCCACGTTAAGTGGCTGGCACTAGACGGCTGGCACGCTGTCGACCCTGAAGGACTAGGGGCTTAAAGGACACCGGTGGATCCAAAGGACAAAGGTGTCTCCTCCAGAGGAAATTACTGCCTGACCGGCTCCTATCGGGTGGAAAGTCGTCAGACGTGTAATGCAGGCCCCCGACCCTACGGCAAGGCGCGCATCCACAGGGAGGGGCTACCGAGAGCGAACTCTCCTCACGAGACGTTCTGCACCGAAACCTATCTCTAGTTTCATCCGCTTCTTGCGGCATGTGGTGTCTTTCCCCACATGCACATAATCCATAGCTATTCCCTTGAGGCCAATAGGTTTGACTCTATTGAAAGCGGTTTTGTGGGAGCCACTTCCTCTCTTCTTGCAGGGCCAAATAATTCATTTCGACCGTCCTGGCGCCTCCAACTCTGTGTCCGCCTCACAACGGGCCGTTCCACGGCCGGTGATCCTCCGAATTACATTTAAGTCTCCCGACTCGATGATGTCCGTTTCTGAGGAGGAGATCCACACCCGAGAATTCGAGGGCGTGCCCGCACCTGTAGCCCAAACCATTGCGGCCGACATAGTCGAGTACGCAAAAGATCGGAGGGAAGAGACCCGGCAAGAGATCTACATGTATCGCCGAGCTGGGGCACCGGACAAAAAGGTCATGCTCCCTCTCGACTTTAAAGAAGTGATCGGGCTTTCGGTCGCGTGGCCCTCAAACACAGAGTCATTCAACCCAAAAGCGGCATCGCCGTGAGGCCGTTCAGCCTGTGGCCAAAACCTCATTTCTGCCGGAAAGCCTACTTCTCTTATGTACTTAAAATGAGCAGCAACCTCCATACGCCTGACCCCAGCGACTCAGATCGGGGCGATTCGGAAAATCAAAATCAAGACACCTCAATCAGGATTGCGCCTTTCGATCTTGGTGACGACAAAAACGCAATCCGCCGGTCTTTAGAACTGAACCGGCAACTGCTTCACGATCCCCATCCGAAAGTGATTGTGGACTCGGCAGCCGTTCGTGAGAAAATCAATGAGCTCTTAGACCGACTTTCCGGCCGTGATGGGGAAAAAGAGTATGGGGACAAAGAGGCTCCCGACTGACCTCCCAATAGGACTCTATTCTGGTGGGATGCGACGAGTCCCTTTTCATGAGGTCCGAGAAAGTGGAATCGAAGAAGAGGGAGGAGGTTTATAGGCGCGTTGCAGAGCGATTGTTGAAACATGTTTTAGACATGTGTTTGGGGTGTTGTCATGGGAGCCCGTTCTCAAGAAAGCAGGCGTTAAGCTCTACGACATTCGCCCCCGCCAACTGCATCAACCGGCGGAAATCGGGGAACCGCCTCACGCTCTCAACAACATGCTCGGCCAGCGGGTCCGCGCGGTCTACCGCGGTACGCCGGCCGCCGGAGAGGCGCAGACCGCGCGTCTCGACGCCTCGGGCCTCGCGAGCGGCTTCTGCCTCCTGTGCCTTACCGCCGGTGAAAAGACCCAGACCCGCCGCGTATCGGTCGTGCGGTGGACGACAGCTCCGCGCTCCGGTACGATGAGTGACAGAGCGGGGACACGTCGCTATTCTGGACTGTGGGGCTGCACGGTTCTCCATATAGACGGTCCGTCCTCCAGGTCGCCGGATGTGGGATCAGTGCGAAGGGGCGTTTCTTACAAGCCGAGTCGTTTTTCCATCTCCTTGCGCCGACTCCGACTTACCCGAAGGCGCTTTCCAGTCGTAAGGCGCGCCACGACGTTCCCGGGATCCGTCGGTTCAAGGGCCTCGACCCAATCGAGGTTGACGATGGTTGATCGGTGGATGCGGCAGAATTGGCCAGAAGGCAGACGCTCTTCAAGCGTCTTCATCCGCTCACGGATGAGGTGAATGCGCTCGTCGGTGTGAACGTTAACGTAGGCCCCTTCAGCCTCAAAGTAGACTACCTCCTCAGTGGGCACGAGCTCGATTTCATTTCGACGCTCCACCGCAATCCGTTCGAGTAGGGGAGAGGAGTTGGCCTCGCGGTCGCCCTGTTCGATCGACGGGTCGGAGGCCAATTCTCCGTTGTCCAGGTCGGCCCGGCCAGCCGAACGGAGCAGATCCATCATGCGGCCGCTCAACTCCTCGAATGAACGATGCCGCGCGTATTCGGCTGCCCGCTCGACGGCCTGCCGGAAGCGATCGTCGCTAAAGGGCTTCAACAGGTAATCGACGGCCGCCAGTTCGAAGGCTTTCAATGCGTACTGATCGTAGGCGGTCACGAAGACGACCGGCGGCATGCGGTCCGGTCCCACGAGCCGCACCACCTCGATTCCGGTGATCTCCGGCATCTGCACGTCCAGAAAGACGAGCTCCGCGTCGTTGCGGAGGATCTGCTCGACGGCCGAACGCCCGTCGCTACACGCTGCCAGTAGCGTGATGCCATCGGTGTCCTCCACGAGGTCGGTGAGGCGCTTTCGGGCGGGCGCTTCGTCATCAACAACGAGAACACGAAGAGCATCCATGGCGGTATGCGAATAAGAGGAAGGACGAATCAGAAGAGCGTGGGCGCCGTGCCGTTGGTGGGCGAGCCCTCTGTAACGCGCTCCCCTCGACTCGTTCGAAGAGACACGCTCGTCTCGTGGCGCTCGGGGCGGAGGCCCGCGTGCGTCTCCTCTCGGGCCTCTGGAACAAGGATCTCGGTTCGATAGGGAACCTCGATGCTGACGGCCGTGACCATCGTGCCCGAGTGCTCCTGTCGCCCGAGGGACAGGGAATACGCTCGCCCAAACAGGTGCCGCAACCGCATTTCGACGTTTTGGAGGCCGATGCCGCGCTTCGTGAGCGTTGCTCCGCTCATTTGGGGACCCCGCCCGTCGTCCATTACGTGCAGTTGAACGGTGCCGTCGGTCCGGCAGGCAGTTACCCAAATGCGGCCGCCATCGTGCCGCGCCCGGATGCCGTGATGGATCGCGTTCTCAACGAGGGGTTGGAGCAGCAGGCTTGGCACCTTCGCGTCGCCTGTGTTGGGATCGATCTCAACCGTCACGTCCAGCGCATCGCCGAAACGATTGCGTTGGACCGCCAGGTACTGCTTTAGCATGCCGATCTCCTCGTCAATGGAGAGGGCGTGCTTGCCCCCCAGTTCGAGAACGGACCGTAGAAAGTCGCCGAGCTCGGCGACCATCTGCACTGCCTCCGATGCATTTTCGCGAATGTGAGCGGCCACGGCGTTGAGGGCGTTGAACAGGAAGTGTGGATTGAGTTGCGTGCGGAGCGTGGTCAGCTCCGCCTCGGCCAGTTCGGCGCGGAGCCGCTCCGTGCGACGTTGAGCCTCCTTGTGCAGGTGATAGTAATCGAAGCCGTAAACGCCGGCGAGTACGGCAAAGTAAATGATAGAGTCGATAGGCACGGCCCCGACGAATGCGGCCTGCAGGCGCTCGGTGAAGACAATCTGTCCGCCGCTGAGCATCCAAATGAGTGAAATCCACAGCACCCCGCCGATGCTGCTACAAACGATGGTCCCAACGACGTGAAGAGGCACGTAGAGGGGCCATCGCGGCGTGTTCAGCGGAAAAAGCCGGGCCATCCCCACGGCGATGTAGGTCATCGGAATCCACATCATCCAGCCGAGAACGATCCACCGCTGATTGGACCAGTCGGGCAGGTCGGTCCCCACGAGGAAGGGAGCCACGTAGCGCATTCCCACAAACAGGAAAGCCGCCCCCGTCCAGAAGAGCCAGAGGAAAAGGTGACTGTGCCACCATCGGTCCGTGAGATGAGGGAAGATCATGAGGTGTACGAGGAAGAGGGAGAAAGACGCGGGGAGTCGTCAGAGGGAATATCTCTATGCTCCGAGTAGGACAATCGGGGCGGGGCGTCCGGGGGAGGGCCGGGGCGAGCCCAATCGCGTCCGTCCTTCTTCCCTGACGAATGTCGACGCGATTGCTCGTCTCCTGAATCCTGAATGACAACCCGGGCATGGACCCATCCGTCTTCTTCCTGAAGAGAGAACGAGTGGCGGGTAGGGTAGAGGCTCCGGAGTCGCTTCCGCACGTTCTTGAGCCCAATGCCGCCGTGTTTGCTCCGGGAGGAGGATGAGGGGAGCCGGCCGGTGTTTGTGACGTCGATTCGCAGGACGTTTCCCTCTTTGCTCGTGCTAAGACGAACTTGCAGTGGGGTGGGCCCGGTCGCCCGGCCATGTTTTATGGCGTTCTCGATGAGGGACTGGACGAGGAAGGGAGGAATCTGCATTGATTCGCTAGCCGGGTCGATGTCGAACTTGACCTGGAGGTTCTCCTCGTATCGAAGCTTCTCGATGGACAGGAAGGAACGGATGACCGCGATTTCCTCGTGGAGCGGAACGGTGTGAGTGTCGGTGTCCAGCAGCGAGTACCGAAGAAAGCCCGCGAGTTCGTGAACGAACTGCTTTGCCCGATCATCGTCTTCGCCGATCAGGGTGAGCAGGGTATTGAGAGTATTGAACAAGAAGTGTGGATTAAGCTGATAGCGCAGCATTTGGATCTGGGCCTCTCGGGCGAGGGATTCGGCGTGGAAGGTGCGCTCCTGCTGGACAAGAAGGTTGCGCTGATACTTGATGCCAAAGTAGAGGGTGCTCCACGCCAGAAGAACAATGGTATTGCTCACTACTGGCCGGGCAAAGTACCAGAGGTTCGAGGCCCCGTAGGCCCCGGAGAAGGGGGTAGTGTCCAGGGGCCACTTCACACCTTCGAAAAGAAAGAGCCACGTCCCGGACCCGAACAGGGAGCATACGAGGGACAGCGTGAGGAGAGCGGTCAAGGAGGCCCCGCGTTTCCATAGGCGGCGGTACAGGGTACGAAGCATGAGTGTGACCGCGATCCCGATCCCCACGTAATACCCGACTCGAACGACCCCAACGTAAAGGGGGGCGTCGATTTGCTCGTAGATAGGAAAAGACGCCAGATACCACAGCAGGGCGTACGTTCCCCATCCGATTCCCTGGAGAACCCAGAACGACGAAAAAAGAAACGGCCAGCGGAGCGTTTGCGTCATCGGCATTCACAATCGAACAGGAGGGGCGTCACTGACGGGGTGAGGGAGATCTTTCGATGCCCCGGGCCAGGGCTCCAGATCCTTCCAGGGCCTCCAGATCCTGATGTCAGACTTCACTGGCCAGTGCCTGAGACTGAGCGGCCCCTGTCCTGCTGAGGCCAAGCAGTAGCGCGAGTACGAGGCAGAGGAGGAAGGACGATCGAATGGTAAGAGCAGGAAAGCAGGGAATGGTGGGGGGAGTGAATCAAAAAAATAGGACAGGCCTGGTAGCCCGGAATTGGTTTCTGGTGCAACCTGTCGATTCCCCCGGAGGAGGCCATGCTCGGTCCGGTGTGGTCTCAGATAATACTCCTCCTGCCAGTGCGCGTCCACTGCTCTGATACGAATTGCAGTTCGGAGGCGATAAGTGGCAACAAGCCGTCATGAAGCGAAAAGGAAGCCAGTGAAAACCTGTTCGATCACATTGGGCGGGGCGTTTTCGCTTCGTGACACGTTTCTGGGGCTTTGCAACCAGATAACGCCACTTGTTGCATTGCGCTTGTGCGGGCACGGAGCTCAAGATACCTTAGAGCCGACCCGAGCCGTTCTTTCGTCCTCAAACGGGCCCGTTTGGACACAAAAAGAGGCGGACACCCCGACCGCATTCAATCATCCATACCCCCGTACCGCCATGAAACTCTTCATCTCCCTAGGATCTCACCTTCTCGCCGCCGCGCTGTTTGGCGGGGCTCTCCTGATGGTCCCCATTCAACGATCGACCGCTCAGGCGGATCGCCCACCCAGCCTTATCCAACACCTTCGGAATGGTCTCCATAGTGATCAGCCTATACAGCGGGAACGCGCTCTCGTAGACGTGATTGCCCTGGCAGGCTGTGGCGAAACATGTACCGTAAGTCTTCAGTCGATCGAGGAAAAGAAGTTGAGCATCGCCAACGAGACCGGGACCGGTGCAGTAGTCGAACTCACCAACCTCGTTCCAGACCTTTTGGAAGTCTACCGCAGTGGACCTGCCGATGGCCAGCGGCTGTTGGCGCTCTCGGCTCTCGTCAATATTGGGGATCTGAAGGCTCTTGAGAGACTCGTTGAGGATGGAAAATCTCAGTCCCAAAAAACGAGGCAGGCCACCCACAGTAGCCTCGCCGCATTCTACCTGGACAGGTATCCGGAGCTCAAGGAACAGACCATTAGAACCAAGCGGCTGTCGCTAGAGGATGTGCGTCGGGCAGAGGCCCTTCGTATTCGGAAACTGAAGAAGAACTGAGCAGGAGCGTACGTGCAGATGCCGTTGGCTCGTAAAGGAAGATTTTACGGGCCATCGGTATCAAAGCTGGACGGCAATGACAAAGCCCGTTATGCAGACCGAGGCCGCCTCGACTTTTTTCCGGAATGCTCCGTTCTTAGGACGCCCACGAAGAGATTCTGTAGAAGGTCGGTTCAAGGCCGTGTCGGCCCACTTTTTCAGTCACAACGGACCGATTATCGGCTCTCAGGATCGAAGATTGATGTGATTGAGGCAAAATCCCACTCGACCGACAAGCACTGAGACGAAAGTTTTTGAAAGGGAAGTACTTCCCAGTACCACTCAACTGATCTCAGCGGAGATCAGTCTTCTAGCGAGGCATTCTCGCTTGCCGATCGAAGAGCTTCTTCGTCTCCGAACCGGTCGAAGAGCACCGGAACGACGACCATGTTGAGCAGCGTGGACGTGAGGAGGCCCCCGATGGTGACGATGGCGAGCGGGGTCTGAATCTCTTTCCCCGGCTCGCCGCCGCCCAGCGCCAGTGGGATGAGTGCGAGGCCCGCCGTGAGGGCCGTCATCAAAATGGGATTGAGTCGCTCCAGCGATCCCTGCACGACGGCCTCGCGGAGCGATTTGCCCTCCTTGAGCAGGTTGATATAGTGGCTTACGAGGAGGATACCGTTGCGCACGGCTATGCCGAAGAGGGTCACAAATCCGACCATCGCCGCGATGTCGAGCGTGCCGCCGAGGAAGAGAAAGAGGGCTGCCACCCCGCCGGTGAGGGCGAGCGGCAGGTTGACGAGCACGAGCGCCGCGGCCCGGGCACTGCCAAACTCCTGATAGAGAAGGAGGAAGACGACCAAGAGTGCGACGAGAGAAAGCCACCCGATTCGCCGAGAGGCCTGCCGGGCGTTTTCGTACTGCCCGCCAACCTCGTAGTAGTAGTTTTCCGGAAGCTCGACCTGATTCCCGATGCGTTGCTGTAGGCCCGCCACAACGCTTCCCACGTCCCGTCCGCGGATGTTGGCCGAGACCACGATCTTGCGCTGCACGTCCTCGCGGCTGATGGTGTTGGGGCCGCGCTCGTGCTGCACGGTGGCGAGGCGCGAGACCGGCACCTTCGGGCCGGCTGGCGTGTCAATGAGCACGTTGCGGATGGACTCTGCACCGGCCCGGCGGGCGGAGTCGAGCCGCACGGTGAGATTGAAGGTCTGTTGTCCCTCGCGCACTTGCGAGATGGCTTCTCCGCCCACCAGCGCCTCGATGGCGTGATTCAAGCGGCCGGGGGTGACGCCGTATTTCGCCATCTCCTTCCGCCTCGCATAGAGGCGGAGTTGGGAGACATCGGCCTGCTGCTCCACGGACAGGTCGACGAGGCCCGGCGTGCCCTGGGCAGCCCCCCGAATCTCCTCCGCCAAGTCGCGCAGCTGGTAGAGGTCCGGGCCGAAGATTTTCAGGGCAATGTCCGTTCGCGTGCCCGATAGCATGTGGTCGATGCGGTGCCCAATGGGCTGGCCGATCGTGATGTTGGTACCTGGAATCGAGGAAAGGCGGGCCCGTACGTCGGCGGTGACCTCGCTCATTTCCATTTCCGAAAGGTCCACCCGCACGTCAATCTCGGATCCATTGGCGCCCTGTGCGTGAGCGCTCAGTTCAGCGCGGCCGGTGCGGCGGGAGGTGGCCTCGACGGCCGGGTGTCCCAGCAGCCGCTCCTCGATGTTCTGGGCGATGTCGGTGGAGGCCTGCAGGCTCGTCCCCGGCGCCGTGACGGCACTGATGACGAGCGTTCCCTCTTGAAAGTCCGGCAGGAAGCCGCGCCCGAGGAAGGGGAGGGTGGCGAGCGTGACGGCCAGAAGGAGGGCAGCGGCCCCAAGCACAAACCGGGAGTGCCCCAGCACCCAGTCCAGGGTGGCGCGGTAGGTGCTGTGCAGCTTCCGTACCAGCCACGTCTCCTCGTCCTCTTGGACTGTAGAGGACTGCGGGAGCAGGTAGTAGCAGAGCACCGGCGTCACCGTCACGGCCACGAATAGCGACGCGAGAATGGCCACGATGTAGGCCAGCCCCAGGGGCTGCAGAAGCCGTCCCTGCACGCCGGAGAGGAAGAAGAGGGGAACGAAGACCACGCTGATGATGAGCGTGGCGTTTAGGATGGGGCCCCGCACCTCCATCGACGCCTCGTACACGACCCGCAGGATGTTCTTTTGCTCTTCGGGAGGCGCTTGGGCATTTTCTTTGAGCCGCCGGAAGACATTTTCCACGTCGATAATCGCGTCGTCCACGAGCGCCCCGATGGCAATCGCCAGGCCCCCGAGCGTCATGGTGTTGATCGTGATGCCGAGGCCGTACATCACAACCATCGCCACGGACAGCGAGAGCGGAATGGCGAGAATCGAAATCGCCGTCGTCCGCACGTTCCATAGGAAGAGGAACAAGATCAGAATGACGAGGAGCGCCCCGTCCCGCAGCGCCTCGATCACGTTGCTGACCGCGAGGGAGATAAAGTCGGCCTGCCGGAAGATCGAGCGGTTCACCTCCATCCCAGTAGGGAGCTGCTGCTCAATTTGGTCGAGTTCGCCGGAGACCCGCTCCGTGAGTTCGAGCGTATTGGCCCCGGGCTGCTTCTGGATGGAGACGATGACCGCCGATTCGCCGTTGACCGATCCGGTGCCGAGGCGGGGCCGCTGGGTGCCTATCTTGACTTCCGCCACGTCCCGAAGCCGGATCGGCGCCCCGTCACGGCTCGTCACCACCGTGGCCCCGATCTCCTGAATCTCGTTGGTGCGCCCGATCCCGCGGATGAGCACCTCGCGCCCGTCTTTCTGATAGACGCCCCCCGCCGCGTTCTCGTTCGATCCTTCCGCCGCGTCCATCACCGCCGACAGCGAGAGTCCGAGCGTGCGCAGGCGCTCCTGATCGACGATCACCTGATAGGCCTTCACCTCGCCGCCGTGGGGAATCACCTGCGCGACGCCATCCACGGCCAGCAGCCGGCGGCGCACGACGCGGTCGGCAGCCGTCCGTACCTCGCGCATCGAATGATCGTCACTGGTGAGACCAACCAGCAGGATTTCGCCCATGATGGACGTAATTGGAGCCATCACGGGGGCGTCCACCCCGTCCGGCAACTGCCCCCCAACGAGCTGGAGCTTTTCGCTCACGATCTGGCGGGCCTGATAGATGTCGGTGCCCCACTCGAACTCGACCCACACGATGGAGTAGCCCTGCGCGGAGCTGGACCGTACGCGCCGCACGCTTGCCGCCCCGTTGACAGCCGTCTCGATCGGGTAGGTCACCAGCTTTTCCACCTCCTCCGGGGCCATCCCGTGCGACTCGGTGATCACCGTCACGCGCGGGGCCGTCAGGTCCGGAAACACGTCCACCGGCATTGTCAGCGCTGCGTACCCGCCCGCCGCCAGTAGAAGCATGGCGCCGACGAGCGTCGTCACTCGGTTCGTAAGCGCCCACTGAATCGTCCGATCAAGCATCTTGCTGCCTGCGTGGATGGAAAAGGATGAGCCGATTCCCACTCCGAGTTCCGCACTCCGAACTCCGATCAGTGCGGGTGCCCGTGCCCGGCCATCTGGCTGGTGTTCAGGGAGGCGAGGTAGACCTGGTAGGCCCCGTCGGTGACTACGTGTTCGCCCGCTTGGATGCCCCGCTCGACGAGGGTGTACTGCCCGTCGGTGGGGCCGAGCTCAAGGGGCCGCCGCTCGAACGATTCGCCGCCGGTCTGCACGTAGGCCACCGGCCGGCCGTCCTCGGTCTGGATGGCCTCATTGGGGAGGGCGACGCCGGACTGCGTCTCTTCAAGAAGAAGCTGGGCGTCGGCCATCATGCCGATCTTGAGCGCGCCGTTCGGGTTGGGGGCTTCGAGGCGGACGGGAAGCGTCCGCGTGTCTGTGTCAATGGAGGCGCCCGTGGAGACGACCTGGCTCGCCTCGTATGCTTGGCTGCTGCCCTCAACGGTGAACACGGCGCCGGTGGCTCGGCTCGTGGCGGCCGCGTGTTCGGCGGGTACGCGAAGGCGGATCCAGACGCGGCTGGGATCGACGATCGTGTAGAGCACCGTTCCTACTCCCACGCGGCTTCCCGGCGCCAGGTGACGCTCCTGGACTCGGCCGCTAATCGGGGCCGTCAGGTGGTAGTTGAAGCCGGTGCTGTCCCGAGTCGGCTCGGCGGAAGCCGAGGCCATCTGTGACGCAGCGTTTTCACCAGCCTGTCCCATCGAATTGAGGGCTGCCCGAGCCAGCGTCAGGTCGTGGCGCGCCTCCACGAGCCGCTTTCGGGGAATCGCTTCTGCCTCTATCAGCCGCTCGGCCCGGCGCACCTCCCGCTCCAGCCGTTCGACGCGCCCCTTCAGGTCGGCGTACGAGCCGTCACCCCCCGACGGGCTGAGGATCGCCAGCGTCTGTCCTTCGCGCACCCGATCGCCGGGAGCCGGCATGTCCAGGTTCGCCCGGGCGGGCGTGAGGCCGCTCACCGGGGCCGCGACCTTCGCAAACTGCCCCGCGACCGGCTCAATCATGCCGGACGCGTCAATGGATCGTTGAATCGACCGCTCCTGCGCTTCCGCAACCTCAAACGACACGTCCCACTGCTGCTCCTTCGGGTACGAGATCTCCGCCGAGCGGGCCTCGGGCGCAGGCGCTGCCGACGCACTTTCGTACACGGTGAGGTCGCCCACCTCGACGGTGTCCTGTACCTGCACTCCCTCCACGATTACGAAGAGGCGAAATGTACCCGCCTCCGGAATTGTGGGCTGAGGCGTGAAGATGCCGGGTTCCGGCGGCCCCTCGACCGTGTGTACGTACGCCGCGCCATCCGGGCGACGAAAACGCAGCGTGAGCGCTCCCTCCGTGAGTGGGCGGGAGCCGTCGAGTCGGGTGACGTGGACGGCCCAGGGGGCGCTCGTCTGTCCCGCGAACATAGCGGGATGCTCGGCGAAAATCTCGATGGCCTCCGACCATGCCGTCGTGGAGATCCCGCTTGCGTGATCGTGGGCCTCCGTGCTTTGCGTGCCGGAATGGCTATGGGTGTCCTCGCCGTGAGAGTGCCCATCGGACGATTCGTCTCCACATCCAGTGAGCAAAACGCTGGCTCCAAGCAAGACGGCGAAGGCGAAACGGAGCAATGGCGTCATGGACTGAAAACAATTGGGTCGGAAAGGGCCTGTGTCGGCAGTAGAAGCCGCGCTCCTACTCGTGTGAATGCTCCTCGCCGCCGTGGGAATGACTGTCCTCCTCGTGACTGAGATTACCCTCCATTTCGTGCCCATGGGTGCTGTCGGCCTCCATCCCGGAGGTATCCAGGCGGGTCTTGGCGATGTCCGCGTGGGCGTGATCACCCTCGTGAGCGTGGTCGCCATTTTCGTGGCTGTGCTCATTTCCCTCGGCGTGCGTGTGGGAGTCGCCACCGTGTGAGTGGCTGCCCTCACTGTCGCCCCCGCAGGCCGGAAGCATAACGGTGAGTGCGAGGATAAGAAGAGCGGTGAAAATCGAAGAGGTCCAGCTGCGGTTCATGACGCAGAGTGGTCGTTGTTGAATGGGAAACCGAAACGGAAAACCAAATTACGGGAAGGCGATTGGCTGCCCCATCGCGCGTAGCAGCCGGAAGTATCGGGTCCATAGATCAGATCGAAGGGCTACGGTCCGGAGACGGGCATCGCGGTACGCGTCGGCCGCGTCGAGAAGTTCGACGAGCGACATTTCGCCCTCGTCGTAGCTAGTCCGAGCAATGCGGAGCAGGTCGTCGGATCCACGCAGCAACTCGTCGCGGAGGAGCTGAGATTGGCGGCGGGAAGACGTGTAGGCGGCGTAGGCGCGGCGCACCTCGGTGCGGATCTCGCGGCGAGCGAGCACCTGCTGGGTCTCTGCAGCCTGGAGCCGGGCCGATTCGGCTTCCGCGGCCCCCCGATTGCGGTCGAAGAAGGGGAGGGAAATGCCGATGCCGAAAAAGGCGCCTTCCGCGCCGTTGGACTGCCGCTTGTACCCGGCGGTGACGGACGGATCGGGCCACGCCTCCCGGCGAGCAGCTCGGCGGGCGGCTTCTTGCGCCGCCACCGCCGACTGCCAGTGGCGCAGCTCCGAACGGGTGCGCAGCGCCGTGCGAAGGGCCTCGTCTCGGGAGATTGGGGGTGGCGTTGCGTCGGGAAGCGGCTCGGCCGTCACGGAGGCTGCCCCGCCTGGGAGGATCAGAAGCGCGAGCTGTCGCCGGGCGCTCTGAGCCTCCAGCCGTGCCGCGGCCAGGCGTTGCTCGTATCGCGCCCGCTCCAGCCGGATGCGCCGGGTGGCGTAGCCGGACGCGTCGCCCTCGCTCCGTCGCTCGGCCATGTTGGAGTCGGCCTGCCGAAAGACGCGGGTTACCTGCTCTAACCGGCGCCGGCGCGTCTCGGCGGTCGCGGCCTGGACGTAGGCCTCGGTCACCTGCAGGGCCAATCGGGCACTGTCTACTGCGGTTCGGGCACGCGCCGCCCGCGCAGCCTGCTTTGCGGAGGCAGTTCGAGCGGAGCGGCCGCTCCACTCCAGCTTCTGGCTGAGGTTCAGGTACGTCTCCGATTGGCGCATGTCGCCCTGCCAGAGGGGCTCGTGTGTGGCCTGGAGCGTTGGGTTCGGGTAGGCTTGAACCTGCCGGGCTTCCCCTTGAAATGCGCGGGCTTCCGACTGCGCTCGCTGCAGGGACAGGTTGTTATTTCGAAAGAGGCGCAAGGCCTTCTCCAGGTCGACGGTCTGAAGCGAGTCTGCTGATCCCACCTCCGGCGCTTGGGAGTCGAGACCGGGTGCCTGTGTGCCAGCAGACGACGCACTCCTCTCCGCCTGGATGCGAGCTGGCTGTGCGCCGGCCGTCACGCCGAGCAGGCACAAGACGGCGACGGACACAAGGCAGCGGATCGAAACTCGAGACATGCTGCGGGAACGAGTCGTGATGAGTACAGGGACGGAAGGTTACTGCACAGATCGTCGCGTTCCTTCACCGGCCGTAGTCGGGTCTCGAAACTCGTCCTTCCGGACTGAACCGCCGAGGGAGCGGCCGACCTGGACCCAAACCCATAAGAGGAGGGCGGTCCAAAGCGCCAGTCCGAGAGCGAGAGGCCACACGAGGGAGAGAGCTCTGATCAAACAGTCGGTGAATCCGTCAAAGAATATAGGCGACGGCGGCTGTTCGGAGGTTGTCGGTCACCTGAAAAATCCAAAAGGTTCTTCCCTTACGCGGCTCACTTTTTGCTCATGCATTCCTCAAGCCCATCAACCTCTCCCGAGCGGCTCCTCTTTGTCGAGGACGAAGCAGATGTGGCTGGTCCTATTAAGCAGGGACTGGAAGAGGAGGGGTACCGCGTGAGCTGGACGAGGAAGGGAGAGGAAGGACTCACCGAGGCACTTGCGGGATCGTACGACGTTGTCATCGTCGATTGGCGGCTTCCCGGCCTCGATGGGCGCACGCTCATCGAGCGCCTGCGGAATGAAGGAAACCCCACCCCCGTACTGATGCTCACCGCCCTTCAAGACGTGGATCACCGGGTTGCGGGCCTCGACGCCGGCGCCGACGACTACCTCACGAAGCCCTTCTCTTTCGAAGAGTTGCTTGCCCGTCTCCGGGCCCTCACCCGACGGGCCGACCGCCACGCCGAGTCCCCCGACACTCAGAAAACCCACCTGCAGGCGGGGGGGCTCACCATGGACACCGCCCGGCGAACGGTACGCTACGGGCCGTCGTCGCTGGACCTACGCCCGAAGGCGTTTCGCCTGCTGGAGCTTTTGCTCCGCCAAAAGGGCACGGTCGTGACCCGGACGACCATCGCCGAACGCGTCTGGGGCTCCCCCTACGACGTGACGGCCAACGCCATTGACGTCACCGTGTCGAGCCTCCGACAGGCGCTTCAAGATGCGGACATCACGGGCGCGTCCCTCTCCCGGGTGTCCATTGAGACAGAGCGAGGCGTCGGCTACCGGCTAACGGTCTCGCCCCCGCCCAACGATCCGCCTCAAGAGGCGTCGTCCACCACGAGTGATTCCGCTTAGCATGCGCTCGTCTCAGATGAATATTCGTGCTCTCATTTCCCGGCTGTCGATCTCAACCCGTCTTACGCTCTGGTTCGGGACGAGCCTGCTGGTGCTACTGACCCTTTTTGTCGTAGGGCTCTATGTGAGCGTTCATCTGGGATTGCACGACGATCTGGAGACGCGGCTCCACGAGGAGGCCGCCGCCGTACAGACGCACCTCCGGGCCCACGGCGGGGCGTCGCTGCCCCAGTCCGCTGCCGGGAGCCATCCCGTTCAGGCCGCGCCTGGCACCTTCATCCGCCTGCTCGGCGCCGACGGCCGCGTGGTACAGAAAAGTTCGTCGTTCCAGGCCCGTCCGTCACTGCCGGTCGATCTGCCCGAATCGACGGCGGCCACACTGCACACGCGGACGTGGGGCAGCACCGCCGCGAAGTCGCTGTACGTGCCCCTCGACACCAAATCGCCGGCCGTTGCGTGGCTGGAGGTGACGAAGCTGCAGTCGCCCATCCACCGTCAGCTACACAGCTTGCGGGGATGGCTCGTGATCGGCATTGTGGGTGGGGTCGGGATGGCGATGCTGGTCGGCTACGGGTTGGCCCGGCGGGCCCTTCGCCCGGTGGCTGCCCTCACCGCTGCAGCAAACGATATGCAAGAACAGCCCAGTGGCAGCCTGCCCACGGACTTCGGCGTCGAGGACGAACTAACTGATCTGGCCGAGACGTTCAACGACCTGATTGGCCGCCTCAGAGACTCCCTTCAACGGGAGCGACGCTTCCGTGCCGACGCGGCCCACAACATGTTTACCCCGCTTACGGCGATCCAGAGCGAGCTCGACGTGACGCTCCGCAATCCCCGATCCGAAAATGAGTATCGGGAAGCGCTTCGAACCGTGCGGCGGCATACCGAAACCCTCTCGTCGCTTTTGGAGGAGCTGATGACGCTCTCACGCATTGAGGCCCGCGACGGCCAGTTGTCTCCCACCCGTATTGACGTGAGCCGACAGGTTGAGGACCGGATTCGGCGAGCCCAAGAGGCCCATCCTGAGGCAGCCTCAATCGAGTGGGAGGGGGGCTCGGGAATTGAGACCCTTGTCTCTCCGGAGGACCTCAATCTCGTGGTTGATCATCTTCTCGGCAATGCTCTGAAGTACACGCCTGACGAGGGGCAGGTGACGGTGCAGGTGGCGAAGGAGGAAGGCGACGTTGTGCTGCGCGTGTTGGACTCGGGAATTGGATTTGATCCTGAGGTCGCCGACCGGCTCTTCGAGCGCTTCTATCGCACGGGCGCAGCGGAGCAGTGCGCAGACGGAGGAGGGCTCGGACTGCCTATCGTGGAGGCGATTGCGGAAAGCTATGGGGGAGCGGTGACGGCCTGGAGTTCAGGCCATGAGGAGGGCAGTACCTTTGAGGTACGCCTCCCCAGACGTTAGCGTGAGGAGAAGGCTCTGGACCCGCTGTTTCGAAAGCGGTTCCTCTGAAACGATTCGCTGAGCCGCTTCGGAAACGGGAATATTGGACCTGCCCCGGTTTGAGCGTTGCAAAAGTTGTTGATAAAGGTGTCGTTTTAGAGCCGTGTTCGACATTTAGGTCTTGAAACTCTTGCTTAAAGCGCAAACGGTGCGCTGAGCGCAAAGCCCACTGACGCGACGGTTGCCAGCAGGAAGCCCATTGCTTCAGCCGGCTTATTCTCTACGTCGAGAACGCGCTTCAGCCACTCGAGGCCTTCCAACAGGGGGCGCAGTGCTCGCAGTAGGAGGCCTGAACCAACGTAGAGCCACACCCATACCGACGTAAAAAGCGTCGAGAACAGCATCACACTTAAGACCGCCGGCGCCTCCGATCCTTGCCTCCCGCTCAGTTGCACAAACCACTCCCCAAAAAGCAGCACATAGGCCACCAACTGCTCCCAAAAGCGGAACGAAAGGATCGAGCTCCCCGCTAACACGCCGGAGCTAATAATTTGAAAGAGCGATACCGGGAGCACAATACAGAGAATCGTCAGCACCAGATCGGCCGCAAGGTATCCCGTGTGGGCGGAGGTGCGATTCGTGTTTCCCATGTGCCCCAAGATCCAGCGCGTCTCAAAAAGCGAGGCGTAGTCGACAAACACGTTGACTGAGGCAAGAAGAAGGAAGGCGGGGAGTAGTTCGCTTCCCGAGCGCGGCGGATCGAGTAGACCAAGCCCGACGAAGCTCATCCCCAGCAGTGACACCGCTGCGAAGGAGGCAAGGGCCGACCGCTGGAAACAAGTCCAGGAGAGGTGATCCTTGGTGAACACCGCGTCGAAGAGGTCGGTGAACGCCCCAGGCCAGCCCGAGGCCGTTTCACTGAACTGCTCCTGCAAGATCCAATCGGCGGTTGCTGCCCGACTTTCTGGCGTCATCAGCCGCTCGCCTTGCCGGAACAGCCCGACAAGGCCGCCACAGACGAGCGTCCACGTCCCGAAATAGGCAAATACCTGTCCCAGTCCCGCCTTGCCAAACGCGAGCGCTCCCAAGACCGGCACGGCCAGTGCGGCAGCTAACCCTAGGAGGTTCCAGGCCGGAACCTCTTCAGCGGCGGCGCTCCTTTTGCCGTCGGGTGTGCCAACCGGAGGGTCATAGTCTGTAGCGCGGGATTCAGTTGGACCAGTTGCTGCGCCAGCTGTCGGGGCTGAGAGAGCCTTTTCCCTTGGGTCGGAACTATTGTCAGACGCGTCATGTGCTGCTTGAATGGGCGAATCCGTGTCAGATGATCTCCTGGGTGACGGGACTTCCGTTTTAGAAGACGCTGGGGCTTGGTGGGAGCGGTCAGTCGTCTCGGTACAACCGAGCAGATGGGCAAATTCCTGGGCTGATGCGGGCCGCTGCTCTGGACGTAGCGCCAGACCCTTGCGGACGGCCAGATCCGTTTCGAGAGAGAGCTTTTCTCGGATCTCCCGCGGCGGGACGAGTTCGTCGGACGTAGTCCGTTCGGTCGACTCTGGTGGCTTTAGCCCCGTCAGGCACCGATATAGGGTCGCAGCGCACCCGTAGATGTCAGTGTGCGGCCCGAAGTCGCCACTCCGGTGATACTGCTCCGGCGGGGCGTAGCCGGGCTTTAGGATTACTTCCAGTTCTTGGCTCTGCTGCCCAATTGCTTCTCGAGCAGCGCCGAAGTCGATTAGGACGGCTTTCGGGCTGTGAGAAGAGGTCTCTTCATAAGAAAGATAGATGTTTTGCGGGTCGATGTCGCGGTGCAAAACGCCCTCGGCGTGAACCGCTTCCAGCCCTGAGAGGATATCGTTCGCGTAGCCGAGCGCCTCATTTTCTGGCAGGCGTCCTCCGCGTTCAGCTAGTTCCTCGGCAAGAGACTGGCCCTCGTAGTAGTCCATCACGAGGTAGCCGGTCCCGTGTTGCTCGAAGTAGGACTTGACGTCAACGACATTCGGGTGGTCGAATCGTGCGATTGTACGGCCCTCTTCCATAAACCTCTGGAGCCCGCGCTTAAATTCTTCAGTGTCCTGGCTCGTGTGGGGATGGACTTCGAGACTGTCCTCGGAATCCTCGTTCGAAGTTGAGCTATTGCTTCCGGCAGTGCGCCCGGCGATCTGGCGGGGGTAGTATTCCTTGATCGCAACGGTGGTGTCGAGGTGTTTGTCTAGGGCCTGGTAGGTAATGCCGAAACTGCCGGTCCCAAGGACTGGGCCGATCTGGTACTCCTCTCGAAGGCGGGTGTCCTCCGGCAAGGCGATCGGTGGACGATCGGGCGTTTCGGACATGTCGAGTCGGAGTGAACGTTGAAGTGGTTACACGTGCCTGTACTGAATACGGATACCCACCTTCCAAAATTGGAAAGTGTTCGTAGAAAGCCGCTGTTAGCAGCGTCTGAAGTTGTGGAGCAAGCAGCACCGTTCAGTCGTCGCCTCGTCTCCACCAACGCACTGCGGCAAACCCGCCGGTGACAATTGGCAGTGCTACCAGTACGAGTATCATAGAAGTGAGTAGTGCATTCGAGGGGGGAGACGTAATCCCAAGAAGGAATGCGGCAAGAAGGGGGGCAGTGAAAATCGGCACGACTGCCCAGAGAAAACTTCCATGACCTCGTCTCCACCATAACAGTCCGGCAAGTGTGCCGACGGCGACCGGTGGTCCCCACACTTTGAGCCAAAACCAGGGCTCCCAATTGGGATACTTCAAAGCCCTGAATACGCCACTACTGAATAGGGCGACAAAGACGCCGTTGACAATCGACACGACCCCCCAAAGAAAAATGTCTCCTATGCTTTTCGCGGCTCGGCGGAACGCAGAAAATTGTTCGGCCATGGTTCAGGATCGTAGTGGAACAAATGATACACAGAGAACACGCCTGCAGACTTCTGAAAGTTGGAACTTTCTTCTGGTCTAATTACCAATCATGTGACCAGACATCATGATCCATCTCTAGTTACCCCTTTCCAGCTAGGCCGGGAGCTTTGCCGCAGCAGGAATTCCTCTTCATCCCCTTCTCCTTCAACACTTTCTTCAGCCAATGGACGCTCCCTTCTCAAGAAGTTGG
The DNA here is from genome assembly GCF_002954405.1 of Salinibacter sp. 10B. Lineage (NCBI taxonomy): Bacteria > Pseudomonadati > Rhodothermota > Rhodothermia > Rhodothermales > Salinibacteraceae > Salinibacter > Salinibacter sp. 10B. The sequence goes on along the minus strand of NZ_MQWC01000005.1, from coordinate 166,525 downwards.
CTCACCTGGCGTCGCAATGTCTTCGCCGGCTGGGCGGTTCTCACGCTGCTCTGTGTCACCTTCGGAGCGGGAGGGCTCTACTACGCCGTATCCAAAACAGTAGCGGAGGGAGGAATAATGTTTATGCACCGCTACTTAGGTGTGGGACCTGAGTCGGCATCAGGCTGGTGGTTGTATTTGTATTACATAATCAACTACCTCTTTCTGTTATTTTGGAAGTGCGGGTATGAGGTTGGGCTGGGCCTATTTCCCTGGACATTTGTCAGGCTGGTCTGTAGCATTGCCTTTTTTTCAGGAGGCTGGGTGGCCTATCGGCGGGCCCGAACTCGGTACGCTTCTCCCGGTGACCTTGTCGTCTTCGGCGGGGCTACAGGACTGGCCTGCCTAGTTCTTCTGTCTGGAGCGTGGGGATTTCGCTTTTGGGTTTCATCGAGGAGCGCCGATGTCCGTCAGGCCGACCGTGCCCTTGCTTCCAAGTATAACCAGACTGGGTTCGATGTCCTCAAGGAACTAACAGTTCAGCCGGACAGCGCGTCTAAAGGCCAACCCCCTACGAACACGCTGCTTTCCTCAATCAGCCTGGGAACGACTCTGCATATGACGGCGAAGGGAGCAAGAGGGCGAACAGCTCAGGAGCTCTATGAGGTGCTCCACCTGCCAGATACATTGAGGGAGTCTGTAGCTTCTGGTCCCAGTCAAATCCTACAACGACTGAGGCATCCTGAGCCACAACATGTTCTACAGCGTCTTGTGGGTCGCGCCTCTGCCATTGAGACCCGCTTGGCAAACGCCGGATGGTTCGATGCTTCTCCGACCAAGAGCATGAAGAGTGCCGGTCTCCTCGACCTTGACCTTGAAATTCGAGAAGAGTACCGGCGAACCCTCGAAGAGAACTTCGATGCAGAGGTGTATCTGCGAGACTTCGATAGCGAGGAGCTTGCGCAGGAAGTCAACAAGTGGGCCACTGAGAAGACCAACGGTAAGATTCGAAGAGTAATAAAGAAGGGGCCAAAGGATGGAGCAGTGTTAGCTAATGCGACTTACTTCTTCGGAGAATGGAGCGCGCCGTTCGATTCGGAAAACACCATGCAAAGGCCCTTTATCGTCACGAGGAGAGGGAAAAAGCCCGACACGGTTTGGGTGCCAACTATGGTACGGAAGGCAAAATATCCATACATGCAACGGAAGCGAGGAGGTGAGCTAATCCTCCAAGGGGTGCGGCTTCCCTATGGAGAGACTGGACGTATGGCGATGTATGTGTTCGTGCCGCAGGACCTTGACCAGTTTGTTCGTGAGCTTAGACCGGAGCGCTGGGATCGGCTCACCAGCGCAATGGACAGCACTAACAGTGAGATCGAACTTAGCCTGCCGAAATTTGCACTTCGAAAGAAGTTGGACCTGATCCCGCTGCTCAAAGAGCTCGGCGTCGAACAGGCCTTCACGCGGGAAGCGGATTTTGCACGCATCATAAATGTCGGGTCTCGTACCGACAGTCTTCGGGGGCGACCTACCCCGTTCTTCCTGAATGAGGTGGAGCAGAAAATCTATCTGAAGGTGAACGAGAGGGGCACGGAAGCTGCAGCGGTGTCCTTCGACTTGCGCGATGTGAGCCCTCCTCCGAAAATGAAGGTGAACCGGCCGTTTTACTTTGCCATTGCCGAGCGAGAGACCGGGGTAATTCTCTTTCATGGAGCGATCCGTAATCCGGTTGCTAGGTAGCTGTCTGGAAGTACTTAGCTGGTAGCCCAGAATCCACCTGGAATGTAAAGCAGTCCGAGATTCGGGATGGGCATTGCCAATTGAGGAGATTATTATAAGGCATGTGGCTGAGCGAAGGCGCCTCGGGATGACCACTCATCTACCGTCAGAGTAGGCAATGAAGTAGGTGATCCTTGTCCCGATAACAGCCGATACCGAATCATTATTGATTCTCAGCATTGAGGATTGATCTTCTCATGTCAGGATCCGGGCCGGCAAGTCCTGAGACAAAGTTTTGAAAACATCTCCCACACACACCATCCGTCCTCAGCGGCGATGAAGCGGAGTAGGGAAGAGCAATGTTGAGTCGCTACAAACACGGTCTGGAAGACGCGCGCTGCAAACCTCCTTTCGTTCGAAACTGTGCTTAGCATTCGGCCTGACCCCTTGAGCTCTCACATGGAGGATGCATTCACTTGAATTTGGAAGCGTCGGCCGATCCGAAGCAGCAAACAGGCTATTCCCAGATTCGATTTGCGTCCATCCGAACGTCGATGAGAAGAAGCTCCGTCTCACCGTCGAACGAAAAGGAGAGTTCATCGGGCGCCGTGATCCCGGCTCCATCGCCCGCCTGAAGCGTGTGACCGTTCACAGATACTGTGCCGTCCACTACTTGTACCCATACGCCTCGTCCCGAGGGCAACTCGTGAGACGCTCGGTCCCCTGGCGAAAACTGCCCGACGTGGACAAAGGCGTCGGTATTGATCGGCATGCTATCCCCGCGCCCATCGGGGGAGACGTAGAGGCGAAACTGCCCCTGCCGCTCCTCGGTCGGGGGCTTCAGCTCGTGGTAAGCGAAGTCCGTATCTAGGCGATCAGGGATAAACCATAGCTGGTAGTGGGCCTCCGGTTTACCTCGAGGGTTCGTCTCGCTGTGAATCATGCCCCGGCTGCCTGCGCTGATGAGTTGCATTTCCCCCGCGCGAATGTCGGCTTCCCGACCAAAGCTGTCCTCGTGGTGGAGGATGCCCTCCGTCACGTAGCTCACAATCTCGGCGTGGCGGTGCGGGTGCTTGTCAAAGCCCTCGTTCGGATCAATGTGGCTTTCGATGAGCACCCGCAACGGGCCGAAGCGCATCCAGTTCGGGTCATGATAGTCGGCGAACGAAAACGTCATTCGGTTCGTCGACCAGCCGAGGTCCTGGAGGCCTCGATCCCCGCTTCGTCGAATGCGAGGCGCAGCCTGAGGATCACGTTCTCTCGTCGGTCGGCTTGCAGATTTTGTCGAATGAGCTTGCTGGTTATCCATGGGTTGTGTCCTAATTTGAGAGGTGATGAGAAGGTGGAGAGGTTACGTCTGGCAGAGGGCAGCTTCAGGCTTGGATCCTCGCTTCTCTTTCCGCGAAGGGGGTTGCGAAGCGCCGCCAGCCGGAAGGAGCCCCTGCAGGGCGTCTGGAAGGCGGCAGGCAGCCATCCAGGCGAGAAACGCCAGGGCGAGAACGGCTGAGGTGAGTGCCCCGCCGATAAAGGGCGCCGCCGCGCCGGTGCCAACCAACGCAGGGGCGGCGAGCAGGGGGGAGGCGAAGCGGCCGAGGTTGCGGAGGGTGCTGAGCCCGCCCATCAGGCGGCCGCGCACTGCCTGTGGGGTTGCCTTCCCCACGCCGTCGCTGAGGGACGGCACGAGCAGCCCCATGCCCCCACCGGCGAGTGCGACGCCGAAAGTGGCCATCGCCGGCGTGCCGGCTGCCGCGATGATGCCGAAGCCCGTGGCGAAGAGCCCCAGCGCGACGGCCAGCGTCCCGCGCGTGCCCATTCGCGCCTGGATCCGGTCGTAGCCAGCGGACGCGAGGGCGCCGGTCACGGTCCCGCCTGAGAGCACGACGGCGATCCATACGCCCGACTGGAGGCCCATTGCCTGCAGGGCGTACGGCAGTTCGACACGGATGAGATTGAACACGGCCAGCCCCAGAAACGCCAGCCCGTAAAGGATGCCAATGCGTCCCCACCCGATGCCTATTTCACGATCGTCTACATTCTCGTTAGGGGAGGAGGGGGGTGTGCCCTCCGCCTCGGCAGCAGGCGTCGGCTCGGGAAGGAGTGCACTAGCGGGCCAGACGACCGCGAGCCCGGCCAGATAGATCCCGAACGGCGCCCGCCAGGAGATGTCCGTGAGGAGCCCGCCGAGAACGGTGTACATCATCGCGGAGAGGGCCATTACCGCTGCCTGTCCGCCCAAGACCCGGCTCTGGGCGTCGTCGTGGTAGTCGACGATGAGGGTGGTCGCCGCCGTGCCAATGCCTCCGGCCGCGAGTCCCAGAACGGCCCGGCTGACTGTGATGGCCGGAAGGGAGCCGAGCAGGGCGCCCGCGCTCCCACTGCCAGCAAAGAGCAGGAGGGATCCGAGCAGGACCGGGCGCCGGCCTGTGCGATCAGCCAGAACGCCGGCCAGCGGAGCACCGACGGCCGTAAACAGGGCCGGTGTCGTGAGCACCCATCGGGTCCAGGCCTCCACGCGTTGCCCGCCGCCGAAGGCGGCCCGGAGATCCGGAAGAACGGGGGAGAGCACCGCGCCCGTCATTACTGGGAGCGTGCTGATGAGAAGCAGGACCGACAGTCGCGTGCGGTTGGGCATGAGGGGGAGGGCGAGTTGATGCACTCGTTCGTATGAGTGGTCGTGGGGGAACGGCGGCGTCATTACGCCGAGGACTTCGCCGGCGCCGCCTCCGGCGCTCGCAACCGTGCGGCGACCCGCGTCACGCGTTGGCCCAAGGACTGGGCTGTCTGGACCTCTTCGGGGACCGGCGCTTCTACGTCTTCGTCCTCGCGTGGCATGGTAGAGGGGCCGTACGGGGATCCGCCCACGCCCTCGGTGGTCATTATCTGATCGTTGGTCGAGTAGCGCACCCCGACGAACACCATGCCGAGATGAATTAAGGGCACCAGGCTCGTGAGAATCGTGGTCTCGTGCCCGCCGTGAATGGAGCCGGTCGAGACAAAGACACCGGTGGCTTTGCCCTCCAGTTCGCCCTCGAACCACATCCCGCCGAGGGTATCGATGAACTGCTTGACTTGGGCAGCCATGTTACCGAAGCGGGTGGGCGTCCCCCAGATGATGCCGTCGGCCCAGCGGAGATCGTCCTGCTCGATCCGAGGAATCTCTGCCATGTCGGCTTGAGCCGCCTCGTAGGCGTCCTGGCCCGACATGGCCTCCTCGGCCGAAGAAATCTCGGGAATACGGCGGAGCCGAACAGTGGACCCGGGCACCTTGGCGGCGCCCTCCTCAACGGCTTCCGCCAGCTTGTGAGTGGTGCCGTACGACGAGTAGAACGGAATGACGATGTTTGCGGATTGCATAGTGGAAAACGTGGGTTGCGCGTGAGAAGTAGCTGTAGGTTTTACGTTAAACCGTTTGATATTAAACTATCCAACTAAAAGAAAATCATGATATTGGGTCCGTTAGAGTGGGTCGAGTAGGGGACGTCAGTCTGCGTTTGCGAGCCCGAGCTTCTTGCACAGCCGACTGAATTCTTCGATCTCTTCCGCCTCCAGCGCCTCGAAGGTGGATCGAATGCGCTCCACGTGTTCAGGAAAGAGGTCCTCGATCAACTCCTCTCCGTCGCTCGTCAGATGAATCTTGATGTAGCGGCGATCCTCCTGGTCGCGGCGTCGCTCAACGAGGCCTCGATCGACGAGGTTGCTTATGATCGTGCTGATGTTGCCCTTGCTTTGAAGGAGCTTTTCCCCGAGCTGGCCCTGGTACAGCGGGCCCAGGTGGTAGATTGTCTCCAGCACGCCGAACTGACCGGAGGTCAGGTCGCGGGTCCGAAAGGTTTCTCCGATCTTGCGATCGACGCTGTCAAACGCGCGGGTAAACCGAATGTAGGCATTCAAGGCACGCTTTTCGGCTTCGGATCCGTCGTGCTGTGTGGCCATGGGAGGACTCGCTTCGGGTGATCGAAAAACGGTTCGAGGGAGGTCCTCGGGTTAAGACCGGAACAGTGCCTTCTCCCGAGACATCGAGCCCGAATTGCTCGTGGCCGGTTTCGGTTCAGAGTCGCTCATGCCGGCTGGGAGAAGGCGCTCTTGTAATCGTAGGCAAACTGGACGATGGTGCGGGGCGGCTGTCCGGTCACGTCGTAGATGTCTCGCGTCGTCCGGGCCGTTGCCCCACCAGCGCGATGATACCAGGCCAGGGCCAACTTGCTGTCGATGAGCCAGTCGGGAAGCCCTTCATCCTCAAAGCGGGCGCGCGCCTCATCGAAGCTCTCAGGGACGTACTCGACGTCCTGCTTTGTCGCCGTTCCAATGGCGCCTGCAACCTGATGGTAGTCTATTGCTTCTCCGCCGGTCAGAATGTAGGTCTCTTTCCCGTGCCCATCTTCGGTGAGCACTTGGGCTGCCACGTCGGCGATGTCACGGATGTCGACGAGTGGAATTCGTCCCTCGCCGGAGGGAGCCCGGATCTCACCCTGACTGCGAATGCGCTCGGCCTGACCGAGAAGGTTTTGCATAAACACGTGGGGACGGAGCATCGTCCAGGTGGGGCCGGCTGCCTTCAGGTACGTTTCCACCTCGTGGTGCCATTGGCCGATGGCCGACTTCGATCCCGGATCGGCCCCTCGGGCCGAGAGCTTGACCACGTGCTCGACGCCTGCGTTTGCGGCTGCATCGATGGCGTTTTTCTGAAGGCGGGTCATCGATCGGGCATTGCCCGTGAGGATGAAAAGACGGTTGGCGCCGTCGAACACCGAGGGAAGTGTCTCTGGCTCTCCCAGATCCGCCTCGGCCCACTCCACGTGAGGGAGCGTTTCTCCTTGACTCGGGTTGCGGGAGAGGGCTCGCGTAGGAATGCCCCGCTCCGATAAGAGTCGAAGAACGCGGCGTCCGATCGTGCCGGTTGCGCCGGTTACGAGGATCATGGGACTGCAGATTGTAAGGATTCGAAAGGAGTAGCGGTCGGCGCTGAAAAGAGGACCAGCGCCCGGCCTCTCGTTCTTCCAGTCCTTCATATGTCGTTCTACATGAAACTGTTCAATATAAAACTATTGATTCACGATGGGTTTACAGAAGCCGTGCTCAGAGGAATGAGGAAGGGGAGGGGCGTGTATAGGCTGCCTAATTTTCTCGAGTAGGAGAATTCAGACGAGAAATCTCCCGCATCAACGAGTCCCAATTGATCCAGCGGGTGTGCTTCTCCGGATGGCTTTATATGCATCTCGCGTGTGCGTAGGGGAGTGCACGCGTGCTGTCATTTGGGGAATCACGCGTAGAATCTGCACAGACGCAGAATACTGAAGAATAGGGGCGAGGGGGCAGGCATCACTGTACTCAAAAGCAAGAATATGCAGTGCATTTGAAAAGACAGTTTTATATTGAACTGTTCGACATTGAAATGTATATAGTAGGGCAACGAGATGGTCGGGCACCGGAGCGTCGGCCGCCTAGACGCCGGTGTCGGATCGGGACCGTCCTCCTTGTCATCGATGCTCTCATGAAAAGCACGACTGGTCCGTCCGGCCAGCAGCTATACTGGCGACAGCGGCCGGACGTGGACGCCTCTCGAAGGGCGGAATGGCTAAATCTTTGTTTAGATCAATAGTTTGATGTTAAACGGTTCACTGTTGAACTGAATCTCTTTATCGAAGCGGCGACAGCGAGGCCGACGGGCTCAGTCCGGCCTCTACATCAGAAGCGTACTCTCTACACTCAATCCCTTTACAGCTATGAAGCGCTACACACTCGACATCGGACGCATTCTTCTCTCGGTCATCTTTCTCGGCAGTGCGGCGACGAAGATCGCTGACCCTGCTGGCACGCAGGCTTACATGTCGGCCTACGGATTGCCGATGACCGGCCCGCTTCTTCTCGGCGCGATTGTCACCGAGCTCGGAGGCGGGCTGGCGCTACTCTTCGGCCTGAGGGCGCGTTGGGCTGCGTTCCTGCTCACCGGGTTCCTGGCGGTCGCGACGCTCGTCTTCCACATGAATCTCGGCGACCAGCAGCAGCTCCTCCACTTCCTCAAGAACGTGGCGATCATTGGCGGGCTCGTGATGGTGATCGCGGAAGGGACCGGTCCGCTCAGCCTGGGCCCGAACAAAGAGCCCGTCGCCAAAGAGGACGCTCCAGCTTCAGCAGGAGCGTAGCGGTCCAGGGAAAGGCGTCCCCGATCCGTACGGCGTGGACATTTCCCGTTAGCACGGGCGCCTGCCCCTTTGGAAGCGACCCGCCCGAGGGCGGGGCGGGGACGCTTCCGTTTTTTCGGTTCTTCTCGAACATCGATCATTGTCTCTTTCAGAAGACACAGCCAAGCGCTATGCACTCGCAACTTCGACCGATTCTTCTACTGGGCAGTGCATTCTGGATGGTTTTCCTGGTTGGCCCGGCCAATGGACAGGGGCAAGCCGACCCAGCCCGAGACAGCCTCGACGCAAAGAAGGCAACGCAAGAGCGGCCGAGCTTCCGCCTTCTTCGTCAGGAAGAAACCTGGGGCGCCCTGTCCGGAGAGGAAGACGAACTGGCCTCTCTCAAGTACATTCCTCTCTTGCATGCCTCGAAGACGTTCTTGACGATCGGGGGGGAGGCCCGATCGTACGGACGATGGTACAGGAACGAAGGGTGGGGCGCAGGGCCAGCCCAGGATGGTTATCTGCTCCAGCGCTTCATGCTGCACGGCTCGCTTACAGCGGGCGGAGCGCCGAATGGGCTGTGGGGGCGAGGGTTCGCGCAGCTCAAAAGCGGCCTCATTGCGGGGCGGGACGGACCCGTGTACCCGCCGTCCCGTGACCGACTGGGCGTCAACCAGGCATTCCTGGAGGTTGGGTTTGCACGGTCGCCGGAGCGGGAGTGGCTCCTTCGCCTGGGGCGACAGGAACTGCACTACGGGGCCGGGCGGATGATTGCGGCCCGTGAAGGGCCGAACGTGCGTCTTGGATTTGATGCGGTACTGGCCCGCTACGAGGGGCGCCGCTGGCGCGTGGATGCATTCGCGGCCAAGCCGACCGAATCGCTGCCCGGAGCACTGGATAATGGCTGGATGCGGGGACGCACCCTCTGGGGGACGTACCTGCGTCGAACCCGGGCGAGTAGCCCCTCCATTTCTCTGTATTACTTCGGCACGAGGCGCGCGCCGTCGCCTCAACAGCCCGGCCTGCAGGCGACCCGACACACGGTTGGAGCGCGTGGGTACGGGACGGTGGGTCAACTGCAGTACGACCTGGAGGGGACCGCTCAATTCGGGCACTATCATCTCAACGCACCGCCCGAGAGTCAGGGAGGCACAGCGGAGGGACCGATCCGGGCCTGGACACTTGGGGGACGCGTTGCTTATCGAGTTCCGGGGGCTGCAGGCCGGCCTGAAATTGGTCTACTTACCGACATCAGCAGTGGCGACGCTGGCAGCACAGACGCCCTGGAAACCTTCGCTGCTCCGTATCCCTCGGGCCGTTTCACCGGTGCCGGCAGCCGAATGGGACCGGGCAACTTAGTCAATCTGCGCCCGTTTCTCGGCGTCCGACCACACTCGAATCTCCACGTTCAGTTGCGGGGACATCTCTTTTGGCGCCTGCGGCCAACGGACGGAATTTATGCCATCTGGGGCGCTCCGCTCCGCCGTTCTCCATCTGCGAAGGCGCGGTTTGTGGGTGGAATGCCTGAGCTATTGCTCCGCTGGGACGCAGGGCGGCACGTGAATGTCGCAGTCGAGGCGAGCCACTTCCTGACTGGGGAATTTCTCCGACAGACTCCCGCAGGGCAGGCGATGACACATGTTGGCCTTCGGGCGACATATCTGTTCTAGCCCGCGTTCTTCACGACAAAAGTTGAACGTTTCCTACGAGGCGTGGCCGGAGTGCTCCTTGATGTGCCGTTTGGGAGCGAGGAAGGGGGTGAGGGAGGCCGCGCTCACTGGATGAGGAGGACATTCCTCAGGTGCAGGCCCTCCTGAATGACGAAGGAGTCTCCACCGCCGACGTCTGCGAGCGGTTTGGGATCTCAAAGGCGACCTTGTATCGGTACGTCGGGCCGGAGGGAGAGCGCAGGCGCTGAGTGAGCCATCCAAGTCGACGGGCCAGAGCCTCGAACTGTATCAGTCTACATGCATTTTACATGCATAATGCATGAGCGACCCCATTAAAGGTAGTTTAGGGAGAACGCCCAAACTCAATCTCTCGGAATAGACCGATCTGATTATGGCGAACCTAACCGTCAAGGATCTACCAGACTCCCTCTACGAAAAGCTCAAGTCTCAGGCCCACGCCAATCGGCGCTCGATCGCCTCGGAGGTGACGGTGCTTCTGGAGCGGGCCCTTGGGGAACGCGCTACTCCTGAGGAAGAGCTCCTCCAGCGTGCTAAACGGCTCCGAGACCGAACCCCGACTCGCCTTACCGAAGAGAAGCGCCGGGAGGCCCTCCGGCGAGGAAGGGCGTAACGGGCTTCCTTTGGCTTTCTTACTTCACATCTGCACAGTCGATGATCGTTGCCGACAATACCCTCATCAGCTACTTCACGATCGAAGGAGAGTTTACCGAAAAGGCGATACAGGTTCGGCAGAGGGATCCGGAGTGGGCTGCACCGTTGCTCTGGCGTGCGGAGTTCTTGAACGTCCTCTGGCTTCACGTTCGGCAAGGAGAGTTTGACCTGGATCTGGCGATCCAACACATTGATCTGGCCGAGGACCTGATCGGGGGACGGAGCTATGATGTGGCCCCAACGGAGGTGCTTCGTCTGGCTACCCAGTCGGGCTGTTCAGCCTACGCCTCCCACTACGCGGCCCTCGCCCAGCAGCTGGACGTCCCCCTTATCACTCATGATGGAGAAGTTCTGGAGGCGCTCCCAGAAACGGCCGTTCATCCGAATGACTTTCTCGAGTGAACGGCGGGAAGAGGCTGCCTATAAGAACGGAACCCTAGGTAACTTCACTTCTGGTCAACAATCTCGACATCAGCTTCGAGGTTCTTTTCTACCTCCCGATCGTTAACAGTCCAGTCGAGCGCCGTTTGGAGAGTGTAGGTTCCCGGCTCAGCATACCCTTCAACTTCGGGGCTTCCGTTGGGCGCGTTCAGCAAGGCCTTGAGGTCGGAGGGTCTCTCGCGAGTCTCCTTGCCTGAGAGTGGCCACGTAAAATGCTGCATCGTGCAGTCCTGAAACGAAGCGCCTACTTGAGCACTCTTTGCAGATGCCAACCTTGCCGATAAATCTTCCTTGTCGCCACTCCTTTGACTCTTCCGATTTCCAGTCGATCCAGCAAAAGGGGCCGGCTCCTGCTCGAACCAGACGGCGCCGAAACTCGCACAGGACCGTGCGTTCGAAGCCCGAATCGATTAGCGCCAGCCCGAGGGCATACTTCCAATCCAGGCGAGCGCGAACAGCCTTTTGTCGGACGGAGAGATTCTCCATGTACTGAAAGACCGTGACAAGAGCCAAGCGCCCCCTGCGGATAGGCTGGCGGTCCGCGGTGAGAATACAGCTCGGCGAAGTCCTCATCTCGGTAGATCGGCCCCAGTCCGTCTCGGATCTGAAGATAAGGATTCCCTCGTGGAAGGGCGGCCTTCGCGACCGAAGCGGTCTCTGGAGGAACGACCTCGAAAAACTCGGGCTTGAGTGTCCGGCTCTCTAGACCCCGCATGATTCGCCAACGGCGTCCGGTTCTTTTCTGCAAAGCGAGGACCTGCCTTGATTGCCCGAGGACTTTCACGGAAAGACCTAACTGAATAGATGGCTCGTGCACTTGATTCCCCGATCTCAGCCAAGTGCGGGGACCCCTGACCATAGCGTGAAGACAAGCGCACCGAATACAAGAAGAGCCCCGCAAGTGTGAGCCCATCGGCTCTTCGTGAAAACCAAGTACGCCAGAAAGGCAACCAATACTCCGTTCTGTGCGAGAGAAGATACAACCTGAAGGGGGGTAACCTCCCCTCGAGCGAGATTCAGAGGAACGACCACGGCCTGTCCGATAAGTACCGTCCCGACCAGCGTCCCAAAAAACCACCGTCGGTGCCCCCTTGAAAAATAGAAGTCTTCCAGATTTAATTGCTCCTCGACCGAGGGTTTTGAATTGGAGACGGAGGTAGAGGGCCCCCATCTCAGATCCGGAAGCGCAAAGGCAGAGGCCAAGTACAATCCAGTGAAGAGAAGCAGGACTGGGAGGAAGGCCAAGGCGTTGGCAAACAGTTCAAGTTGCAGAAGACGAAAAGAGATCCACCACAACTGCAGAACAATGAGAACCATGTTTACGGCCCAGAGGAGAGGCAGCCAGTGCCATCGGACGGGTCGGCTCGGTCGAACCAGTTCTCGAAGGCTTTGGGCGAGATCGGTGATGCCTAAGCCGACGATGATAGAGATGAGAGCGACGAGGTACTCAAGTTGACTCATGTGGATCAGAGACTGTCTCCAGTGTCTGCGAAGGAGAGGCGTTTGGGGAATATTCGAGGCATCGCAAATCGGTCCGTTTGGGCTCTGCCGACCTTCGACCTTGACGTCTGATCCGGGGTCAAAAAGCTACTTATCCGATCCGGAGAGACTCATGACACCTTTCTCCCGGTTCTCATAGTGCCAACGATTCCCACCAATCCCTCTTCTTAGCTCGACTTTGGCCATCTGAGCACAAGACGAGAGACAGCGTAGGCCGGTAGCTTTGCCGTTAAACAATGCTACCGATTGCACTATGCTGCCTCCCGAACTTGCTCCGGTGATGATACCGTTTCGTTCCCTTTTCCCCAAATCGGTCCGGTGGGCGCTGGTGCTCCTCGTCGGAGCCCTCCTGGCGGTACGAGTCCGCACCGTCACGGCGGCCCTGCACGTGGTAGGACGTGCCAAACCTTGGGGCCTCTTCTCCCTGGTGACGCTGATGGCGGACCGGCTGTCACGGACCGGCGCACTTGAAGTCCAACGAGACGCCTGGTGTGAAAAGCCACGTTCCAGCTTCAGCGACGCGCTGGCAGTCATTCGGATCCTATTGTTGAAACGGCAACGAGAACATTATTCGGGCCGGGACTACCGACTGGTATGTTGAAAATCCCTGCGGAGTTGTTTGAACGACTCCATCGCGCACTCTCCTACACCGCATAAGGCCAAAGTCGAGCTAGGAAGGAATCTCCAAATCTCAGTCAGGAAACTGCACAGGCTGCGGGTGAGAGTGAACAAGCTGAGGCGGAGAGTCCACAAGCCGGGAGCCAAAGTGAACAGGCTGAACAGGTAAGTCCAAAAGCTGCCCTCCAGCCACTTCCGAACGAGCCAGAGAGGTGCTGTCGATGGATTAAAAGACAAGGCGTCTCCCGAAACGCTTCGAGAAGTGATCAGGCAGTTGTGCCAGTAACGCCTCCTTTCGGCTGTGGAGCTGGCCCAGTATTTGGGACGGGGACGGCGATACCTGATACCTTCTCACGTGAAGCCAATGATTGAAAGTGGGACTCTGGAGCGCACACAGCTGCAGGTTCCCAGCGGTCCGAATCAAAAGTACCGGGTACCGTCCGCCGCCGTTGAGGACTAAAGGTCCAACCGGCTGTTTTTCCCACATTCGCTATCTTGCAGCTCTGCGTTTGCGAATCAGCCGTTTCCGCTACCAGGGGCTTTCGGAATAGACGCAACTGGCGAATTCAGGTGACCACTTTCGGTTAGCAAACGGCGAGCGGCAGGTTTTGGCCCTTGACACTTGCTCACGTGAGGTTGATTGGCTTCAGAACTCGGTTCTTTTCAGTTACAAACGAATTTGATCAGTTAGAACGTCGAGGACACTCCCAAAACAGCTTTGTAAGTAACTTTCCCATCCGATAACCACGCGGTTTATCGGTTATTTTGGGTTGAGCGGTGGGGACTGATTAGACTCCTCTAGATATATAAGTTTGTTTAGGAATACACTCTATACTCTTTAGGCAAAAGACCGAACACAGCCTCCTTGCTAGGAGGTAAATTTCCCGTTGCAGATCGAAACTCGCCTTCTACAAAACGGATCTTCTACATAAGAGAGTTAGCTTTCTCCAATTGCACTCTGCACCCTGCTGTGAGAATCTTTCGTCTCTGGCTCGTACTGGGTGTCTTCGGGTTTCTCATTGGTGGTTGTTTTTCTCCCTACGACTCTGACGTGCATCCAACACGGTTGAAGCCGGTCGGTCAAAAGGCTACCTACCGTCCCGTTGATCTCGATGGCGATGGGCGTGACGAACGGGTTAGAAAGGGTCAACTGCCCAACGGGCAAAAGGAGTCTGTGATCATCAAGTCCATTAGGGGACGGGCAATGGATCAGGTGCACTTTGCGGGGCGGATTGTCTCTCTTCAGTTTCTGGACCTGACGCAGAACGGAAATTTAGAGATTGTCGCTGCCGTCGTCCGGGAAGATTCGCTTTTCTACAATGTAGTGGCGGCGGACGGAGAGAAACTTCGTCGTTTTCACGTGCTGTCTGGAGAGCCGCGGCGGGAGTCCGGGGGCACGATTCAATGGGATTTGCGAGGGGCTTACATTCGGCTGGCGGACGTGGTAGGTGATCGGAAGCCGGAGCTGGTGTCTTTCTTCAAGACAGGATATGCCCGGCAGCCCCGTGGCGTCTGGGTCCATACGTACCCTGAGGGACGGCAGGTGGGACAACAACGGATTGGCGGATTGGTCCAGAATAATCTCTATTTTGGAGATGCCGATAAGGATGCAGTGCTGGAGTGGGTTTTTGGTACAATAGCGACGAACAACGGCGCAGAAGCTGGAGGGATGAGGGACGACCGGGCGTATCTCGGGACAATCGAGGTTGGAGCTTCGCCCCGAGTGGAGTGGAGTCGAGAGATAGGAGAGACGTTTTCGGCGGTCGAGCTTGATCACGGTGACCTCGATGGCGACAGCCAACCCGAATTCGTGGCGCTTCGGGTGCCACGGTCAGGCCGACAGACAAGAAGTCCTCTCCGGCAGATCGACCCTGCGACGGGGGAGACGATCAAGCGCCATATCTCTAATCGAATTCTACAGTCGGTCCACGTCGGAGCATTGGGTCCTGAGGGACGTGACCGGATCGTTGTACGCGATGCAAACGGAACCCTTCAGGTACTCAATCACCAGTTTGAGGTTGTTCATCGCCAATCAATTGAGGCTAAGATCCGATCAGTCCGACTACACACCGACCTGAATGGCAATGGCCGGGAGGAGATTGTAGTACACACTGAAAAAGGCACCCTTTGGCTCGGAGCAGATTTGTCAGTTCTTGCTTCAACGCGAGAAGAGGGGGGCTGGAGAGTCGTTCAGACTGGTATTGGGCGGCCTCCGCTTGTCGCGATAGTCCAGGGCGGAACGATGGCACACTTCCGGTCCATGGAGAATGTCTGGTGGTGGGCGCACCGATACGGACCGGCGGCCGGGATCCTGATAGGCGTCCTTACGCTCATCGGGGTCGGAATCGTCGGCACGCGGCAATACCAGCGATTTCGGCTCCGAGAAGCAATTTACGAGCAGTCGGCCGCTATGTCAGATCAGGCCTGTTTGCTCGTGCATCCCCGTGCGGGAATTCAGTGGATGAGTGAGGCCCCTTCAGTCCTTTCGGAGCTTTCCGAAGAGAGCCTCTCCGACCGGACGGATCTTCGGGAGAGAACCCCCGAGCTTGCCGATTACGTTGACCGACTTGCAAGAAGGAGAACAGGGCCGCAGCCCGAAGAGATGATGATCGACGGGAAGGCGTTTACGATAACGTGCACGCCGCTGGAGGTCATGCGCAATGGACGGCCCTACTGGCTGGTGTGGCTGGATCCGGTCACCCCTGAAGTTGACGAGTATCAGACCCAGGGGCTGATGGCCCAGCGGGTAGCACACGACCTCAAAAATCCACTCACGAGCATTCTGCTCACTCTCCAGCGCATGCAGATGGCGTATCAAGAAGAAGCTCCCGAACTGGCTGACACGCTCGACACCTACACCGGTCGCATCGAGGAGCGCATCTCCTCGCTTCGCCGAATGACCACGAATGTGCTCAAGTTCGTGGGGAAAGAAGACCTGCGGCGGGCGCCCACAGACCTGAGCGCGTTTTTAGAAAGGGTAAGCGAGACCATCGAGCAGAACCTTCCTCCTGACATCGGTATGGAGCGACAGTTCGAGGACGATCTTCCTACGGTGCCAGTGGACCAAGACCTAATGCGTTCGGTCGTCGAGAACTTGGTCACCAATGCCATCGAGGCAATGTCTGAAGGTGGGATGTTGACAATTTCCACACAGTTGGCACGTGACTTGTACCTTGAAGGTAGTACAAGACAGCGTGACTACGTAATTGTGGAAGTGCGGGATACGGGCGTCGGCATGACTCCCGCCGAGCAGGAGCGCCTCTTCGAGCCGGGGTTTTCCTCCCGGGACGACACCGGACTCGGAATGGCCCTCGTGAAGAAAATTATCGACGATCACGGTGGGGAGATTGAAATTGAAAGCGAGTCCGATGTCGGGACGAGCGTCACACTATACCTGCCGACGGAGGAGGGACCTCCGTCTCCAGAGAGTGACTGATCGATTCAACTCACCTCTTGGTCATGTCAACACCTACTGTTCTCGTCGCCGACGACGATCCCCCCATTCGGGAAGGCCTCTGTGACGTGCTAGAGCACGAAGAGTACGATACCTTGGAAGCCAGCGACGGGAAAACGGCCCTAGCTCGACTTGAGAAGTCGATCGTGGACCTGCTTTTACTCGATCTCAAAATGCCCCGCGTGTCGGGAATGGAGGTGCTTCGCAAAACGGTGGAGGAGCATCCAGACGTGCCGGTCGTGATCGTTAGCGGAAAAGGTACCATCCAGAAGGCGGTGAAGGCTACCAAGATCGGGGCCTACGACTTTCTCGAGAAGCCCGTCAATGCCCAGCGCTTGCTCGTGACGGTGAGAAACGCCTTGGAGAGAGCCCGACTGGAACGCCAACGTGACCGCCTGCTCGAAGACGTGCGGGAGCGCTACCGCATGGTAGGCACCAGCGACGCCATGCAGCGCGTCTACGACCGTATTGACAAGGCGGCCGGGTCGGACTGTCGCGTGCTCATCACCGGAGAGAGCGGTACAGGAAAGGAGTTGGTGGCTCGGGCCATCCATCACAATAGTGAACGGGCAGGGGCTCCGTTCGTGACGGTCAATTGTGCAGCCTTGCCCGAGGAGCTGATTGAAAGCGAGCTGTTTGGACACGAAAAAGGGGCGTTTACAGGTGCAGAAGGCGAACACAGAGGCAAATTCGCCCAAGCCGAGGATGGCACCCTTTTTCTCGATGAGATTGGCGATATGAGCCTCGCCGCTCAGTCAAAAACTCTACGCGCCATCGAGACCGGACGGGTCCAACCCATTGGCAGCGAGGAGCCTATCGAGGTCAACGTTCGCGTGCTGGCTGCGACAAACGCCGACTTGGAGACTGCTATCGAAGGAAGAGGGGACTTCCGTGAAGACTTATATTATCGGCTCAACGTTCTTCGGATCGAGGTGCCACCCCTCCGTGAGCGGCGGGAGGACATCCCGGATCTGGTCGCCCATTTTTTATCCAAGGTGACTAAGGAGGAGGCCCCGGATCTCGGGGAGGACGCCCTTGCACTTCTCATGAGCCACGACTGGCCCGGCAATGTGCGTGAGTTGGAAAACGCGATCCGGCGGCTCGTGGTGCTTAACGAGGGGGACTCAATTGGGGCCGGAGCCGTCGAGCAGGCATTGGACGAACCGGAGCAGAAATTCTCCTCGGAAGAAGTCGGTCTTCGTGCTGCTCGTGACCAGTTCGAGGCCGCTTACATCCGCCAGGCCCTCCGTGCTCACGGCGGGGCTATTCAATCCACCGCCGACGCACTCGGCATTGACCGTTCTTCGCTCTGGCGGAAGATGGATGAGTATGGGATTGAAACCCAAGAATAAGGGCAATTCGACCGAGGGTATTTTTGGAAAAGCTGTGTTCCATGTCTGCAACGAAGAAGATTTTGGACGTTGCATGTCTGCAATAAGCGTACAGGGATCACTTCTTTTTTTACTCCAGAGTTCAGGTTTAGAAAAGGAAATGCATCGACGTTTTCGTTGGGGAGCGGGTCTTTAATGAAAGGATTTGAGGAGAACAGGACACGGAGTTCGATTTCTCATCGAGACCCGTCTGTTGTGGGCGGTACTCGACAGCGATTCTACCTGCAAGCCTCTGATTCTTAGTATTTCAAGGCCACTCTTTTCCATTATAGAGGTGAATCAGAAAGCGCCTGAAGAGTCGAAGGGGTACTAGAATCCACCGATTGCCCCTCCACCGAACAGGCCGTAGATGTGAGTTTCGATCTGTCCGTCCCAGTCCCTCAAAAAGGTAAGAAAGGAAGGGGATTATCTCGACAATCGGGAATAAGGAGAGGTGCACTCCTGCAACATTCGATATTCTCGGTGTTGCAGACACTCAACTTTCGGAGCAAATCAAGTCCTGTTTTTACCACATGTTTTAGCCTTTTCCCAACATCGGCTTGAGTAATTGATTGTGGAATCAGATTTGAGGGAAAAAGTCCCAAACAGGGTACAGATATTACACTTCGTGGCACGTGTCAGACACGAACTGGACGGTTCAGGCTCAGATCGCACTAGGCTCTAAGAATAAGGTGCTGTGCTGAATGGCTACACGTCGTTCTCCTAGCTTCTGCAAAGCTACGTGGTTTGGGGAAGGAGGCTGTGAGGTTGTTGATGCTCAAATGAATGTTATAGGTGCGGTCGATCCACCGTCCTGAGGGTGTCTCAGTATCACTCACATCATCGTGAGCCTATTCTAAACTCAAGTAAAATACCCTCTATCCATGCGACTTACTCGCTCACTTTTAGCCTATCTTGTGACAGTAACTTTGACTTTTTTATTTCTCGGTTGTGGCACTGGGCAAGGAGAAACTACCTTGAGAGCTAGTTTCATTACCGAGCCTAATGGAGGACAATATGTGCAAGAAATGGAGTCCAGAATCGAATTGGACCGCCAGTTCGAGGACAAAAGTGGTCTCTTTCAGTCATCACCCTCCCCGGATAATATTTCGGTAACGGTAGAGTGGGTAGCTGGTGGGGAGGTAAAAGAAACTTCACAGGTTACGGTTACCAATAAAGAAGAAACTTATAGAGCTAGCATTTCGACTCGTGATTCAGATTTATACTTCGTTGGAGAATGGTTTGTGCGGATACGTTGGAATGACGATGATGGTCAACATCGGGTTCGTTCCGGCTCAGCTTTTTGCACTTTGCCGTCACAGGCGAACAAAAATGAGAGACCAATCTCATACCAAGAAAAGATAGAAAGAATGAAAGGGTATTAAAAGCTTAATATTGTGAGTCTTAAAACGAAACACAAATATACAAAACGAAAAGTACCAATTATATTGGGGGGGGGTAAATCGTATTGCTGAACAACAAATAGTGGTAATTCTCATTCTTTCATACTAGAATTATGAGTAAAAAGGTAGGAAGCTCTTCGCTCACGCTTTTTTTCACGGCCCTCGTCACCGCAGCCCTGCTCACAGGGTGTGCCACTCTATTTTCCGGCACCTCTGATGAGATACGCTTCGAGAGTGAGCCATCTGGGGCGAAAATTATGATTGACGGGGTTGAACGTGCAGAGACGCCTGCAGTCGTTAACGTCAGTCGAGATGCCCTGAACGACATGACAGTAACCCTGAAGAAGGAGGGTTACGAAGCGGAGAGACTGCGACTTCAGAAGGAGTTTGCCACAGTGGCAGTTCTAAATCTTGGGAACGTATTATTCTGGGGGATTGACACCTTGACGGGAGCTGTCATGAAATATGGAAAAACCGAATATGCCACAGAGCTGGAGCAAGCAGAATCGTCAGCGTCCCTGTTGGACAAATCTGAAACCTATACGGCGGACGTCGGTCCCAAGGCGTTTTCGATCGAGGAATTGCGGGTTGACTCCTCTGGGGAAGTTATAGTTCCCCAACATGAAGGGGAGGTGATCATCCATGACGAGGATAAAGGTCTCGCTTACGTTGTTGAATAGGCAAGCTTCTTTTCTTGATCGAGTTCGTATTTCCCCGGTGGCCGGAAGGCCATCGGGGGTTTTCATCAAGTCCACTTTATTGTGTAAACTGGACTGTCTATTAGGCAGGTTGAAGAGTCTGATTGGAGGATTCTGATTGTCGTTAGTCAGCTGGTTTCTGTGATCTGCTCCTCACGCCACTCGTAGAACTCGTCCATCGGTGAGGTAGGGGGCAGTTGACCAGGGCAATCCCAGAATGACATCTTCATGTTTTTCGGCCAGCAATGCCCCGTCGAGGCGCCAGACGGGTGCCTTGTTCGGAAAGGTGCGAATCGCCTTTTCGCGACGGTGCACTTCTTGGATGCGTTGTGCGACCATGTTGGAAGTTCGGTGCCGCAGACGGTACTTCCCGGCCCGGGCCAGCGGCAGTCGCGTCAAAAAGGCTCTCCTGAAGCACTTCAAGAGCTGACCTCGCTTCCACCGGTAGTAGATCTGCTCGGTGACGCCAATGTCGCGGACCGCGTCAGCAACGGTGCGGCCTTCGGTCCGAGCGGCCTCGACCTTGCGGAGCTTCGTGATAATCTGATTCGGGGTGTGTCCAGTCTTTTTTCATGGTCGGTCAGGCTGGATTGGATCACCTGATTAACATACACACTGGATCAGGTATTGGGGCAGCACCTCACAGACCGACTTTTCACTATACATAGAGACCCCCAACGTGATGTACCGGTCTTCTTGTAAGGTTTTCCCCTTGCACATCTTATGTACTACACTCTTGATATTTGGGCTGGCTGCCTGTGACAGTTCTGGCTCCGGTATGGAGCAAGATGAAAACAGCGATGATGAAGAACAGGATGTTGTTCTGGCCGATGAAACAGCAGTGATAGACCCTGAAAACACATCACTTGAGAGGATTTCAGGAGATACCCTCGTTTTTAATCTCTCAAACTCATCTCCAGACCTAGCGGCCGACGATATTGTTGTCGGTAAAGATAAGGGGGGATTCCTACGGAAGGTGACCTCCGTGGCGGAAGAAGGAAATAAGGCTACTCTGATTACTGAACGGGCCTCCATCGTTGAGGCGCTCGACCGCGGGAAGCTAAACGTTGACTTCGATCTCTCTGGAGCGGAGAGGAAATCTTGGAAATGGAAAGCGGTCGAAACGGCCAAGGGAGTGAAGGCGAAGTCTAACGGCCTAGGTGTTGAAATGAACAACGTTAGACTCACTCGAGAGGCTGGTTTTGCGGTGACGTTTGAAAATGGAGAAGCTAGTTTCGACCCAAGTGTTGACTTTCAGTTTGATGTGGGGCTCAGTGGGTTACAGGAACTGAGACTGGCGGCCCAGGGCGAGCTCGGCTTCCAAACCGACGTAAAGGCGACAGCGGAGGGCCGTGTCCAAGGAGAGACGACCAAATCACTTGCCAGGTTCACGGCGGGTTCGATAACGTTCAATGCTGGTCCATTTCCAGTCACAATCACTCCTGTTTTAGAATTTGTGGCGGGGTATCAGGCCAATGCAGAAGCAAGTGGCACTGTATCAACCGGTATACAATCAACGAACAGATTGACGCTGGGTGCTCACTATAAGAACGGGTCGTGGTCACCAGTTTCGGACCGAGACGCTACACTTAGCTCATCGGGTATTGACTGGGACACCAATCTCTCGGCTCAAGCAAAAGGATATGTCAAACCGGAGCTCACTTTTAAAATCTACAGTGGGCCTGGTCCCTTCGTGAACGCAGGACCGTATGTTCGTGCAAAAACCCAAGTGAATCCCTCTTTCGAGTGTGGGATCTATTCTGGCTTGGACGCGGGCTTTGGCGGATCTGTAGAGTTTATGAGTTACGGTCTCGCGCGATTTGAGCACACATACAGCATAGCAGAGAGGGAACTGCTCGATCGCTGTGGAAAAACAGAAGCAAGCGTATCTGGATCTGTCACGGACAGTGAAACTGGGAAAGGACTTGAGAATGTCAGTATCTCTGGCTCTGGTGCTGCGTCTGGCGAAGAGCTATTTTCAACCTCCACGGACGGAAGTGGTGCGTTTGACACAACGTTTGAGGTCAGGCTGGATGAGAAACCGGACTCACTGACAATATCCGCGTCTACTGGTGGTTACAATTCCTCCGAGAAGACAATCCCCTTCGCGGAATCGATGACCGCCGATTTTGGGCTGTCGCCCGTGACGGCGCAGCTCTATCTCAGTTCTGAAGATGGCTTTTACAAAATAGATACCGAAACGGCCGGAGGAGAACTGTTTTACGAGTCTTCCTCCAACCCAACCGCGGGGACGGTCGAACTCTACGACCATCTCTACGCCGGGTGGGAAAGGGGAGAAGTTCAGAGAATCGACACAAAGACCGGAGAGGTCGAATGGAATTATACAAGTCCTGATAGCGCCGTCGTTGCGATGACAGTAGGTCCCGACGGATACGTTTACGCAGGATCTTGCGATCCGGCATTGCACAGAGTGAGCGCCGAGACAGGCCAGCAAGATTGGACGTATGCCGAACACGAGAAATGTGTAGCTAGAGTCTCACTCGGTGCCAACGGCCACGTTTATGCCTCCGGTGATTCAGATTTGCATAAAATCGATGCCCAAACAGGAGAGCGAGAATGGGCCACCGCCACTTCTAACTACGACGGGTTCGTCCAAAGCGTAGCAACAGGTCCTGACGGCTCCGTTTATGTCGGTACCGCAAACCTTTCGTTAGATGTCAATGGGATGGTGTCCAGAGTCGATCCCGATACCGGCGCGCAAGAGTGGAGTTATTCTGCTGACAAGGACATGGTTACCGATGTGACTGTGAGTTCTGGGGGACACGTATACGCCGCTGCGTTCTACAACGATGAGGTCCATAAGATTAACCCAACCACGGGCGAACAGGAATGGACGTATACTGCTCCTTCAAACCCAGTATTGGAAGTTAGTGTCGGCCCCAAGGGTGATATTTACGCCGCACCTCCTGGGTCACTCCACAAGATCGATGGTGACACAGGCGAGCAAGAATGGGTTCTTGATTATTCCAGTACGGATTGGATCATCCAACAAGACGATGGGGAATCCGCCAGAGGGCAAGTGTTGCCTGTCGAGCCTGGAGAATCATGGATCTCGCAGGGGCTTGCTGAGTGATCGGCTACACCCCTTGACCATTTAGGCGAGGTCCAAATCAACACTGACGGCCAGAGCGGAACCGAAAGCGATCCCAGCGGAGAGGATTCAACAACGCGGTTTGCGAATCCTCCTGATAGACCGTGATGTACTCCTGGTTCGAAGTGGACTTGGTTGGTCGGGGGGGCACCACGAACTGAGGCCTACCACCCGCACGGGGATGAGATTTAACTTCCCGCACCTCGGTAAGGGGGTATAGGTGGGGGTCTTTCTCCGCGGCCGAGTTCGGTTTTTTCCTATTAAGGCGGCGCCCTGACTCAAGCCGACCGTCTGAGAGTCTCGGGAGACGCCTCAGACAGAGCCCCCAAGGTATCAGCACAAGGAGAGGCGAAAATCACTTCCTTTAAAGCCCAATTCCCTCGGCCGGGTTGTCCTGAACGGTCCCCGCTTCCTCGGGCGCGGAGGTTGAACGTCTCCCAGCTCTGGTGCCCGGAGTGCTTCTTGATGTGCCGCTCGGTTTTGCGGGCCCGGATCGCCTGTGTGATGAAGCCGGCCCAGAGAAGGGGGGGCGAGTACGCCTCTGGGGCGAGGCCGACCGGTCCCGCGTCAACTCCCGATCATTGATATGAGCGTCTCAGGACCGTAGGGCGTGAGAGGCCCGCCCGTGAAGTCCTGCTCGTTGCGAGTGACAACGATCTCGGCTCCAGCTTCCTTGCCGGCCGCCGCGAGATAGACATCCTCGAAGTCTGCACCTTGATCGGCGTCGAGTGCCACCCGCAGAGTCGCCCTGTTCATGAGGGCAAAATCAAAGACCGCTTCGAGGGTCTCGAATAGAGGCCGAGGGTCGACCTCGTAGTGAGTCGTTGCCACGTACCAACATGTCGTAAGAGAGGTTGGGGCAACCAGCCCCGAGATCCGTCCCCGATCTACCTCAGACAGAAGCCGCAAGGCGACCTCATGGCTTGGGCGGTCTGGGACGGCTGCGTCAATAACAATGTTGGTATCGAAGAGAACGCGCACAGGCAAAAGGGGAAATGGAGGTACAGGTGGCCGTTCCGAAGTGGGCAGGGCCAGGGCATAGACCGTGGCCTAGCGGGGAGTTGAAGGAGGAGCGACCGTGATAACGAGCGGCCGTGAAGGGGACTATCGGTGCTTCTCGGCGGCGGCGTCGATCCAACGCTCAGTGTCTTCGTCCATCTGTACCGCAGGGGCCGGCTTGCCGAGGTCCTCTTTCAGGGTCTGAATTCGAGGGGAGAGAGTCCCTTCTAAGCCAGACTGCTTACCTGAGGCGTCCGGCAACTCTGAATGCTCGGAAGAGCGCCCGTCTCCACTCGTCGGCTCCCGAAGGAGAAGCCGGAAGTAGTCTTCGACGAGTCGCGAGACGGAGATCCCCCGCTCCTCGGCGAGTTGCTTGGCCCGTTCTTTCAGGTCGTCGTCCAGGCGCAGGGTGAGTTTTGATTTCATGGCTAACCCCCATACGTCAAGTAATTTGGTTTGTGACGTACACCGGCTGAAAAAGGGTGGGTTCCTCTTTCGGGTTCTCTCGGTGGAGGAGGCTCCTTTGGGAAAACGCCCTCGTCAGAGTCCGATATCCTCGGCGGGGTTGTCCTGAAAGGGCTCGGCTTCCTCGACATACTGGTTGAACGTCACCAACGAGGTCTAACCGGACTGCTTCTTGACGCGCCGCGCGCGTCCTTGCCCGCGCGGATTGCCTGCGTTGGTGAAACTCACCCAGAGTGAGTAGGTCGGGAATTCGTTTGGGCCGAGCCGGATCTTGACTCTCGCTCGGTCAAACAGAATAGTTAGAGCACCACTAGTTCAGTAGCTCCCTCTGGAGGTATCCGACGGAACTCCTTGCCGTTGAACGTCCGAAGTTCGTCGGCAGAGATTTTTTTCGGCGCAACAGGTGGGCAAAGCGTCGTAGATGGCCCCGCTCCCAAGCCCCAGATCCGCCATGCGCTGCAGAACCTTCAGGTAGTCTCTGCCTCCGAGTCGAACTATTTCCTCAACCGCTTCCGAAACGTTCTCCTCAATGAGACGCCGGGCCTGTCCGGGCGTGACTGTCGGACTGACCGGAAGGTCCGTCAGTGAGGAATAGCATTCAGCGAGAGCGTGGCTACTTATGATCAGACTTGTCTCTCCACGGTGGGCCGACTCCAGGTGCGAAGCTGCTTTCTCATGTTGGGGAAGAGCAGGAATGAGGGCCGGAACCAAAACGGAGGTGTCCAACAGAACTCTCATTGAATCGGTTGCGAAAGAGTAGGGGACAACGGGCGGAAAGGAGGCTTGCCAGGGACCGGAAGCTTATCTATCCAGCCCGGCGTGTTTTCGCGCGCTGGCGCTGCTCGGAGCGGAGTTGCTCGACCATGTCGAAGTCCTCCTCGGTAAGCGTTCCGGAGTGGACCAGTAGCTCACCTTTCTGTTGTAGCGCGGGAGTTTGTTCTTTGGGCCTGAGCGTGATGGCCCCTTCTTCATTGTCTACGCGAATCTCAAGAGAAGTGCCCGACTCAATACCGAGCGTACCTCGAATCTTTTTTTCGGGATGACAATCCGGCCGTAGTTGTCAATCTCTGCTTCCATGTCTGAAGAGGCAGTCTGCATCAAAGAATTAGACCGTTCATAGCCCGATGTCCTCGGCGGGATTGTCCTGAGACGTACCGCGAGAATAACGGAGTGGAGACGCTTGAGGCCAGTCAGGATTTGCGGAGCCTCCGGGATGCCGGTCTCCTCGCTCAACAAGAGCGGAGCACGGCCACCTACTACGAGCCGACTGAGAAGCTGCTTGGGGCCGAACCGACGGCGCAAGGGGAAATTCCGTTCGAGGAAACCGAACCGGACACCACACAAGCGGAAAAAGAAAATAATCAAGCTGAGGAAGAATCCTCAACGCTCAGCGAGGAAACTGCACAGGCTACGGGTGAGAGTGAACAAGCTGACGCGGAAAGTCCACAGGCCGGGAGCCAAAGTGAACAGGCTGAACAGGCAAGTCCACAGGCTGACCTCCAGCCGCTTCCGAACGAGCTCCGAGAGGCTGTTGATGGGTTAAAAGACAAGGCGTCTCCCGAAACGCTTCGAGACGTGATCGAACAGAGAATGCAGGTTCAAACTGCAAAGTGGTCCCCTGGAGCATCTTCCAATCTTTGTTCCAAAACGGTGGGATACTGTTGGCGAACCCCGTTTCAGGGCCCCAGTGCCGCAAACTGGGATGTTCGGGTTCGGGCCAGCGGGATGTCCATCAGCCAGTTGTTGATCCGAGTCAGGTTGATCGCCGCGGCGGTCGCGAGGTGCTGAAGATGGATCTTCGCCAGCCCGATGTACCGGGTCTGTCGAAGTCCTAAGGCGCGAACGGCCTGTGAGAGCGTTCCCTCCACACCCGCTCGTTTCTGGTAGAGTCGCTTGCCGTCCTCGCCTTCCATTTTGGCCCGGATTGTGGAGAGGGCCTTGTGCTGTTTTCCCGCCTGCATGATGAGCTGGCGACCGCTCTTCTTGGCTCGCGTACAGAGAGATTGGCTCGGACACGCCTGGCAGGTAGCCGTCGAGAAACGCACTTTCACGTAGGGACCGCGATCCTCATTGGCGTACTCTCCCCATCCGGAACTTTCTTTTCCTTCGGGGCAGGTTGCCTTCCGGTTCGCCCAGTCAATCTCGAACTGATCAGCGGTGTATCCGCCTTCGATCCGGGCCCTGCCAGCTTGGGTCCGGACGGGCCGGTCCGATGAGCTGAATGTCATGTTTTTCTTTACTGCTGAGGAGAATACCAGCGTCGACGTAGGCGGCATCTACAAGGTGCTGGCCGGGAAGCAAATTCTTGTCCGCAAGCCCGTCATGAATTGCTTCGGTACGACGGGCTTCGTGAGTAGTGGCCGGGATCGTATCTACGTGCGTAATCAGATGAGGTCGTTCATCGTCGCAGGTTTCCGTCAGATGAACCATGTATCCGGTCCAACTGGTATCGAATCGGGTGCGGAACCGAGCCTCCGGATCGTAGGGAGACTCCAGGATCTCAGAGTCAGAATCGATCTCCTTCGCAGGAATAAAAAACGGCCTTCTCGCCCTCTCCGAGCCGAAAATGACGCTTCCAGACCCTCCGGAGAAACTCGGTGCAAGGCAGGCCTGTGAGCCGGGCTGGGGCCTCCTTCTCCTCCAGCAGACGAAACAGGCGGTAGCCGTCTTGGCCGACCGTCTCGGCGTAGGCAGTCCGCTCGGCTTTCTTCGAAGGGAGACGGCTATCCTCAATCCGCCGGCCATACCGGTCGAACCACTCGATAGGAGCGACCGATCGGAGCCACTCAGGCGCCACGGTCGCGAGTTCGTTAAGCGTGGCACGGAGCGTCTCTCCTACAAGTTCAAGACGGTTCAACTCCCGAACTGCCGCCAATACCCGCGTCGAGTCGGTGCGCTGAAGCCCACGGGCCTTCAAGAGGCTTCTCGCTCGGCACTGCTCCAGGAGACGGCCGAGGAGCAACTCTTCCTTGCCGCCAGCGAGCAGGCGGGACCGAAACTCGCTCAAGATGCTGAAGTCGAAGCCCGGATCGGTCAGCTCCAATGCAAGCAGATACTTCCAGTCGAGTCTGACGGACGTGTCCGTCTGCCCCGCACCGTCTCGGCGGCCTGCCGATCGGAGAGGCCCTCGGCGAACTGGAGGATTTTGACCAAGGCGAGACGCCAGGGAGCGTATGCAGGCTGGCCGCAGTCCGGATACAACTCAGCGAAATCCTCGTCGCTGAAGATCGCTCCGAGCTTATCGCGAAGGCGGATGGAAGGGCACCCTTTGGGAAAAGCCCTTCGAGCTACGCGCTTAGTATCCAGTGGAATAGAGGGAAGAGACCTAATCTTGAGGGACATCGTCGTTGGGAGCAGGAGGAAACAGACAAAGGTCCTCTTCTACTCCCGAACCTTGAAATGCTCCACGCCAGGAGTTCGCCAACAGTATCCCCTGGTTTTTGAAACGATGGAAGACGCCTTACAGAAGGCGCTCTTACGAAAGGGTGTTCTAAAGAAAAGAGGGTCCTAAAGCGACGAGAGCTTCTCCCGGACCCGGCGAACCAACGCTCCAGGTCGCACCACCTGCACGCCAGGGTGCCCCGGCTCATAATCCTCGACGTTATACGTCGTCAGGTACCGGCAGTTTGCCTCAAGGGCGGACACAAGGTGAGACAAATCCTTCCAGTCGGCCCGCCCTTCGTGGGGATTTAGCGCCTCTCGACCCGGGGACTCTCGGACCTTAAGAGCCCGACCAACGAGGCGCTCGAAGTCGCCGATTGCGCCCGGAAGCTTTGCCCGAAGATTGCGCCGGCACTCTTCGACGGCGATCTCCGAGGTGATCCCATCCACAAGGGGGATCTCTGAAAGGGTCAGTAGTACCTGACTCCCGCTGTGCTGGGAGGGAGAGGACGCCCCAGCGAAAAGAACGTCCGCGTCGACGTATACCCGAAGGTGATCTTTGCTGGAAGGATTGGGGTTGTCGCGAGAGGTCGAATCGTCACTCATTACCGGCTCCAGACCGATTTTGAGAAGCACTTTTCTGAGAAGCATTTCCGGTAGAACCCTCTTCACCGGTTGGTGCTTCCCCGTAACGATCCCTAACAAGGGCCTCTCGCTCCTCTTTAAGCCGGGTCAAAAGTTCCTCGGTTGACAGCCCGGTCTCTTCTCGAAGCTCTTCGATCTTGTCTTCGAGGTCAGGCTCTTTGAGGTCAGGCATAGGGAGGTGCCCCGATCGGGGCGGTTATTCGCGAGTGGATTTCGTGCTTTAGCCAGGAATCAGTCTGCGATCGATCGGAAGGGATTCTTCCGTCCCGATCTCAATCTCCTCAAACGATGGATGGGACGGGTTCAACAAGTAGTTGTAGCTGTAGGGCACCACGACCGACGGCACCCGAAGCGCGACCGACTCTTCCCGGGAGGCCCACCGGTTACCCATCTGCTGCGGCTGGGAAGGAGGAGGATGCTGGTCCCATTCGTCCGGCAAGCCGGGTTCTGAAACCTCAGATACTAGGTCCTCGGGAAGCCTCGCCTGAAAGAAGACGTAGCTGCGGAGCTGATGGTAGCGCTCCAGGCCCGTGAGCGTCTCCAAAAGTGCCAGGGCAAGGCTCTCGGACGTGTAGACGACAGCAGTTCCTGGGCTGTTGAACCGACCCCCGTACTGGCGAGCCCCCTCGCCGCTGAATGCTGAATTGGCGTACCGCTCATGCGTGAGTCGCCAGATTGTAAGCTCAGCCATGGAGAAACGCGGAGCTGAGAGACTAGAAGCGCTCCGGAAACGACAACATCAAACCGGGACAACGTCAAGCCGGAATGCCGTGCTTGATCCGGCCCAGGAGCCGCTCGGCCTCGCGGGCCCCGGGCTCTAACCGGGCGATCTCGAGGGGCACCTGCTCCCCCAGGCGCATCTGCGGGCGCTTCAGCCAGCGTCGCGCTTCTTCTTCGCTTTCGAAGACATCGGTCGCTTTGCGAAAGAGACGAACGATCCGGTAGAGACGCTCTGATTCAACGGCGTTCAAGGTGCCGTTCTCCCGCCGGCGCTCGAGGGTCCGAGGCGAGATCCCGAGGAAGGAGGCCATCTCCTCAGGCGCGAGGTCGAGCCGCTCCTCGACCTCGCTGGCCAGGCTTGCCGGAAGCCCCTCCTCAATTGAAGCCAGAAGTCCAGAGAGCTCGGTTGCCTCGAGCTGATCGAGAGAGCGAGGAGGAGCCTGAGTCGCGGGAGAAGACATAAGAAGCGCAGACTGTCAAGTAATAGCCGACACAGTGCTTGGTACTAAGAACAGGACGGCTGTGTTGCATCGGACAAAAACCCCGGCCTTCCTCAGGAGCTGCAAAAGCTTAGAGCCCAATCCCTTTCGCAGGATTGTCCTGAAAGGTCCCCGCCTCCTCGACGTACTGGTTGAAGGTCTCCCACGAGGCGTGGCCGGAGTGCTCTTTCACGCGCCGCTCGGCTTTGCCCGCGCGGATCGCCTGCGTGATGAAGCCCGCCCGGAGGGAGTGAGCCGAGTATTCCTCCGGATCCAGGCCGGCGCTTTCAGCGTGGCGCTTGAGGACCGTAGACACGTACTGGGCCGTCATCGCCGACTCCCCGACCGACTCCCCACGGTAGAAGCGGCGGAAGATGTCCCCCTCAAAAGATCCATCTACCTGTCGGTCTGCCGCCTGAAGCCACTGCCGGAGGGCGGTGACCGGGCAGGTCTCTTTGTTGGACCCGTAGGGAAGGCCCTTGACGAGCCCCGTGCCTTCCTGATCGCTTTTCGAGCGGCGAACGTAGACGTTCACGCCCTCGCCCTCGATAAACTGAACGTCCTCCGTGGTGAGGGCCACCAGCTCACTCCGGCGCAGCGCCCCGGTCCAGCCGACGAGGAGGAGGGCCCGGTCGCGAAGGGCAGTAAGTGTAAGGCGCCCAGTGGGGCCGCCGTCGGAGCTGGAGTAACGGGGCAGGTGCTCAATGATGGACCTGAGGTCCTCGACCATAAGAGAAGGGGCGCCATCTTGCTGCCGCGTTTTCTCCCGGACGATGCCTTTCCAGATTTCGCGCAAGGGACCCTCGGCCACCGACGCCGGCGACTCGTGACCTTCCTCTTTATGGAGGGAGGCTATTGCGGCGAGGCGGCGTTCGAGCGTGGCGAGGCGCAGCTCATCGGCTCGGGCCCCGAGGTAGAGCCCGATCGTCTTCGGTTCGGCGGGAAGCCACTTCCGATCCATTTTTTTTACACCAGTGCCGGAAGTCCTCCAGGTCGGCCGCGTAGGCTCGGATGGTGTTCTCTGCCTGGCTTTGGGCAGCAAAGTCCTCTAGGCGGCCGAGGCTTTCCTGGAGTTCGCGGAGACGCTCTGGATCTTCGAGCGCCTGTGCGTCAGGGGCGCCGTCAGAGCCGTCGTCTGGGTCTTCCCCCGGATCGGACTCATTTTTTCCGATCTCAGAGAGGGGCGGAGGGGCAAGCTTGTCTGCACGCCTCGGGTTTTGGTTCGAATCTGGATCGTCTTGAGAGGTCCCCTCGCTCTCGGGTGATTCATCGATCTCGGGTGAGGCCTGGCTGTCTCCGCCTGGAGGATTCGATGTACCGGTCATAGATTTACTGCAGTCTCTAAGCTGGGATCGCTGCGCCTCGTATTTGCCAAAATGAACTCGTGCTGGATAGGAGTCTGAAAGAGGATGGGAGGGAAGACCACCTATTCCGTCGACTGGAGACGTTCGACGTGAGTTGAAAGCCACTCGGTCAGCTCGTCCCGACTGACCCCGCCAGCCGCCACGTCAAGGATAAGACGTTCCTGCTCGCCAATGGAAGCAGTGATCTCCCAGCCGTTCAGTCTCAGGAATACTTCCATCGAGGCGTGACCCACCCGCTTGTTCCCATCTACGAACGGGTGGTTTTGGATCAGGGCAAACCCGAGCGCGGCCGCTTTCTCTACGGTCGAGGAGTACAGCTCCTCTTCTCCGAATTGCATCTGAGGTTGGCGGACCGCTGAAACGAGGGCGCCCCGATCCCGCAGCCCTGGGCTCCCTCCCGACGTTTCGATCAGGCGCCGATGGAGATCAAGGACTTCGGTGACGTTCAGGTATCGCACGACACTCGACGACTATAGAGGAGCTGATGGGACCACCCAAAAACGCGAACCCTCGATTACGAAAGGCGCCGATAGAGCTCAGCGTTCTTCGACAGCACCTCTTCGGCGGCTTCCTCATACTCACGGTCTAATCGTTTGAGTTGATCGTCGATGCTTACCTGCGCGACCTCTTCTAGAGACATTCCGAGCTGTTCGGCGAGAGTCTCCAGGCGGTCGGCGGTCTCGTCGGAGAGTTGGATCGTGAGGGTTTTCATGGCGCCGGATGAGTGGATGTCCAGAAGAGCGAGTGCGCGTGATTGGTATCTTGAACGCCTCATGTATTGAACGCGGGGTGCGGTAGACGTTTCCGTCTCGAATCAGAGGCGGGTGATAAGCTGAACACCCGGAAACCATTATGAATGGCAGGAACGAGTACGCTTCGGCTTTCGTGTTACGGTGTAACACAACGGCATTTTCTCTCCAATGCTCCTACCGCCATGAAGTCCACCGTGACCGTCCGTTTGGATGAGGACCTCGATCGGGAACTCTCCGAGGTATCAGAGGCGCTTGGCCAGAGCCGGAGCGAGATCGTCCGCGACGCGCTCCGGCGGCAGCTTTCGGTCCTTCGCTTCGAGGAGCTGAGGGAGCAGGTTATGCCGTTTGCTGAAGCCCGCGGGTACCTTACCGACGAGGACGTCTTCGAGGACGTGTCCTGACGTGCGTGTCTGGAAAAACCAATTCCTTCTCCAAGCGAGACTCGCACGGCCGAATAGCGGAAGCGAATAGATGCGAGTTTTTCTCGACACGAATGTCTTGGTCAGCGGTTTTGCAACGCGTGGGCTCAGCGCGGATGTCGTCCGGCTGCTTCTGGCAGAACACGAGCTTGTGACCAGTGAGGTGGTCTTGGAAGAAACCCGTCGGGTCCTGACCGAAAAGTTCGGGGTGCCCGGCGATAAGGCCGACCAGATCGAGAGCCTACTGCGCCGGCGCCACGTCGAGCCGGTTCCAGATTCGGAGCCTCCGGTCGAGATCCGAGATCCGGATGACGAGATCGTTCTGGCGTCAGCCATCGCAGCGGAGGCGGAAATTCTGATAACCGGAGACAAGGATCTCCTTGACATAGCCGATCAGGTCGATGCGGTTCGAATTATGACTCCGCGCACGTTCTGGGAAGAGGTACGTTGAGGAAGATGCTCTGAGCGTCTCAGGGGGGAAAATATAGGGGAGATTTTCCGCTATTACAACCGATAACCCCTCATTATCGGTCCTTATAATTTGGGAAAAATAACGAGCGTATAAAGCGGCGCTCGGAGGGCCGGCAGCCTACGTCTTGAGGAGACCTGCAAGCTCCCTCGGGGTAAGCACCTGAGGGCGCGCCGGCCCGAAGTCCTCGGCGTTCCGCGTGCAGATGACGTCAGTTCCGTACTCGGCGGCCGCCTCGCCAATGATCCCGTCTTCGAAATCGTCGTACCGCTTGACTGCTCGGACCGCTCCGGCGTGTGAAACCGAGGCCACGTCCAAAAACGACAGAGCCGACTCGATAAAGTCCCTTGCGACCTCGCTTCCGGCAGTGCTCCGTCCGACGTAAAACGTGTTAGTCAAGACTGTCGGCGTGACCGTGCCAGCAATCACTCCCTCCCGAGACCGGTCAAGAAGAAAGAGGCCCTCCTCCGCGTGGGTCCGGTCTAAGAGGACATCTAAAAGTACGTTCGTGTTGAAGAGAACCGTCATGAAGAAAGACGTCTAGACGTGCGGAATTTGAAAAGGTCCGGAGGCCTCTTTCAGGGAGCCTTTTTCAAGGGGCCCTCGTTTAGGGAGCTTTCCATCAAGAGGCGTGTTTCTTTTTGATCTCCTCCGTTAGCACCTTCTCTTCCCACGCCGGATCGTCGGGGTAGACCTCTCCTGCCTTTGCAAAAGCTCCGCGCCACCGCCGTGCCCATTCGGACGGCTTATAGTCCGCGAGTGACGAGTCGTCCGATCCTTCCGGGAACTTTTCCTCTCTGCGTTGGCGAAGCTGCTCGACCTCAACCGTGTCTTCTTCCTCCTGCTCCAACGCCGAGAACAACGTCTCGACGAGGCGAGAAACGCTCGTGCCGCGCTTCTTGGCGATGGCTTTCGCGCGCCGAGTCAGGCGCTCCTCAACCGACAAGGTTAGTTTCTTTCGGCTCATGACAGTTCCTACGTATGGGAATCTGAAAAGATACGTATAGGTTTGACGGAATGTCTCTTTCAGCGTTCCCCAGTGAGGATGAGAGGGTTGCCAGGGACACGCTCGTCCATCATGTTGAAATGTAGTAGGGAATCCGGTGCAGTCAAGATCTATCTTTCTAAGCGGCCCCTTTTTCGGACGTTTCTCTACATTGCTTGGCCCAGCGCGTCGAAGGGTTGGCCGTCGGGGCGTCCCACTATGACAGGCCCTCCCGAGAGAACAACTGAGAGTGAGAAGGTCGCCTTGTCGGTCCTATACTCAGTCGCCAAAAATCGGAGTGGTTCTCGTCCAGCGATGTCTCCGAAAGTTGCAACCGGCCCGCACAGCCTGGATGGGAATGGCGACAGGACGCTCTTCGAGTCAACGTGTGATTGACGGCCGACGCACTCGCCGCGAAGTGGTCCATCTTGCCAGATCTTTGCCTTATCGGTCCTTATAATTTGGGGGCGAATTTTTGGGATTCAGGCACCGGATCAAATACGAATACCTCGGCATCCTGGACCTGGAAGTTGGACGTGGTGTAGCTGCTCTTCGGAGACCTTAAGTTGATGATCTGCCAGGACGCCGGTTATACAACTTCTGGGCTTTGATCGCATAGGGATTAGACGAAGCTATTCATCGACAAGAAGTACAGCAGCGTCTTCTACAGGGACAACCGCTCCTCAGAGGCCGCTTGAGGTCAATGCGTTTGGCGCTTCCCCCCTGATGCCGATCGGGATGCTTGAGGAGGAAATCTCGAAGTGAGACTTCGAGCTAACCGAGCAAGGCTCTCTGACGAACCTTGCTCGCCTCTTCCAGGTAAGCAGACAGGCAATGGCCTCTCGACTTGCTAACTCAGGAATATTTGGCCCCGCCCCCAAGCTTCTGAACCGAGCGGATGCGGACCGACAGAGAGCACCCAATCTCGCAACACTCCGAGTTCCCCATGAGCGACTCTTCCACGCGGCTCGGCGCACTTGCTGAAAAGTGGGACGTGCCCGGTCCCGACAAGCTCAAGACTCTTCTTGAGCCAGAGC
Organism: Salinibacter sp. 10B; assembly: GCF_002954405.1. NCBI lineage: Bacteria > Pseudomonadati > Rhodothermota > Rhodothermia > Rhodothermales > Salinibacteraceae > Salinibacter > Salinibacter sp. 10B. The sequence goes on along the minus strand of NZ_MQWC01000005.1, from coordinate 132,049 downwards.
CTAGTGTGACAGACGACTTCTACGAGAGCAGTCTTCCTATATCTTCGGGTGACGGTCCTGCAGGAAATCGTTCCACCTTTGAGGACTCATCTCGAGAAGAGCGCAAGGCACACTTCGAGATCTACCGGATTGAAAGCGGTGATTTCCGCTGGCGCTTCGTAGACGAATCAGGACACATCCTAGCCAACTCGGGGGGCGCCTACCCGACCTCCGACTCTTGCTTAGACGCCATCGAGCGCGTGCGGCACCTCGGCCCCGAGGCAGAAGTCGAAGAGAAGCAGTAGCCCCGCGTTTCTCTTCGTCAGGAGATCACCCCTTCCAGTTCCCTTCTAGCAAGACCTCCAAGGCGTGCGGCTTCTTCTTGACACCTACGCGCTCATCTACGCGCTAGCTCGACCTGCAGACTTGAAAGAACCGGCCCTGAGCGAGATTTCCGATTCCGAAAACGAGGTCTTCTTCACTCCTGCCAACGTGTGGGAGATTGAGATCAAGGTCGCCATCGGCAAGCTCGAACGTCCGGCGGAGAGCGTCGTGAAGGCTGCTCGCTCCTCATTCGAAGAGGTTCGCATTACCTCTCCTCACGCCGCCCTGGCGGGGCAACTTCCCATGCACCATCGAGACCCCTTCGACCGAATGATCATTGCGCAAGGACTCGAGGAAAATCTCACGGTTGTCACGCCGGATGACGCTTTCTCCAACTACGACGTGGAGGTTATGGACTGCTGAACTGAGGGGATAGATTTCAGGAAGGAATTGCAGTTGTGCTCTGATTACCCGACCGCTAGGTACGTCGGTGGCGCCCTTCCTTCCAGAAAAACGAGAACTAAATGCCCCACCCCCCGTCTTCCAGTTGCACAATGTTCGCCTTGTCAGTGCTTATTATTTGGGGCGCTAAACGCTCGAAAAAATCACCCGTTGGTCGTCAGATCATGGACGGATAAGGCGGCGTCCTGAACCTGGAAGTTGGACATGGTGCGGTTGTCCTCCGGAGACCTCGTCAGTAGCCGAGCCCGAGTTTCTGGGCTTGATCGGTAAGTTTTTGCATTGCCTCTTCAGCCACCGCCCGCTGCCGCCGCTTGTACTCAAGCAATTTCTCTCGCTGAATCAGAAGGCGGGTGCCCTCGTCATGGAAAGGAATTTCTCCTTCTTCCAACAGATTCAGGAGGTAGCGGTGCGAAACGTTGAGAACTTCCGCGGCCTCGCTGGTGGTTAGTTCCTTATCTTCCATCGAGAGGAAGCGGAAATACGATTCAGGATGAAACAGCGTTATCGTCGGCGGCGCTCACAACTCGATCCAGAGGTCGTCGGGCCATTGGTGAAGGCTCTTGTTTCTCGGTTTCCCAATCGGAAATGGTTGCCTGCCGGACACCCATTCGCTCGGCGAACGCTGCTTGAGACATGCCGAGTTGATTTCGAAGCTTCTGAATCCGCCCCGGTGTCCACTCGCTTGGGGTCTCCGCCGGCGGTGCTGTTGAGGGCCGGGGCGCCGGCGTTCCTCGAAGTGCGCCGCGAGCGCTCAGGTCCTCGTCCACATCCGGCCAGCGGACGCTATATCCACTGGGGCTGATCGGGAAGTTCTGACGGTCCTTTTCGGTTGCGCCCTCAAGCCGCCAGCTCTAGGAAAGAGGGACACTCACCGAGCGCCCGTCTGTCAGCTCTAATGCAATCGACGAGTCCGTGACGTCCTCAATGCGTTCAGATACCTCCGGAGAGGGCGTCTTGTCAGCGGGTTCGTCGGTGACCACAGTGCTCATACCAGGCCTCCACCAATTGTGTGTGGTTCTCAATAATGATGTCTTCAATGTCGTTCAATTCGTGGCTGGCAAAGCCGTAATTGAAAGCCACTTCCCGTGATTCGAGCCAGATCTTCGCTTCAAAGTTCCTCGTTGACTTGGTGAGCCAGTGATGTCCACCGGCTCTACTACCGGTCTTCGCTGGTCTTATTCTTGGGGGGGCGCCCTCACGGGAGGCTTCTTCTCTGGCCAGAAGCTGAAAAGATTTCTCAAGGCTCTCCATAAAGCACCTTGCGTCTTCGATCGGCCCCGATCGCTTTTCGCCGGTGAGGGTCCTGCTGCCCCTTGAAGAGGTCTCGCCCGCAGATTCTCCCGCAGGTGGGGTCTCGGAGGCCTCGCGGTGCTCGTCTGGATCAGCCGTCGTCATGGGCTCGGAAGGCTCTTAGGATGGAAAGGACAGTTGCTCGTAGCCCGGGTAGAAAGAAGGTGTTTCCCTTGGTCATTGAGAACGGGATCGAATCACCGCCTTCCCTCCCAGGGTCGGCCGGGCTGGGGGTACCGTTCTCGCTCCGGATGTCCATTTTGTCATTCCTAAAGTTGATCCGGTAAAATCGGGTCTTGCAAACGAATCAGTACGGTGCTAAACCTTATTACGCATCCTGCGTTACTCATCTTGCGTAATAATAGGTATCACTCTCAAACAGAACGCGTTCGGCTCCCGTGACCAATCCCTTTTCCTACGGAGGCGTCGTCGGCACCTCCTCGTTCTGCAACCGCGAGGAGGACCTACAGGTTTTGCGGCGAACAGTAGACAACGCAGGACGCCTTTTTCTCTACGCCGAGCGGCGTATGGGGAAGACTTCTCTCGTGCGCGTTCTCCTCGACGAGTTGTCAGGCGAGGAGTACGTGGCCGCCTACGTCGATCTTTGGCCGACCGACGGACCGGCCTCGTTCACAAAGGCAATGGCGAAGGCGACCGCCGAGGCCTCAAGCACCACAGCCGAGACGCTTTTGGAAAACGCCCGCAGGTTCTTTTCAAGTCTCCAACCGAGCGTGACGGTCGACGAGTCGGGAGCCCCCGTCCTGAGGTTTGGATCCGAACGGCCCTCCGGCACCGACCCTGAGATCGAGGAGGTCCTTGCAGCTCCGGCTCGGGCCGCCGAACTGACGGGGAAGCGCGTGGTCGTCGTTTTCGACGAGTTTCAGCAGATCGCCACCTATGAGGCTGGTCGCGTCGAGCGAAAGCTCCGATCAGAGATCCAGCACCACGAGAAGGTGGCGTACCTGTTTCTGGGAAGTCGGAGACACCTCATTCGAGAGATGTTTCTCGACTCGAAACGGCCGCTCTACCGCTCGGCTCAGCACTACCCGCTTCGGGCCATTGATGAGGCCGATTGGCAGCCCTTCATTCGCGATCGGTTCGAGAAAGCTGGCAAGTTGATTCCCGAATCGGTCGTCCATGAGGTTTGCCAGATCACGGAAGGGCACCCGTTTTACGTCCAGCACCTTTGCCACGTGCTCTGGGAGCGCTGCGATGAAGGGGCCGAGGTTGACCCCGAGGACGTGCAGGAGGCCACCGGTATTCTGCTCGACCGGGAGAGTTACGCGTATACGGCGCTTTGGGAAGGACTCACGACCAATCAGCAGCGGTTTCTTCTGGGACTGGCTCAGGAGGAGGACGTGCAGCCCTTCTCGTCGGCGTTCGTTGGCCGGTATGACCTCAGCTCCCCCTCAAGCGCGCAGCGCGCCGCCGAAGCATTAATGCAAAAGGACTTGATCGACCGAGACAACGGCACGTTCGTTGTGCTGGATCGCTTTTTTCAACGATGGATTGTTCGCCAGCACGGAGGTCGGGGTTGACCCCATTGGCGGGAGGCTGATCAGACTGGGGGGGACTGTCTGCAGCATTGACCGCGCCGATCTCTTGGAGGACCCGCCGGTACTCCGTCACGATCGGCTCGAGAGGGAAAACTTACGCTTCGGTCCGAAACTGGAGCTTCAGTGCACTGAGGTCCGGCACCTTGAGGCTCAGTCCGTCGAGCCCCAGCGCCTTGGACGCGTCGCGCACCGACATCTCAAAAGCAGATTTCACGTTTTCCATCGAGCTTCCGTGGAGCCGGTACGCAATCACGGCGGCGCAAGCGGGGTACGTCCAGAACACAAAAACCAGAAGGAGAAGGGTCCACGTCGGGGTCATGGCAGCAAAGAAGGGAGTTTTGTGTGAGAAGTGTCGGGAAATCTCCGCTTTTCGATTCCGCCCTATTTAGATGGCAAAGGCCATTCCCGGACTGCCGTCGCCCGGGCTTTTCCCCTCTCAACGGATCAATACCGGGGGGTCGACGGCGAATAGGCATAGCGCACGTTTACTTTCTACCAATTCGGCCAGACTCACTACATAAACTTTCTACCCAAATACTCGACCTGCTAGGCTCGCGCGGCTCTCGCGAAATGTTCAGCTCTCCAGTTGCCTCAAAAATGCTTCGACAAACGCTGCTGCATCCGCTTGAAGTGCGTCGTCGGATAACTGGCTTACGGCGACTGGACCGATGCTTAGGGGGCTCTCGAAAAGGTCTCCTAGAATTTCTCGAGCCTCCTCCGCTTCACGGCGCCCCGACTCTAAGAACGGCCTAAAATGCCCAGCTACAGTCGGCGGTCCCTCTCCGTAGTTCCGGATCATGTAGAAGAGGTCGTACTTGTCTTTGTCTTTCCCTCGACGAGCGCAGGCAAGAGCCTTGAGCAGGACGAACGCACCCGGTCCGCATACCGGAACCTCCTGAGTAGCCTCGGCCCCACTCAACCGAGTGCCTGTAAGCTCCAGCCTACGAAGGTCTTCAAATGCGACCTCAAGCCCCGGGATGACAATGGCCGCAAGGTCCCCCTCTAGGTGCTTGATCGACCCTCCCTCCTCTTCTCCGGTTGGAGAAATGAGAAAGTCGACAGTTAGCTCGCTTGCGGTCTCGTGTCGCCAGCGCTGAGGTGTCGGATTCCCCTCTTCATTCCGGTCTGGAGCAAAGCCGCAGCGGACGAGCCGCGTCGAAATTCTAGTATACCGACCCTCATCGACCAGCCCTATGGCAAAGCCAAGATCGAGGTCCCGAGTGCCGACGTGCCTGCTGAGCGGATCGGTTTCGTCCGAGGTCTCTTCTTGAGCGAGGTCGACCAGAAGCGCCGGAACGAGTCCCCCTACGATTACCAGATCGTCCAACAGGTCCCCAAGGCGGGTTGCGACTTCGAGGCATCCGGCCTTCACCTGCCGGAGGTCTTCGGGACCGTAGTCCTCTGCAGTTTGCGGAACGTCATCCGCCGTTCTTTTTCCAGTTTAAGTACTCTTTCCTGATCGATCCGGCCGCCTCTTCCGAGCGTTCCGGATGTCCTTTTAAGTCCAGGTAGACCTGCACCGGGTGGACGTGCCGCACGCCCTCTCGCATGGAGTTCTCGAAGAACACGCCTTCGTCGTTTGGGACGATAAGCCAAACATTTGCGCCTTTGGGCTCCTCTCGAAGCCCTATTTCACGCTTCAGGTCTTCCTCTGGCTGCCTACTGAAGTAAAACGCCGCGATTCGAAACCGGGCAAACCGAGTCAAGAGCCACGCCGCTGCCAGCCCCGTTGCTGCGTATTCGACATTTGCTGACTCGAACGCTCTTGCTAAGCGCTTCGTTAAGTCGAGGCTGTCCTTCGATGCCACCGTGCCCTTTATGACTCGATGCTTCGAGAAGTCGTATTTCTCGTGCCAGGCATCGAGGAGAAGTGCGGGATCTGGCACCTCGACACGCCCCTCTTCATCGCGGCGAACGAGTTTTTTTTCTTCCAGACGCCGAACGACCTTGCTGGTCCACCCCCGCCCCACGACCGCCCGAGTGGCGATTTCCTTTTGTCTGAAGTGTTGGTTCGGATGAGCGAGAAGGAAGCGGGAGATCCGCGAGCTTTTCGGTGCAAACGGGTTGGCGGGGCGTCCCTTCTGCTTGAACTGGTTGGGCTTTCCCTCGACGTGGATCAAAAACGAGTCGGTACTCAGATGGGCATTTCCCGAAAGATCAATCCAGCTGACTTCCTCCTCTCGGCATCGTCTAGCGCCTTTTTCACCCATGTAGGGAACGACAAGGAGCGGCACGTTTCCATCGTTTCCCTGGGCTTTTCTCAGCTGCTCTATGGCCCGAGTGATCGTGGCGATATCGCTCGATCGCTTATATTCCCCGACCAGGATTTCCTCGCGAAGCTGAACCCTAAAGTCCCACATTCGGGCATCTCCCCTCCCAGAGGGTACCTCTGTTTGCCGTTCCACAGAGGCCTGCTCTTCTGTCCACTCTCAGCCTTTCGGCGTCGGCCTCATCCGGCGGTTTCATTTTGAAGAATCTCCCATTGTTGGCTAAATAGGCACAGTTGACCATCTAATCAACAAACGCCTTTAAGTCAACTCATCGGAAAAAACGCTCATGCTTGTCTTCAATGCATCGGCGCATCAAGATACGACACGTGAGAGTGACGACCTGAACTCCTTGAGTAAGTCCGCATTGTCGGTCATTTAGTTATGGGGGCACATGCGCTGAAAGCAGTCTATGTTTACTCTCGGGATCTCCACAACCGTCACACGCTCATTCAACGAACGACGCAGAATGAGATTTCTGTTGGCCCCTTCGATGCAGGCGTAGAGGAGGCGCTTTCGTCGGGAAAGGCCTTCAGGCTTGCGTTTGACTTGGCGCTTTCCCATGTCGTTACGTCCAGGCCGGTTCAAGCGGCCGAAGTCACCCAACCCGCTGCGCAGGCAGGCCACACATTGTTGGGGCGGTCGTGGCGTCAACAGGTTAGGGAGGGTAGAACAGGCCACCTGATCGATCTTCTAAAACATTCGGTTGAATTACATTCTGCCGCCCTCATCCTCCGACAATTCCACAGCACGATCTTCGCGCAAATCTTCCGTCACTGTACGCGACATGTTCTCTTGCATTGCACCCAACCGACTCTCATCCCTCATCGGGAAGACCTGCGGTCTGGTCCTTCTGCTTCTGACAACCGGCCTTGCAGGCGGGTGCGACCGGTCCCCCAGTGCTAAAGAGGAGCAAACACCCGTAGCCACCTATCGGGTGACCGGAGGTGCTGACAAGTCGACCGTATGGCACGTGGGCCCTGATGGGGACCAAAGCGTTGAGCGCGTGGACCTCCCATGGTCCCGTGAAGTGCCAGCAACCGAGGACGCGGTCCTTTTTGTTCGTGCTAACCGGGAGCTCGACGGCCCAAGCGTGGAGGTGTCTCTGACTGTAAGCGGTCCTGAGTCCAACAGGACCAACGGCAAGGACGACACGTCACGAACGGTAGTGGCGTCTGACAACGTCACCGTCGCCGGAATTCTTCGAAGCCCAAGCGAAATGAACCGTGTCAGGTACGATGTCGAGAACACTTACCGGACGGTCGACACCTTGCGGCGAACGATCGTAGGGTCAGAAGGGCAGGTAGTCGACACGTTTACCCGTCCCGATAGCCTTGCTCCTGACGAGTATCCGAGCGAGACTGACCGCCTGCAACCGGATACGACGCTCAGCATCCCTGGCATGGTTGATCCCAAACTAATTCTAGAAGTGTCTCCTCCAACGAGCGAATCCATTGGCGTCCTCGGGGCAGTTTACGCCTGGCCCTCGGGGTTCGGTGAGCCGCTGCTTCTGCGGTACGGCCTGCTCCAGTCTCGGGAGAAGTCTCTCATTCTCGATGCCCAGATCTGGTCTACAGCAGGCGAATAAGTCCTGAACCTTTGATTGTTCTCCCTCGACCTGCTCCACGGATAGACGTCACTTCGGTGTAGGAAGGATACTTCAGCTTTGAAGATTTCGCACCCAGACGAGGGTAGATCCCGTTCTGTACGTTCGCATTATTGGTCCATATTTTTTCGGTCGCTAATCGGCGTTAAAAGGCAGGTAGTATCGGAATTGACGCAACGTTCCTCAGGGCCTCCTTGCGGCGACGCTCCAGCCCATCGGCGGCCCGCTCCATTCTCCCGCTTCAGAGCACTCGGAGGTATTTGTCTCACCAATAAAGTTGACCCCTTGGATCGGAGATCTGGCCGATCCAAATGAGCACTCTGCTGTTTACAAGTGCAGTGCTTAAAATGGACAAGGCGGCACGTGCATCCTTTACTGCCGCGGAGTGAAAGCGGACCTTCCTTGTCTAGAGGCCCCCTTGCGGAGCCGAAGTGAGAGTTCAGCAGGTACAGGCGTCCAGCCGGGAACGCTATCGAAGAAGCGAGAGCGGCGTAGTTTTGGGCAGACTAAGGAACAAGAAATTAGAAACTGAAGAGGACCCCCCCGCAAGACCGAGCCGCGTGTCCCCAGAGATGGCTGAATCGATTGCTGTGTTAACCTGAATGAACGGTTCGACGGGACCGGCCCTCATCCGTGCTCCCCCGACGAGATTTATACCTGTATCCGCCTCTTTTCCGATCGCTGGCTCTCCCGATGTACGCGTAACTGCGACTCCACCCCCCACGTAGGGAACGAATCTCCCATTGCCTGCGCCAAATTCGTAAAACGCATTCAAGTCAACGGTGAGAACAGTCAAAGATCCGGTGCCCAGATAGAGGTCAATCGATGGGCTAAAAACGACGGGTATCGCGGTGCCGATGCGAGCGTCCGCTCCGAAAAAGAGCGTTCCCACATCAGACATATCACCCAGCGGCACCCCGATCCGTGGGCCAATCTTGAACGTGGTCTCTGTCGGCTCTTTCCCTTCTACCTTCGCTCCACTCTGTGACAGGACACTCTCCGGGACCGAGAGCCAGACCACAAGTGCTACTCGAATTAGGCTTGCTCTGATGTATCTCATACCTGAGTCATCATGGGTGCTGGTCAGAAGGTCCGTTCGGCTCCATTCAATGGGTAGAGCTCAGATGTGCCATATGATGTTTTCGGTCATATATGTTCTCAGGTACATCGGAGGTGGCTTCCGGACGTGGCTCCAGAATTGATAGGTCCGCAATACCGGTCCTTATAACAGGCGGCCGAAAATCCGGGCTGTGTAGGGCTCTTCGTCGTTCGCAGTTACCCTCCCTGCGCTTCCGAGCCGGAATCGGGTAGGGAGATAACCGGACGGTCGGCCTCCGTGATGAGCTTGAGCGACCGATCGCCAGCGAGAAACTGGACAATGCGCGACCCTCCCCGGGGATGGAACGCGATGGCGTCGACATCCAGACGACCGCTTGCCTCGACGATGCTCTCCACCACGTTTCGCCGATAGTCGGTCGCCAGTTCAGCGTCGGGGAACTGCTCCTGGAACGCCTTGAAGGACTCGGCGGCGAGCGTCTCCGATTGTTCCACCGGTGTCTTGTCCGGGACGCCACCTCCTTTCTCGATGACGTGGAAGACGGTCACTCGGCCGGAGTGGTACGGTTCGAGAGCTGCCGCGGTTGTCCGCGCGTCGTTCGGGTTGGCCACCGGGACGAGCACGTGGCCATTGATGAGATCGGTCATGTCGGTATCAGGTGAGTCGATAGGTCGCGATTTCTTCGGCACCACACGCCGGGCACTCGGGACGCCCCTCCAAGACCGTCGTTCCGCAGTTTCGACACTCGCGGAGGACGCCCTCACCCCCGAGCACGCATCTCACGAGTGTTTCGACCTCCTCGGCCACGCTGGCCACCTTGGAAAGGCCGGCGGGGGGGCGCCGGTCTTTCCCCGCTTACGGGCGGCCCTGAGGCGGCCTTCGTTCGCTCTCGGATCAGGTCCAGGGCGAACTCGGCGAGCGCGCTGAAGATGTGGAAGACCAGCTTCCCGGCCGAGGTCGTCGTGTCAATCCCCTCTTGCAAGGATCGGAACTCACAGCCCTCCTCGTCGAAGGCTTCGACCTTCTCGATCAGGTCCATGAGGGAGTGCCCGACCGGTCCAGTTTCCAGACGACCAGACGATTCCCTTCCCGGAGATGACTCATCCCGGCCTCGAGGAGCGCTGATCCACGGAAAAGAATAACCGTCGGATCGAGCGGAAACAAACGGCAGGAAGACTCATCGTCAGGCTCTGAGACAATTACCGCTGAGGACCAGGCACGTGCTCGCGCCGGCCCTCCCGGATCAAACCTTCCCGGCTGCCCTCCGGGCGTGGCGTGACAGAACGCCGAAATGGTGCCTTCGTCTGTCAAAAGAGAGGTGCGGCTGAGACTCAATTCAGATGGCTGTTTTATCGGTTGTTATTGTTCAGGCCGAGAACCCCGGTACTAACCGGGTTTGAAAGCGCCCGAAGATCCCGATTCCTCTTGCCTGTCCCAGAATCTCTCTTTCTTTCCCGCGTCCCGATGAGAAGATCCCGGGCGTTTTTTCGTGTTATTAAATACGGGCAATGTGGCCGAATGTCCAGTCAATCGGGAGGACTCACGCGCCGCCCGTTCCCGCCCGGTCCGGCGTGCGGGACCAATTGAAAAGCTCCTCTTCGAATAAAGCTTGCCGTTTTCATGCTACATCACTTCTGTCGTATTCTTTCCCGAGACGCTTTTTGCCGAGTCGTCGGGGCGCTGACGCTGGCTGGTTGTCTCGCCTGTGCCATCGCCCCGAGCCCCGCGCAGTCCCAGCACCCGACGGCGGTGACCTCGATTGTCAACTCAAGTGCCGACACCACCCTGGAGGTCAACTACAACGGCAGCCTCCTCGCGCCAGGAAGCTACGGCCCGACCTCTCCAAACGACTCGATTCCCGCCACCGGAGGAGGTACTCGCATGATGTGGTACCCGGCCAAGGCTGCCTTTCGCGCTGGACAGGTGGAAGTGGGGCTTCCGAATTCTGAGGCCTGGGATGCCTCGAACGTCGGAGACCTCTCTGTGGCGTTCGGCAAGAACACCGAGGCCAGCGGGGCTCGGTCCACGGCTATGGGGTACATAACGACGGCTTCGGGAACTGGGGCCACGGCGCTGGGGACCGAAACGGTTGCTTCGGGACTGTTCTCGACCGCATTAGGCGCTGCGACAGTTGCAGACGGAATCTCCTCCCTCACAGCCGGGGAAAATGCAAAGGTTGCGTCCGATAATACCTTTGTGTGGGCGGACGGAAGCGATACTTCCGCTGACAAGTTCTCCTCAGCTGACGACCCGAACGGTTCCGGCATCACCGGGAGCAAAACGTTCCACATCAAGAGCACGAACGGTATTCGGGTTATCACAGGCGGAGGAACGACCTATATTCCGGGCTCATCAACGGGTTGGTCGACCACCTCGTCCCGCACGGCCAAGACGAATGTGGGCCCGGTCGATCCGTCCGCTGTGCTGGCGGCCGTTGAGGCAATGGAAATCAACACTTGGGAATACAAAGACGAGAACGGGAACGGCCAGGGCACACGCCACATCGGCCCGATGGCCGAAGACTTTCACGGGGAGCTTTCCTACGATCTTGGCGGCAGCGACGACCACATCAACTCAATCAACGCCGACGGGGTGGCCCTTGGGGCGGTCAAGGGACTGGCCCAGAAGGTCCAGAATCAAAAAGATCAGATTGCAGACCTCAAGGCCGAAAACGAGCAAATCCGATCTGAGAATGAGGAAATCAAAGAGCGCCTTGCGGCCCTGGAGGCGGAGCGCTCCCCCTCTGCCCTGGCAGGCCTGACCGGCTCAAGCGCTGGCCTGCTGCTGGCCTTCCTCCTGGGCGGGCTTCTGGGCGCAGGTCTTCTTCACGCCCGCCGCCGCTAGGACACGCCGCCCCACGGGTCCGACGAACGGAGCCCGGCCTCACGCCCTTCCGTTTCGACCACAGACCTCTTGCTTCTCATGCAGCCCCGAGCCTCCGCCTCCATCCTGTTTTTCGCTATTCTGCTTTTGCTTGCCTCTCCCGTACAGGCCCAGCACCCGACGGCGGTGACCTCGATTGTCAACTCAAGTGCCGACACCACCCTGGAGGTTAACCACAACGGCAGCCTCCTGATGCCCGGCACCTTCGTTACCGACGGCACCGAAAACGACTCGATTCCAGCCACCGGCGCCGGCACGCGGCTGATGTGGTACCCGGCCAAAGCCGCCTTCCGCGCCGGGCAGGTCGACGGAACGGAATGGGACGCCTCGAACGTCGGGGACGGCTCGGTCGCCTTTGGCGAAGGTACGAAGGCCAGCAACGCACAGGCTACGGCAATGGGTTTCAACACAGCCGCGAGCGGCCAACAAGCCACGGCGATGGGCCTTGGAACGACCGCCAGCGGCGGTTCTGCCACGGCGATGGGAACTGGAACGACCGCCAATGCCGCTGACGCCACAGCCGTCGGTTGGAACTCGACGGCCTCGGGACTCGCCTCCTTAGCACTGGGAGTAGCCGCCGAGGCCGCCACCAACTATTCCGTCTCCATTGGGCAGTGCAATCGCACCAATACGTCAGGTGATAACTCCGTTTTCGTCGTCGGAAATGGCGATATCGACCTGTCCAACGGGAGCTGTTTTTTGCGCTCCGATGCCCTGACGTTGGATAAGAAGGGCAACCTGAGCATTGAAGGGGTTCTTAACGACGACTTGGGCACATTCGCTGCTCACATTCAGGGTTCGGAAAATGCAGACGCCCGCGGGAATCCAGCAGCCAACGTCGCCCTCGTCGAAAACACAAATTCAGGGGACGGTGGAGACGTCCTGGCGATCCAGGCCGGGGAAACCGCCAGCAACATTCAGGACAACACCAACTTCATCACCTTCTACGGCAGTGGGGATACCGACATGGGGGCCCTCGAAGGCGACGGGAACGGGGGCATCCAGCTCAATAGCGGGGGGGCAGACTTTGCCGAGAAACTGCCCGTCGCCGAGGGCGCGGAAGTGCCAGAAGCCGGTGAACTCGTGGGAGTAAAGAGCGGGAAACTTCGACTTAGCACGGGCAACGCCGACCGGGTGATGATCACCTCGACGGCGCCGATTGTGACCGGCAATGCCCCTTCCACTCCCGGAGCGGGGGACGCCCGCAGCGTGGCGGTGGCGTTTGTCGGACAGGTGCCGGCGAAGGTGCGAGGTTCTGTCGAAATAGGCGACCTGATCGTCGCCAGCGGCAAAGAGGACGGCACCGGGCGGGCAGTCGCCCCCAGCGAGTATCGCCGTTCAAAGCACGGCCCGGTTGCCGGGCAGGCCTGGTCGGCGAAGGAGACCTCCACGGTCGGGGAGGTCTCCGTGGCGGTTGGACTCGGGCGTAGCGGGGCCGTGGCCGATCAACTCGAAGAGCAGCGCAGGGAAAACCAGAGGCAGGAAGAGCAGATCGCCGATCTGAAGACCGAAAACAAAGAAATCAAAGAACGCCTTGCCGCCCTGGAGCGGCAGCATTCTTCCACGCTGCCGGCTGGGTGGGGGCCGGCGGCCCTCCTGCTCTTGCTGGTCGGCGGGGGCAGCTTCGGCGCCGGGCTTCTCTGGCGGCGCGAGGGCTGAGCGCCTGCCGGTGTCTTGTCCCTCCTCGATCTTCGCTTCAGCTCAAAGCCCTCTCCTTCCCATGTCCGTTTCTGAGCGCTTCCTTTCCTCCCGGCTTTTTGCCAGCACGCTTCTCTCGCTTCTCCTCGCGGGAGCCGGGGCCTTCCCGGCCCCCGCCCAGCAGGTCCTGATCGGCCAGGCCGACTCCGTCCGCGTCACCAACGGCGGCGTCTGGCACCTGCAAGGTGGGACCATGGACCTTGGCGGCGTGGACACGACCGCCGCCCTCGTCGAAACCGACTCGGCCCGCGTCACCGGCGGCACGCTCACCGCGACCCGGGCCCTGAATGGCCCGAGCTCGGCCAACCCGGCGGGCCTGGGGGCCTTCCTCAGCGCCTCGGCCGACCTTGGGGAGGTGACCGTCACCCGCGGCCACGCCGTTCAGACCGGCGGCGGCAACGAGTCGATCGAGCGCTACTACGACATCGACCCCTCCGGGACGAACTCTGGTCTCAATGCCGATCTGAAAATTGAGTACCGAGACGCGGAGCTGGGCACTATCTCTGACGAGTCGAACCTCGTGTTTTTCAAGTCGGACGATGGGGGCACGAGCTGGGCCGAGAAGGGCATCACCTCGCAGGATGAGACGGCAAATACCGCCACCCTGCAGGGCATAAGCTCCTTCAGCCGGTGGACGCTCGGGAGCTCGACCAGCCCTCTGCCGGTGGAGATGGCCGCCTTCGAGGCCGCCCGCGCGGGGAAGGGCACCGAGGAGGCCGTGCGCCTGCGATGGCAAACCGCCTCGGAGAGCGGCAATGCCGGCTTTGAGGTGCAGCGGAAGGCAGCAGGCTCCTCTGTAACGAAGTGGCAGACGGTTGGCTTCCGGGAAAGCAAGGCCGAGGGCGGAAGCGCGAGCGAGGCCCTGGCCTACCGGTTCGTGGACGAGGACCTGCCCTACGCGGCCGACACGCTCAAGTACCGATTGCGGCAGGTCGACCTCGACGGGAGCGCCGAGGTGACCGATCCGGTTCGGGTGGCCCGCGGGGGGGTCACGGAGCTTCGGCTCAAGAAGACGTATCCGAACCCGGCCCGGAGTCGAGTCACTGTCCGCTTTGCGGTGCCGGAGACGACCGCCGAGGGGGAGGCGCGCCTCCAGCTCTACGACATATTGGGGCGGCAGGTGCGGAGCGCCCCGACGGAGGCCGGGCGGCACAAGCGGCAGCTTTCGGTCCGAGATCTGGCCAGCGGCGTCTACGTCCTGCGCCTGGAGGCCGGAGAGACCTCGCAGACCCGCCGACTGACGGTCGTGAAATAGCCTGGTCCTGAACCGGCTGGTGGCGAAACGGACAATGACACGGCCGGCGGGAGGCGCCACTCTTCCCAGATGTCACCATTACAGGTGAGGGAGGTGAACGGCACCGGTATCATCAATCAGGGGCATGAAAAGCGACTCTATTTAAGAAAGAGAGCTCAAATTTAGATAAATCGATGAGCTGTTAAAGGATCACATTGCCTTTTGAAGTTAGCTACTCCGAGTCCGGCCGTCCCGGCGAGAGGCCGAGCTGCTGCATCAGGGCAAGGTTATCCACAACGCCCTCTTCCCGCTGCACCACGCCGTCTTCAATTTCGTAAATCGTCATGCCTGTGACTTCCACGGTTTGACCAGAGGCAGAAACTCCAAACATCTCTCCGTTCTGGAAAGTGCCTCGATACGTCCAGCGGACGAAGGCCTTGTTTCCATCGGCGACCACGTTGCGGATCTCAACCCTGAGATCGGGAAAGAAATGATGGGTCTTCGCGAGCATCTCCTTGAATGCCGCCGGCCCTTGGTAGGGCTCAGGATAGTGGGTGTAAGAGACTATCAGGTCTGGAGACGCGTATTCGTCTACGACGTGGCGCTCACCTGCATTCCACGCCTGTATAAATCGCCGGGCAATCTCTTCAATGTCGAAAGACGAAGACATGGTTGGAGATATTGAGAAACAGTCTTGAACCAGAGAGCTATTCGGGGTGGTTCGGCGGCAAATCGACGAGAATTCTCCTACTCCTCCACGACGGTGATCGACTCGACCTCCTCTTCTGAAAACCGCACGCTTTCCCCACCGGCCGTTTCGATTTTGTATCCCTGTCGGGTTTTCTGAATGTCGTCCTTCGACTGGACCTGGTATCTAGTCTTCCGTAGGTCTGTGGTGGTGACTTCGGCAACGAGCATCTGACTGGGCTTTGTGTCTTGGAATACAATAGATGAGAGAGAGGCCCTCGGCCGAAGTACCCCTTGGTGCTTCTCCGACCTGTTCTAGAAGCGCCCGCGACGTGAGCTTCGGAATCCCTATATTTGCCTTTCTGAGCCAATCGTAGCGGGGTACCAGAGTAGGGCCTCTGTGCAATCGGCGTGGTCAGTGATAGAGAGTAGCGCGCCTTGATCAAAGCCTTTGCCTCAAGGAGGATGTGCTTTACACGGGCGGATCGAACGAGAGCCCCATGACCTGCCGAGGGAAGCCGCCAAAAACCGAGGACACGAAACCGTTCGTGTCGATTATGGGGATCTCAGATCTCCTCCTTCATTCCTGTCCTCCGTCGGCAGGCGCCATCCCGGCTTTTCTTGCGCGCAGACTCAATTGCGTTCGCGACGCCTTTTTGGCTGGCTCTGGCCTCTTCGGCCCTCTCTCGCATCCGGTCCCAGAGGGCTCGAAGAGCCGCGCCCTGATCGTGATCCTGTACGTACCGCTGTACGAGGCCGCGCACGACATCGCCTGAGCTTTCTCCCTCCTGTCGTGCCAGAGTCTGGAGGTGATCCTTCAGGTCATCGTCGATCCGTACGGTTCGTCGGGCCATGGATTGAGAAGAGACCGTCGCTGGGAAAGCGTACAACACGTATTACACATGATCCGCAGGGTTTGTCCCTGTCGGCATTCGGCGTCCCTTCATTGTCTAGTTTGCGATAGGGGGCTCTCATCTCATCAACGCATCAAGATACGACACGGGAGAGTCAAGACCTAAACTCCTTGAGTAAGTGCGTGTTATCGGTGCTAATTTCAAGTCGGAATAGCGGAGGCTCTGGCTGGCACACCGCAGTGGGCAGCTCCGCTTATTTTTCCGATTTCTGGAGCTTGTATTTTTGCTTGATCTGTTTTCAGAAGAGGTTTTCAGAAAATTGGGTCACCCAACAGAGAACAGGATTCAGAGAGATTGTGCTCGCCGAACGGTTCCAGTGGTCTGTCCCGCCGTCGGGTTTTTGTAGAGTTCTCTTTACCTGTCGAGTTGCATCCCCTGCCGTCTCGCACCCCGGGTGTCTCGAAGCCGGAACCGTCGGACTCGGCTTCCCTTCGACTCATCCCCTGTCGGCAGACACTCCTGAATCTGACCGTCTCGGACGTCCGTCCTGAATGCAAGAGGACTTTTCTCCTAGCGGCCAGCCGCACTACAGACATGGCCCAGAACCGCTGACATCCGCTCCCCTCCCAATCCGCGAGTCCCAATGTCCGAAGTACAGCCGGATAACCCGTACGATGAGGACGACGAGCCCGAACTCTACACTGCCTGGACCGAGGGCGCCGAAGCAGCCCACACCGACGAGGATATCGGTCCCGTCGAAGACCTTTACGACGACCCCGACGTGGCGTACGCGTTCCTCAAGGGATACACGGAGGCAAGCCGGGCATAACTTCCGATATCACCCCGGTCTCTAATCAGCGTCAAACACATTCCACTAAACACTCCCGCTTCGGCTTTGATCGTTGAAGTCTACCACCGGCAACACTCCCAGACTGGCGCCGGACATACCGTTTTCGAGGAGCGGCCCGACGTGTCCTGGACTGACCGCCAACAAGAATACGAGCACTCGGCGACCGTCGACGTGCAGGCGGCCGGTCGCCGCGAGGCACTTAGGCGAGCCCTCCGCCTGATGCGGCACAAACCGTCGAAGGCCGATTCGGGTGCCGTGATCGAGCTTCACTGCGACAGCGTTCGCCGCTCGTCGATCGGAGACGTGTTTGTTGTGGGCGGAGTGGCTTACGAAGTGCAGGATGGAGGATTCGAGCGGATCTGAGGGACTGCCTCGACCTTCGAAGGCCCGATCTCTGAACATTAGATCCTCGAGCGGACCTCGGGCCAGGTGCCTTGTCCTGCGCGCCGTATAATTAGACCCTGAAGTTCGGGCTATGTAGGTGCTTCTTGGGCTCTGTTTGAGCCCAACCTGCGTTTCGCAGGAGAACTGCTCGCCGGGCGCTTCACCGACCTGCTCCAAAAGCTCCCGCGGCGTCAGGGTCGGTATCCCGCTCCCAGTTGCCGAAGCACCCGGTTGTCGAGAAGGAGCGGTGTGGTTTTCACAACGGTTAAGGCGTCCGTGTCGGGGTGCGCGGCGTTCATGACGTAGTTGTAGCAGTCGGGAAGCACGACGGCGGGCACTCGGAGCAACGGGTTTTCCTGCTTATCAAGCCACCGGTCGCCGACTCGACGAGTGGCGTCGGTCGGCGGGAGCGCGTCCCAGTTCTCCGGTAGGTCTTCCTCCGGAAGCTCGTCAATGAGCGCTGGGGCAACCTCGGCCTTCACGAAGACCATCTCCGTGAGGAGGTCGGCCCGTTTCACGCCGGCGATCTTTTCGAGAGTCGCCGTAGCGAGATGACCTGCGGCGTAGCTAACGAGCTGCCCCTTCGAGGCCCAGCGGCTTCGATGGTGCAGTCCCCCTTTTCCCGAGAAGGGTTCGTCGGCGTACCGCTCGTGTGTGATCCGGTAGAGCGTCTGTCGGTCCGCCACAGCCTACAGGGGGAATCCATGTTCGAGGCCGCCGAGCAGATCCTCCACCACTACGGCACCGGGAGCGGTCAGTGCCACTTCCAACGGCTTTCGCCCATCGAGCGCCGTATTGGGTTCGTTCAGCCACCATGCGGCCTTTTCCCGGGAGCCGAAGATCTCTTCCCCCCGGGACAAGAGGCGCAGGTACCGAAAGAGCCGCTCGGACTCGGAGAGGCCGAGCCGCTTGTCGGCGTTGCGATAGCGCCGGTACGTACGGCGGGAGCGTCCCAGAATTTCAGCCATCATCTCGTCGGAGAGATCCAGAACCTCCTGAAGATGTGTCGCCACACTGATGGAATACCCCTCCCGAATCTGATTGTCGGCGTCGGTGTCATTTGTGACCCGAAGGCCGTCATCTTCGGGAACCGTGGAAGCCAGAGCTTGCGACATAAGGGAAACGGTATGGATGTCAGTGCGCATCTGTCACTTGTAAAAAAGACAAATGCCCACATGGTTCCCGCTGTTCACGCTTTCTCAGCGTGCTTCATCCCCTCCCATGTCGATCACCGAAGCGAGGTGCGCCCGAAAAGTTGGACTGGTGGGTCGGATAAGAGAATGAGGGGGATTGCGGTCTGCGTAGTTTCACTGCAAACCAACCAATCCACCAAGACGGGTCAGGTCCAATTCATAATGCAAGGTCCAGAGAGAATCTTTCCGTGGCTTGTTTGGAAGCAGAGCCGGACAACCTGCGTCTCCTAGCAGCAGTTTCTTATTTCTGTAATCGTCCACGCTGGAGTGGAATTCTGTTTCTGATCGCTCCCCAACTGAGGACGATCTCCGACGTGACGGAGCCTGAGCGTCCAAAGGCCCATCGTGACAAGATCATGGGTGGTCCGATTCTGCAATATCGCAGGGCGGACCAGTACGCTCCGCATGCCGGAAGCCACCGGAGGCGTAGAAGCGCCATACCCCAGCACCTCGTCGATACGGATCTCACATCGGACCTGCTCATCTTCCTGACACGACAAAACAGCTCCCCGAATCTCCGCAGTTCCAGGTGGCGGGGCGGGCGCCTGATCATGCTCCACGCTGTCTATCGCGGCCAGACTATCATCAACCTCATCTGCCGCTGAAGACGAACGGTCGGTGTGTGAGCTGGTACATGCAGCCATCGCAAGCAGGACACTCAGAACCAGCCCTCCCTTCAAAAATTGAGTCATGGAGCTGTAGGGATTCGAGAATGCTATCGTCAAGCCAGATCTATCGCGCCACGACAATCTGGCGGGTCGCATCGAAGGTCTCTCCTCGAACCTGAAGAAAGTATATTCCGCTGGACAGATCGCGCCCTTCGATAGACACGTCTACGGGTCGGTTCGCCGAGAGAGTCCGATCGAGAGGGGTCTTGACCTGCTGGCCAATGGTGTTGTACAAGACGGCGCGGACGTGCTGCGTCTGATCGACAGTGAGGCGCAGGTTTGAGGAGGTGGCGAAGGGGTTTGGAGACGGTTTCGTAAGCTCGTACGCTCCGGCAGGAGAGATCGTCACGGTCCGAGTTTTGAGCTGAGTCGCAGAACCGTCGGTATCGACTTGCTGAAGACGAAACGTGTGCTGTCCAGGAGATAGATCCTTGAACCGGAAGCGGTAGGTGTTCGGTTGACCTGTCGTGCCTCCCCCCTCAACGAAGCCTGCGTCTTCCCATGGCTCATTGCGGTAGCGGTGCCGCACTTCAAACCCGGCGTTATTCGCTTCGCTCGCGGTGGCCCAGGTTAGCTCTACGGCAGACCCGTCCGTGTCGGCCTCAAACTGAGCCAATTCAACTGGGACTGTCACGCTGCTGGTATAGACACCGTTGCCGTGAGTCCCAACCAGGACGAGCCCGTCCGAATTTCGGGCTTCAACGTCTTCCACCACCACGTTTCCGATACTGCTCCCCCCTTCCGGATCCCAGGTCGTGCTACTCGAAAGAGAGGTCGTCGAGTAAAGCCCCACGCTGGTTGCAGCATAATAAGTCGTCTGACCGAGCGCGGGCTGAGGAAGAATCTCGACGGAACGGACCGAGGGACCTGTCGTCCCCCCGAGCGTTCCCTCAACGTCGGTCCACGACTGGCCGCCGTCTGACGAGTAAAACAGGCTCACGACGTCGTAATTGGAGATTGCGACCAGAACCTTATCGCTGTCCGTGGGGTCGACGGCAATGTCGCTGACGTACCCACCGTCCGGAAAGGTCGTGGCGCCCGACGTAGGCAATTCATTGCGAGAAAAATTACTCGCAGGAACGGAGTTGGCGTTGTCTACCCGAAAAAGGCGGGCGGGCTCTCTGGTGCCGTCTCCGTCGGCGTCGGTGGCCCCGTAGTACAGAACGTGTTTGGAGCTGCTCACTGAAGCACGAACACTTGTGATGACATATCCGCTTTGCGTCGCGCCAGTCAACTCGGTCCATCCGGAAGACGGAGTCCCTTCGACATCAGTGTTTCGCCAAAGGGACGTCCCTCCCGGGTAGTACATCACGGTCGGGTCTGCCGGATCGAGGTCGAAGGGATGGATGAAGAGTTGCCCTGAGGCTCCTGAGGGGGTGGCAGAAGCCGAAGAAAGCAAGTTACCATTGGCGTCGTAGACAGCCTGAACGACATTCCCGTTCTGACTAGAGGGATACCGAACGACACCGCTTGCGCTTTGGCGATTGGCAATTTCGCACTCCGCCCCGTCGCCCCCCAGCAGTTCAGTCCAGTCGTCAGATGTACTGGTGGTTTTAATTCCCCAGGTTCCGTTATCCTGCATTCCCCCTAAGATCGTGTCGTCACTATCGTCGGGGTTGAGGCAGACCTGATAAAACTGCGTGGTGACATAGCCGTCGTTCAGATCCGTATAGGTGACCCCACCGTCTCCCGTGGCCCGGTTGTCCGTCGTTTCGTGTATGCCCCCATCACTCCCGACAAGCATTTGGTCCCCGTCCGTTGGGTGGAATTCAAGGGTGTGCTGGTCAGGATGGTGAGGATCGCTCTCCGATGGATTATAGTCTGCGTAGCTGTCGTTTTGGTGCGTATACCCTCCAATCCAGGTGTCCGCTCCCGTGGAGGATCCCGAAACGTCGAGGCGCCAAAGATTGCGCCCGCCGACGAACACCTTTGACGGGTCGCTCGGGTGAACAGCGACAAGCAGGTCGTAGCCCTCCTGAGAATTGAAGTCGCCTGTGTACTTTCCGTCGTTCACGTTGTCGTCATTGTCGCCCCGTGTCGGGAGGTAGTCGCTAAAGTCCGTCCACCGGCTTCCCGAAGGCGCATCGGCGTCGTACCTCCAGAGAATGTGACCGATTTTATCGCCTTGGCCGTCGGCCCCTACGGGTCCATACCCGGGCGCATTCGAAAGAAACCACACCTCGCTCTCATCGGAGGGATTAATGTCGACGACCGTCCGAAAGTACGTGTCTTGACCAGAGGGCCATCCCGAGGGGGTAATCTCGGTCCAGTTCGTCCCGTCGGTTGACCGATACAGGCCGCGGGTATCCCCATCGCTGCTCATCGTGGCGTAGACGACACCACTCGTGGTAACTGCCAGGTCCGTGATTGAGGTTTGATCCCCCGAGAGCCCACTTAAAACGGTTGTCCAACTCGATCCGCCATCCGTGCTCCGCTGAATGCCACCATACGTTGCCGCGTAAATCTCATCATTGGTCGTGTTGGACGGGTCCACACGAACGCGATAGACGTAGTCAAACACGCTGTCAAAATCGGTCTCCTCACTCGTGGTGTTGGACAATGGCGACCACGTTTGTCCTCCATCGGTGGACTTATAGATACCATCCCCCCGGTAGAAAGCCCCTCTAGCGGTGTATGAGGCCGTTCCATAGTACTCCCCTGTACCTGCGTACCACACGTCTTCCTTCCCCGTCCGTGGATCCTGAATGACGGTCGTGACATTCGGCCGCTGACTTTTCGTAAAAGTGCGGTTCCAGGTTTGTCCCCCATCGGTGGTGCGCCACATGCCCCCCGACGCGCCTGCCGCGAGAATGGTCTCTCCATTCGTGTCGGTCCGGTCGTAGGACACCGCTCGGGAGCGGCCGCCGACGTTGGCAGGGCCGCGCGGGGCCCACGAACTTGTCTTCCGGTTCACGCCGGTCCTCATGGACTTCGCAAAGACAAGCTCTTTCTCACGAATGTCTTCGGGGATGCGACCGGTCTTTGGGTTACGGAGCCGCATCCACCGATAGCGGAGACGTGCAAAGGGATCCTCATCCGTTCCCACACCTGATGCTTGGGGTTCAAAACTCTGCCATGGAGACGGCTTCTCGGTCTTCAACTGACCACTTTGGTCTTGTGTGCTTACCGTCTGTCCAATCCCCCAGATTGCAATGGCCGTTAGGAGGATCACGCTGATTGTGAGAACCGCTCCTCGACTAGTAGTGGGTTTATACATGATCTCACATACTGTTGGGGTAGAGATGAGAGCTCCCCTATTCCACCTCGACAAGAACTCGGCACGACAGGTAAAATTAATATGCCGACTGTATAGCCAAATTTCCACCTGTCGGTGACCAGCGGGTATTCGTCAACTGTGGTTACTGAGGTAGAAGTCCTGATATTGGTGACCTCCAATATGGTACAGGAGGCTTTCAATACCTCAAAGGTGAGATTGGAAAGACACCAGCCGAAGCGAGAGATCAAGATACCCAGTTGATTGTCAAGCTTCATCAAAAGCAGGTATATTCATCGAGGAAGGTCCCTTTACTACGCGCTGAAGGGCTAACGCTCTTCTCTGGCGTGGTAGCCTTCCCTTTTTCTTTCCCTTTCGTGAGATCGGGGCCGACATATCGAAGCTCTGGCCTGTATTCTACTCACCGAAGGCGCTACCGCTGGATTTCTTCTCCGCCTGGCGAGCTTCTAAGTGTTTCTCGTGGGCTGGATTGAAGTGTTCGTTGTTATTCCAGCATCCGTACACGATCGCCAGTAGCTTCCGCACTGGCCGGGTGTTGCCGTTCCAAATGGCAGCAGTTACACAGCCGTAGAGCACCGATCTGACGTGGGCGTTGCCCTGTTTGCTGATCGTCTTCCCACGGGCAATGTCTCCGCTTTCCTCACACTGGGGGTCCTGCCCCGCGTATGCGATGAACTACTTTGCAGAGGTGAACCGAGTGACATCTCCGATTTCGCAGTAGAGAACGGCTGCGCTCCGCTTTCCAATCCCCTCGATTGAAGCGTGAAGACGAGGAGCACGCCGACCTGAATGTCACCGACTGGTATTGGGACAAAAGTGTCAGCGGGGGCAAGGAGGAGCGGCCCGCACTGGACAATCTCATGGAGGCCGCTCGCCAGCGAGCCATCGATTGCGTGGTAGTCTGGAAGGTCGATCGCTTTGCCCGCAGCGCGTCCCACCCGCTTGTTTCCATTTATAAACGGGTGATTTGGGATCAGGGCGTATCCAAGCGCGGACGCTTTCTCTGCAGTCGAAGAATATAGCTCTTCTCCTCCAAATTACATCTGAGGTTGTCGAACCGCCGAAACGAGAGCGCCGCGGTCACGAAGGCCCGGGCTTCCTCCCGATTTTTCGATCAGACGCCGATGTAGATCAAGAACTTCGGTGACGCTCAGGTACTGCACGACATTTGACGACTATGAGGGATTGGAGGGGAATGCCCAACCAGGAAGTGTCCAACAATGAGAGACCTCAATTACGAAAGGCGTTGATAGAGCTCGGCGTTCTTCGACAACACCTCTTCTGCGGCTTCCTCGTACCCACGGTCTAAGCGTTTGAGTTGATCGTCAATGCTTACCTGCGCAACCTCTTCTAAAGACATTCCAAGTTGGTCAGCGAGGGTCTCCAGGCGGTCGGCGGTCTCGTCGGAGAGCTGGATCGTGAGTGTTTTCATGGCTTCAGAAAGTAGGTGACTGGTCGTTTCTTTGGCGCTTAGCGAACTAGGCGTTTCTGGACCGCAGCAAAGGCAAGCGATTCCGGTGATTTTGGGTAGTGCCCCATTTGCAACTGCAGGCCCGACGGACGGCCTTCGGGTTCTCAGGCAGTGTACAATTTGCAAAGAGGTCTGATCGAAGGTCTGTTACTTTGGTCCACTGACGGGATATGACCCCGAGACACACCTGCTGCAAATGCCATCGTCACCCCAACAGCATGTGGGGCTTGCAGGAGTTCGAGGTAGGCATTACCAATCGAGGACCTTATTATAAGGTATGTGGCCGAGCGAAGGCGCCTCGGGGATGACCACTCAGCCACCGTCACAGTAGACAATATTCTACCCTATGATAACCGATAAGCTCGCCTTATCGGTCGTTATAATTTAGGGCGAAATCTGGCCCATTTGGCCGGTTTTTGCCGGTCGAATCCAACACTCGTCTTTGGGCCGACTTGCGTCTCTCGGGATTTGCGTCTCCCGGAGAATTACCCGCCGGGTGCTTCGCCGAGTTCTTCCAAAAGCTCTCTTGGGCGTGAGAATCGGAATCCCCATGTAGGAATTCAGCTCCAGAAGGTCCGAATCGCCGGAGACAATACGCTCGGCCTCCAGCTCCAGAGCGCATTCGAGAAGCCGAACCCGTTCGGCATTGTCGTCGTCCGGATTCGGACTCACGCCTCCGATGGACGGCGGATCGCCCGTGTACAGGACGCCTTCCCCCGACGCGAAGGCTTCGATCAACTCACGCTCCTCCGTCTCACTGACCGCGCCGATCTCTCGGAGGACCCGCTGGTATTCCGTTACAATCGGCTCATAGAGGCAAAGCGTAATCCGGCCGTCGAACCAGAGCCCCACGACCTGGCGAGGAAGGCCGCCGAAAACCGAAGACACGAAGACGTTCGTGTCGAATAGGACTTTCACTCTTGGCCTCCCGCCGGCAGGTTTTCGTCCCGGCTCTTCTCGCGCACGGACTCAATTGCGTCCTCAACGCCTTCGTTCGGCTCCGGCCTCTTCGGCCCTCTGTCGCATCCGCTCCCAGAGGGCTCGAAGAGCCGCGCCCCGATCTCGGTCCTGGACATAGTGCCGCAGGAGGCTGCGCACGACGTCGCTGGTGCTTTTTCTCTCTTGTCGCGCCAGATTCTGGAGGTGGTCCTTCAGGTCGTTGTCGGTCCGAACGGTCAACTGGGCCATGGCTTGAGAAGAGGCTGTCGCTTGGAGGTCGTACAACACGTATTACAAGTGATACGAGAGGTTGGTCACTGTGTGCTTCTTGTGGCCCTTCTTTTTCAGGTACGCTGGAGTGATCTCTCCTCCCAGATGTCTGCATTATCGGTCGTTATTTACGACGTTCTCAGTCCGTTTTTCTCGCGGGGATCTCCCGGTTGACTGCCCCGGCTGAAAACTCTCCTCAGCCTGGAAGACCTCGGCTCAAAGGAGCCCAGCCGCAAGGGAAGTCCCCGATTCTTAACTGTAGGACTCCTTCCACTGAATCGCCTATGGCTGGGTCGCTTGTGGACGAGAGCAATGGTGACCCTGGCAAAAAGCTCCTCATTCTAAAGGCTTCCTCGCTTTGGTCTCATCCCCCAATGCCGGGGGATTTTCGCCTGCTTGCTCCCGGTTCCGCAACGTCCAAGGCGTTTCGAGTACGACCTGAAGAGGGTGTAGATGCGATTGCGTTGGGCGGGCTCGTTGGTTTAAGAGGAAATTAATCAGGCTTCGATCTAATCTTTTTCTCGTAGCCGACCCATCGGCCCAACTTTCCGGTCGAACCTCACTTTTCGGATGGACCTCGGCCAATTTCTACTTGTCAACTGTGTCATTCCATGAGGAGGACCATACGCGCTAGCAATCAAGGCCGGTTTGGAGGATCATCGAACGGTGTTTTTTCAACCTCATTCGACGGGTCGCTCTCATTGGAGTCCTCGTCCTCGGCCGTCACGACGTAGTAGTAGGGCGTTCCATTCTGGACCTCCTCATCTGAATACGATGTGCTCGAGATTGGAGAACCGTTCTCTGGGCTGAGACCCGATACTCCATCGATAGGGTCTGTGTCCCGATACACGTTGTATCCACCGAGATCATCGTCGTTGACCCCATTCCAAGTCAGTTCGACAAGGGAGTTTTCCGAATTTCCCTCTAGATCCGTAGGCGTAGGCGGAGGCGCTTCCTCCTCAGATGGGCCCGGATCATCGTTGGATCCTGCACCTCCACACCCTACACCGGTGGCGCATACACACAGGACAAGGATGCCAGCCGCAAGAATCCGGAGACGGTTAAAAGCTTGACGTAGTCGGTTGTGCGAACGCATATCAAACTCCGTTTCTGGAGGAGATACGGTAAGGTGAGCGCAGTCAACGAACGACCGTAATCTTCTGAGTACGAGTTTGTCCACCGGCGGTAAGGCGCCCGAAGTATACCCCACTCGAAAGGTTGGCGTTACCTACTCTCACACGATGGCGACCTGTTTCTTGCTGACCTTTTTCCAGTACCGCTACTTGACGCCCGAGGACATCGTACACGACGAGCCGAACGTTTTTCGGCTCAGGAAGGGTGTACTCAACAGTCCCGGTTTCCTTAATCGGGTTCGGGTAAACGTCGAGCGAGATCTCGCTGGGTAGGATCTCCTCTTCCTTCTGATTGACGTATCGAGCGCTCCCTACCGCGAGGCGAAGACGAGTTTGCTTCTGCTGAGGATCGATACGGATTTTGTCGTCGGCTTGTAGGTTGTAAGACGCTCCAGAGGCCGGATGTAGGAGCGTGACGTTGCGGTTACCGACTGCCTTTTCGTTTACTGCCTCCAATCGGACTGGCGAGTCGGTACTAGTGGAAAGCACAAGGTCGAACGTCTCGCCGCTCTTTTCCTCCTCTTCCCGCCCCGAACGCCAGTCCGTCATCAAGTGTCGGGTACGGGAGGAGTCTGGTTGGCCGGATGCACGGATCCGTAGGCTCGTGTCCTCGAACTGGCCAGGAGGAGCAATCACGTCTTTAGGGCCATCTCCATGCTTGGGAGAGTCGCAGAAACCGATCCGAACTGTAGAAGAGGTACGTTCCGTCCGAACCGAGCGGGCCGAGAGAGAGAGCAGCGCGTCTTCTCGGTCGGAGCGCGTTTCTGCAGAAGAGGGAATCTCTGCCGAAGGGGATCCCTTCTTCTGCATGCCCCCCACCCCTAACCGACGTCCGAACTTGGATTTGTTGGCGTTAATTGGCACCTCGGGGTAAGGAATTTGAAGGGAATCGAGATTCTGATCATTGTAGAAGTAGTAGGCCTGACCCGTACTTGCCGACCACATGGTATCGGCCCTCCCGTAGCTACCGTAGAAGTAAAAGATCGGCTGCAGTTCGGTCCCTGTGGCATCTTCAATGCCGACCCAAGATTGAGACGCACCCAGAGGATTAGAGATAATATTCCATCCGTCATGAAGCGGAATTGAAACCGTTCGATCGCCGTTCGGTCGCAAGGCCTCGTATGACTCGCTGGTCGTCCAGGGCTGAGTAGCCGTCAGCCAAAATCCCCGGCCCTTTCGAAAATCGAAGGTATCCGAGTCGTCGAATTCGATGAGATAATCGTCAGAGGACCCATCGTCCCAGTAAGCCTTCCAAGCACTTCCAAAATCGCCGTCGACGGCTCTATCGATAGGTTGATCTGCTGCTCCTGGTAGGCCGACGAGCCGGTAGTCGTTGGAGGTCGCGGCGCCGTTGAATGTTCGGCTGGCTCGCGCGCGAACCTCCTCCGGAAAGCCGTTCTGGACCACAATCGTGCGTCCCCCAGCCATGAGTAAATCTTGATCTCCGTCCCCATCATAGTCTCCCCATTCTACCGAAGAATAGCCGTACCCATATTCGTAAACTGAAGCCACATAAGAAAATTCCCCATTACCCTTATTTTCGTATATCGCTGATATATCTGAGCTTTCGCCTTCGGTAAAAGTTCCACTTAAAGCCCTAACCTCACCAGTGACTACAATGTCCAAGTCTCCATCATTATCATAGTCTCCCCAAGATAAAGACCCGTTATACCTTGGTTCATCACTTATGAAGTATCCGCCGAAACCGGGTTTTTCTCTCTGAAACGTATCGCTACCTTCGTTCTCGTAAATACCCATCCCTTCGGATCCTCCAGCTGCTAGATCGAGGTCACCGTCATTGTCGTAATCTGCCCACTTTGTAAAACCGAAAGTGTAATCTTTCACATCGGCATTGATGTCAACAAATTGCCCACCTCCCTCATTCTTATATATGTGCACACCTTCATTGCGGCCGGAAACTACCAGATCTAGATCGCCGTCACCATCATAGTCACCCCACTGAGAACTTCCCCAGCTTACATTTGCTACCCCAGCGTCTATATCCGTAAAATTACCGTCCCCATCGTTTCGATACACACTTGTCGGGCCACCCGTGACGATCAGGTCGAGCCTACCATCATTGTTGTAGTCCCCCCACTGTGAGGTGGTGCGTTTGAGGCCTCCAGCTTCGGGAGATAGTTTCGGTATATCCCCGCCCCTACTGAGGTCATTGAGACCTGCGTTCACCTTAGAGAACTCGACGGTTCCATCCCCGTCAGTGTCTCCATCATTCCGATAAATCTCCGCGGTGCCGCTGGTTCCCGTTTCGTAACCGGCGATGACCAGGTCCAGGCGACCGTCTCCATTGAAGTCTCCCCAATCGGCCGAGCCCATAACCTGATCGTCAATAATTGCTGGAAAGTCTCGAATTCCTGCATTGACTTTCGTGAAGTTCCATCGGCCATCGTTCCGGTAGAGGGTACTGCAGCACACGAAGAGATCGAGGTCCCCGTCGCCATCGTAGTCTCCCCATACCGCGTCGGGTCCCTCGTCCAAATCTAACTCCGACCGGACGAACGACACCGCAGGCCGGGTCGTGGCGCTGGGTGTTGCACTCGCCTCTCCGGATGGCGTGCTTTCTGCTCCAGCCTCATCGACGGCCGTGAGGCGGTAGTAGTATGTCGTGCCGTTGGACAGGCCTGAGTCCGTGTAGCTGGTGCTTGTCAGCAGCGATCCGTTGACCTGTGTGGCGCTTGTTGGATCGGTAAACGAAGAAGTTGAACGGTAGAGGTTATATCCGGCGAGATCATTTTCGCTGTTTGCGTCCCAAGAGAGACTCACCTCCTGATCACCTGCACTTGCCGTCAATCCGGTTGGGGCTGTTGGCGGAGTCTCTTCGGTGACTTGGCTCAGCGCCTGGTCGGCCTGAATAAGACCGTAGCCTGTCCGGCGGTCGTACCCATCGTCGAAGCCAGAGGTCGCCGGGTCGTCCATGTCGATGGCCGTATCCTCCAACTTCGAGTATATCTCGCTGGGTTGAAGACCGGGATTCTTCGAAAGCATTAGGGCCGCGGCGCCTGCCACATGTGGGGCTGCGGCCGAGGTGCCGAAGAAATTCGGGTAGTTGTCTGAATCCGCGTCGCTGTCGGACCCAAAGAAAGTATTATTCCCTCCGTCCGGGCCCGTAACGTCCGGTACCTGCCGGACCTCCTGCGAGCTAAGGCGATTCCCGTCGTCGTCGAAGTAGATCGGAACCCCACCCTCCGAAGAGAAGGAATTCACCTGGGGCGGATCCGTACCAAATTCAGGCGTGTTGAAATAAGCGGCAGCCGCCACGCTGTGGCTGCCTTCCGCGTTGTAGTGGCCAAAGGTAGAAGGGCCAGGATTTTGATACTCGTCGATTGAGAGGTCCCCTCCCCCGTAAATGTAAGTCATACGGTCTGGCGCTGGACCCTCAGACAGTTCAATCTGGAGGTCGAACTGTGTATCGGCTGAGCCGTCTCCGTCGGCGTCAATAGACCCGTCGTTTTCAAATGTGATCACCTCGATAGGGTCGCCGCCGATATTGTCGATTTCGCTTCGGGCTACTATGCTGTCCGCTTGGTCTACAAGATAGATGTTGAGATCAGTATCTGCACCCACCCCTGAGCTGGAGACCGAGGCATACGGGTCTACCCACTGAAATGAAAACCAGATCTCCTCTCCTGTTGGAATCGAAACCTGTTGGCGAGTATCTCCACCTCCGAAGTCATGAAGGGTCCCCCCGTTTGGCCCAGAAGAGCCCGAAGAGGAAAAGCTTTGGGTATGAGATTGTCGAGCCCTGTTGCCCGCCGCTGAGAAGTAAGCCACGCCGTCCTTACTCACGTCCTCGACCGCCTCGGCAATTACCCCATCCTGAAACATCGGTTCTGCAAAATAATAGATGTCGTCGGTGATCACCGAACTGCCAGCATTTTCCAGGTCACGGATGCCTTGAGCGAAGTTTGCTTGTCCTCCAGAAGCGGTGTGGAAAGCAAGGTCGGCTCCAGGAGCTATGTCATGGATGATTTGCATCATCGCCCGGCCTTCATCGTCCCCAGGCTCAGTGTCGTCCAGGATGTCGATCCGGCCCGAAGGTGGGAGATCACCACTGTCGATATCGTCCTGGGCTGTCCTGGAGGCACCACTTTGGTTGTAGCTGTCAGAAAGAACGCCGACCTTCACGTCTCCTCCTTCGAACCCACTCTCGGATCGGGCGTCGTCTGCTTTCATTGCGGAATCGCCCTGAGTTGTAACCTCTCCAGAGGAAGAGACCGCCCAGGCGGGCCTAGCCGAGTGTAAGGACTCCAGACGAGCAGCTTCTGAAAGTGCACCTATGGGAAGACGCACAGAAACGAGGCGACCCTCTCGTGCAAGGCTTTGACCGTTCAGTGAGCGGAGCGCCTCTTCAAGCATTTCTGCCTCTCCTCGTCGGGCCAGAAAGTCAACCGTAACCATCTCTCCCCGAACGGGGATGTAAGACGACCTGGGCTTGAAGGACGCGGCTTCGGTTTTCCTCTGTTCAAACTGCTGATACGACCGGTACAAACGGGTAAGGTCGTACCCTAGATTCGCAAATGGACCGTCTCGATCCTCTAGGTCCTCTCCTTTCAAGTCTTTTAGAACCTGTTGCTCGACTAAAGGCTCTTGCCCGAAGACGGATGCTTGAGAAATTACAAGCATGCACGTGAGAAGAGATATAGTGGCTCTCAGAAAGGCACTTGTTTGCATGTCCGAAATAATGTTCGAGGCTCTTTTGGTGAAACTGATAAATCCCGGTCGGCAGGAGTTAGTCCACGGCAGAGCTGCTTCCAAAAAACACTAAGGCAAAACCGATGAGTAGCAATACAGCCCCCCCCACAAGCCAGTACTTCGGAAGAGAAATCCATCCGCCCGTATCTGCCGACTGCTGCTGGCTTTCTGGGCTTATGCCATGGTTTTTCAAGCTGTCAGTCGAACCAGTCGAGGTTTGCGGTTTGCGCTCCTTTTTCGGTCCCGACTCTGCTTCTCCTGGTGACTTCTCCTCATTTTCCCGAACCGAAACGCCGTTTCCACTGCGGGCTCCTGACCTTGACCTAGCTGCCCTCATGCTCTGCAAGAGCGAGAGGCGAGAGGCTCTGTTCAGATTCAAGATTGGTAGCTTTCCGGAAACGAGGCGCTCGGAGCGAGCTGCCTCCTGCAAACCTATCGCCCTCAAGCTGTCAAGTAGAACTTCCGGGGATTGTGCGGCAATCGCATCAATGGTGACGAGTGAGTCTCGGACCGGAAGAGTTTGATCTTCTGAAACGAATGGCTCAGTGCGGCCCGTACTTCGAAACGCCCGGTATTGGTAATATAATTCAACCAGGTCACGGCTCAACTTCGACATCGGCCCGTCACGGCCCTGACCGTCTGCACCGTGTAGTCCAAAGGTGACTTGCGCCTCTACAGAGTCGGCGGCCGGTTGGGCCAAAGTTGGAATTGAGGTAAGTGCTATCGAGAAGAGAAGAAGTAAAAAGAGACGGTACATTAGGAGAGGAGATCGGTGGTGAACGGGATATCACTCGTCTCCCCATGAGACGTGAGACGCTACTTTCATTCTCTATTAGTAGTAGTATCATAACGCCTCGAAGCCTATTTGTAAAACCTGGGGCCTAATTAATCGCCCTACCGACCCTCAACACCCGCTCGTTGGACACAAGAAAAACGGCATTTTCTTTCGTCGCTTGACGGTCGCTCACGCCTGTCCTCCTCTTCGATGTCGGCGGCTACGTGGGGCGGCTCAATATCGCATACATCAAACCCTCTCCGGGTAGACGCTCACCACGTCTGGACACGTTCGGTCGGATCTGTTCGGGGCGTCGATTTGCCATTGCATAACTGGCTTTATCCTATGGCAGAATCCCTTTCAAATTTGCACGGGACCACTCTACGAGTGAGCGGTACTCGTGTGAGGGGTCTGACATCTCATCCTCGCGCTTTGCTGTTCTCATCTCGCTTTCGCTGGTACTTGTAGCTTCCCAGGATGAATTCAACGAAGGTCCTTGACAAGTCGACGGCAAGCATAGGGTACTACGTGCCGCCCGGTACGAAGACGCGTGCGAGTCACTCATGCGATTTCGGATTCCGGAAAGTCCGTTGACCTTGTACACAGGAAACGTAGCGAAAACGGGTCATTCTTTGGAGGCAGAGCGGTAGCTCACCGATTGCATCTTCCCATCAGGACCAACGACATTCGTTTCCGATCCCGGGACCACGTCGGTATTATGGGCAGAGACGCACGCCCACCTGCCCTCGGTTCGTCGAACGACGAAAGAGAAAAGATGGTCGCTTCGGCTCAGCGCCTCTGCAAACTGGTGGGCCCACATCGAGGAGGCCCCGATGTAGCGAACCTGCCCCCGCCGGACGGCGTCGTCTAAGGCGCGGAGCGTCTCTTCGATTGGGGTGTCATAGTCCCAGCGGTGGATCTGGTAGAGGTCGATGGTGTCGAGGCCAAGCCGATCGAGGGAGTTCTGTAGCTCCTGCTCGATCGTCTTCCGGGAGAGTCCCGTGGCGTGCCGATGCGGCTCCTCCGACGGCGGGAAATACACCTTCGTGGCCACGACCATCTCCTCTCGGTTGTGGTCGGAAAGGACCTCCCCCAGGATCCGCTCGCTGTCCCCGTGGGAGTACATGTTCGCGGTATCGAAGAAGTTGATGCCCCGCTCGATGGCTCCTTCGATGAGCCGCCGGCTTTTTTCTTCATCCAGGAGCCAGTCCTTCCAGCCGGTGGCCCCAAAACTCATGCAGCCGAGGCAGATGCGACTTACCTCCAGTCCCGTCGAGCCGAGGGTTGTATATTCCATGGACGAGCGTCGGCGTGCGGATGAATGGGATTAAAGGAAGAGGGTACGGTACGTGGAGCCGGGCCGGAGACAGTCTCGAAGGAGGTGGCCCTGAACGTTAATCTACCTCTTTGAGATCGTCCGATTGGCCTCCCCCCTTGCCCTTCGGCTCCTCGGAGTTTTCGGAGGAGGGGGGAGTTTCTTCGGAATCATAATCGTAGATCCTGCCGCTCTGCCAGCTTGTGCGCTCCTCGCGAGTTGCGTTGTAGTGCTCGCTCATCTCCTTGGCCTGCTTCGCCAAGACCTCACGCCGTTCTGTAACTGGACGGGCCAGAAGGGATCGTCTAAAATCATGCATGAATACAGAGGCCATTTACGGTCGGAGGAGATGGGCGAGTTCGCTTGGAGTGAGCACCTCGGGACGGGCCGGCCCGAAGTCATCTGCGTTCCGTGTGCAGATAACATCTGTGCCGCTTTCGGAGGCCGCCTCGCCAATGATGCCGTCTTCGAAGTCCTCGTATAGCCTACCGGCTCGAACAGCGCCGGCGTGTGAAACAGAAGCCACGTCCAAAAACGACAGGGCGGACTCGATACTTTCAAGAAGCGTGTTTTTTCGATCTCCTTCGCTAAAACCTCCTGTTCCCACGACGGATCATCTGGCAGCCAAATTTCAGAGTCACTGACGAGAACCGACTGTACCTAACAACTTAGGTTTCGTACTTGCTCGCCAGGCGAAGAATTTCGTCTCCACCGATCCGAGATCGGTATGATTGTGGACAGTCGGTTGCTTGGGAAGGTTCTTTACGGGAATTGTCCTGAGAGATTATGTCTCCTCCGGAAGTTCCCCCACAGCATTCAGCGCATGCCGATAGAGCGACTCATCGATCCAAAAAGATGTCGCTCGTAATGCGTCGAGTGCGGGTTGGATCCGATCGATCAGACCTTCCCGCTTCGCACGGAGAAGCACGCCAATGGTCCCGGTCTTTCGAAGTCCAAGGTCCTCCGCTCGGTTTCGGGCGGCAGACTCATCGAGAAGCACAAGGTCAGCTCCTCGTTGGTTCGCCAACGCGAGAGCATCGGCTTCCCCTTCGTCGAGCGCCTGATGCAGAAGTCGCCAGGTACCGGTCTCCGTATTAACGGAAGCCACCTCGATCCAGCCAGACGCACGGGCTGACTGTAGTTCTGGTGCCCCGGGCTGCCCCTTCCCTTCCGAGACAGTCTCATGCCAGACTGTCTCGGGAACCGTGAGTTCAGAAAAAAGGTGATGAAGGAGATTGAAGCGGTCGATCCGAGCGAGGTGGATCAGAACGGACGTATCACTGACGACAGTCATTCGTCGAGCTTTCGAGTTGACGAGGATTCGGAGTCGTTACCGAAGGCGTAACGCAGGTCTTCTTCCAACTCTTCTTCGGTATAGTCACGGGGCACTTGACGCTCTCCGAGTAGTGCCTCGAAGTCCCGACGAGAGAGTCCAGACAATTTCCGGGCCTTGCCGAGAGGAAGAAGGCGTCGAGCATAAAGTGTGAGGGCCAATTCTTTGCGCACTTCTTTCTCAGCCGTATCAGGGGGGAGCCGGAGGGAAGAGGCCACGTCGTCGGGGATGTCCACTGTTAGTTTGCTCATAGCGACCTCTTTTAGGGGCAGTAGAATAAGACGAGATCCAAGGCGTGTTACGTCCACCCGGCCGGAACGATTCTCCATTCACGAGTGTGCTGCGCGAAGTCGAGGAAGGATTTCCCTGTGAGAAGTAAACGTAATGCTGTTATTCTCCTACGGCCTGCTGCTTCAAGGACTCCATCCGCTTCGTCGTCACCCCCAGGCGCCGGTGCCGTTCGTGGTGGCAGGTGGTCATGATGATTTGCATCTCGCGGGCGACGCTCCGGAGGATGTTGGCAATCGCCTCAAATCGATCGGGATCGGTGTCTGAGAGCGCGTCGTCCAAAAACACCGGATGGGGACGCTCCTGGCAGATGAGGCGGGCCATGGCCAGGCGCGTGAGGACGCTCAGTTGCTGCTTCGCCCCGGCGCTGAGCTGGTCAAATTCAAAGCTCCCCTCCCCCGAACGGCTAAACCGCTCGACGCCGAAGGTCTCCCCAAACTGCACGGTGGCGCGGTCGGCCCCGAAGAATCGGCTGAGCAGTTCTTCAACTTCCTCTCGGAGAGGCGCGAGATACTGGCGGCGGGCCTCCCTTCGCTTTTCTGTGAGCGTCTCGTAGAGAAGCTTTGCGGCCTCGGCCTGCTGCTGGAGCCGGTCTACCTCGGCCTGCGCCTCTTCCAGGTCCTGCCGCGCCTCTTCAAGGCGGCCGTGTAGGCCGCGGAGGTCGTCGCTTTCGAGGCGGCCCTGCACCTTGTCGAGTTCGCTTTTGAGCGCTCTCCGTCGTTCTACGCGGACCTCGTTGCTGAGGATGCCTTTCAATACCTCATAGGTCCGATTCGAAGTCGCTCGTGAGATGCTGATCTCCGCGCCGGGGGCCACTTTCAATACCTCATAGGTCCGATTCGAAGTCGCCCCTCGATGCCACTCACGGAGAAATGCGGGTAGCTTTCAATACCTCATAGGTCCGATTCGAAGCCAGCCTGACCCGGTCCATCCAGTCGAGAAGCTGTCTCTTTCAATACCTCATAGGTCCGATTCGAAGGTGAACGCCCTCCTGAGTCGATGGCCGACGGCATTCTTTCAATACCTCATAGGTCCGATTCGAAGGAAATGAGTTTAGCCATAGGCCACCTCCCGCAACTCGCTTTCAATACCTCATAGGTCCGATTCGAAGTTTGAGCTTTTCGACGCCTACCGCGACGGGGACGTGCTTTCAATACCTCATAGGTCCGATTCGAAGGCAAACTCCCGGCCGGTGCGCCGATATTCGGACGCCACTTTCAATACCTCATAGGTCCGATTCGAAGAATTACTGCCATGAAATACGCTGACGGGCAGGCGACTTTCAATACCTCATAGGTCCGATTCGAAGCGTTCAGGGCGGATTTTGGGCAGTGGGTGGCGGGCCCTTTCAATACCTCATAGGTCCGATTCGAAGACACCGTCTGGATGGAAGAACAGCCGCTTTTCGCCACCTTTCAATACCTCATAGGTCCGATTCGAAGTCCGACATCATCACGGACGTGCAGATCCTGAAGAACTTTCAATACCTCATAGGTCCGATTCGAAGCATCGAGCACGCGGTGGGTTTCCCGCATCACTTCACTTTCAATACCTCATAGGTCCGATTCGAAGCCTCGCCGCGGACCTGGAAGGGGCCAAGGACGGCGCCCTTTCAATACCTCATAGGTCCGATTCGAAGCAGTCTCTTCGTTAATCATCTGGATCGTATGGCACAACTTTCAATACCTCATAGGTCCGATTCGAAGCAGTCCCAGACACCGTTCCAGTAGGGGTCAGTATTCTCTTTCAATACCTCATAGGTCCGATTCGAAGCCTGGCCCTCGCCCTCAACCTCCTTACCTGCGACTTCTTTCAATACCTCATAGGTCCGATTCGAAGGAGGCCATGCCTGAAGTCACCCTGCCATCGCCACCCACTTTCAATACCTCATAGGTCCGATTCGAAGTCGTCGTGACCGTCTCGGTCGAGCCGGAGAGGTCCTCTTTCAATACCTCATAGGTCCGATTCGAAGTCGTGCCCTCGTGGACGTACTCCGCGTAGTGAATGGTCTTTCAATACCTCATAGGTCCGATTCGAAGAAGGTTCGCTTTGATGACCCCGACCTCCCTCCTGTTCTTTCAATACCTCATAGGTCCGATTCGAAGGACTCCTCCACCTTTTCGAGATCGCCCTCCGTGGCCCCTTTCAATACCTCATAGGTCCGATTCGAAGTCTGCGAAATTCAACCCAATATCCGACTTGGGTTCGACTTTCAATACCTCATAGGTCCGATTCGAAGTGAGCAGTTCGCCGTCGTCGGCAATACTCACGCCTTCTTTCAATACCTCATAGGTCCGATTCGAAGGTGATCTGCACGGGATCGGTGATCGGATCGCTCGGCTTTCAATACCTCATAGGTCCGATTCGAAGCCGCGCTCTTTGCGAAACGATAGGCCGTAAGGCCGCTCTTTCAATACCTCATAGGTCCGATTCGAAGGCTGCCTCAAATTGCCAAAAAACGGCCGTGAGCGCAAATGCAGGCGGGCATCGGGACGTCTAAGCCGCCCCAATTGTCGTCCCCCGTCGGTAATGCATTCTCTCCGGGAGGGTGACGAGACTTCGTAAATCATTGCTATTCAGTATCTTATATAGAACAGAATTTCTCGACTAAGAATCAGAAGCCTTCTCCCAGTAGGTCGATCGGGAGGGTGACGAGAACGCCGTTCGGGAACGCCTGGTCATAGGCGCTGGGTTATAGCATCCGGCCCGTCGTTCCCCGCTCTTGGCCCAACGTCTCGCGATCGCAATACTTCTGGGCCTGCAGGTTCCAGAAGATTACCGAATCGGTGGCCGGGTCCATCAACGCCTCTGCTTCCGCTTTGAGCTCGGCAAATTGCGCTTCGGTCAGCTCCCCCTCAAAGACCGAATTCTGCACCCAGGTCAGGTAGCGCCGAAAGATCTTAAGCATCTTTCCGACCCGCCGTTCGTCGACGTCGTAGGCCGCTACGAAGTACATAGGTTGCTCCCGTGTCGATGTAAAGAGAAAGCGACAGCCCGTCCGGACGCCCAGACTCAGAAGATTACCACCACATCTCGAACCCTTCGTACGGGTCGTCCTCCGGAGCACAAAGGTGACGCGTGAGGCGATAGGCGTCGAGACGCACGAGGCGCTCGTAGCTAATTTTACGTTCGAGGCGCCGGTGCTCAATCGTCTGGCGCAGGCGCTCGTCCCAGTGTTCTACGAAGGTCTTGCGCCCGCTTTCGGTGAGGTACACTCCCCCGAGACGCTCCTCAAAATCGTCGGGTTGGATCTGACGTGTCTTGACGAGGCGGAAGATTGCCCGGTCGACCAGAAGCGGCTTGAAAACCTCTGCCAGGTCGAGGGCAAGGGAAAACCGCCGGTCCCCCGGTTCGTGAAGATAGGAGACCGTCGGGTCGAGAGCCGTGTGATAGAGCTGGCGAAGTGCCACGCTGTAGCAAAGGCTGTTTCCGAAGCTGATCAGGGCATTGAGCGGGTTGGAGGGCGGCTGTCGGCTGCGCCGTTCGAAGGAGAAGTTTTCGCCGGCCCCGCCCAGGAGCGTTGGCCAAGTCCGGTAGTACCGCCGCCGGGCCTGGCCCTCCAGTCCCATAAGCGTGGCCGGGCCCTCGGCCTCCTGAGCCCGTTTTTTGATCGACTCGATCTTTCTGATTGCCTCCTCGATCCCTTCGGTGCCCTCCTCCAGGCGCGAAGCGTAGTAGCGAAGCACGCGGCGAATGTTGGCCAGGGCCGCCTCCACAAACGAGCGCGCCAGGCGCAGGCGCCTCTCCTGGTTGGTGTGGTGGCGTACCTGCTCGACGGTAAGGCGTCCGCTTAAGAGGTGCTCCTTCGGGTAGAGGCTGGCGGTGTAGTTGCCGTAGTAGTCGAAAAAGAAAAGTGGAACGTGGTGCTTCGAGAGGAAGCTCACCAGCTTCGAGTTGACGTCAATTTCCCCGAAGCAGTAGATTGACTCGGCGCTCTCGATCGGAAATGGAATCGACTCGCCGGTTAATTCTCCACTGGGTTGGCCGTCGTCGGAGGTCAATGAGTTGCTGACTGCCCCAGACTCTTCCTGGGAAGCGGCGTCCTCGTCTCTCTGCCGTCCCGCTCCAGTGGCGACTGGTTCTTCGGCCGGGTCCGATTGGCCTTGCGGAGCCCCGTCGCCCCCTGTCGGCGATTCCGGATTGATTCGGTGTGGAATCTCACTCAAAGGAAGCCGGTCCCCCGCCACCTCGGCCCCGGGAGAGCGGGCGTCGGTCGCTCGTTCAAGACAGAGTGTGTTTTGATTGCGGCAAAGCCGACCGTTGGAAAAGAGGTAGTACGGGCGCTTCATAGGAAAGGGAGAATGGTCTTGAACTGAAATCACGAAAGAAAGGTTGGGACGCAGCATCTGACCCGGTCCCGGTGCTCACCCGTAACAAAGCTCCTCGAATGCACACTTTTGGCAGAACGAGCGCTCCTCTCGCCGCGGGGGCGGAGACTTCTGGCGCGAGAGCGCTTGAAGCGACTGGACAATCTCCTGCAAGCGCTCGGTGTGGGCGTTTGTAAGACGGACGTCTTCGGTGCGGCGCTGCTTCGGGTAGTTGAGCTCGCCGGCAAACGGCTCGCCCTGCGGTCCTGTCACCTCGTTTAGGGCGAGAAGCCACAGGTAAAACCGGAGTTGCCACTTGTGGGCCTCCTCAGCAGAGGGGCTCTTTTTGGTTTCGTGGAGGACGCCGGCGTCGAGCCGAGCCCAGTCGACTTTGCCAATGAGGGGCGTGCCGTTCGGCGCTTCAGCCGTGAGCATGATCTCCTTTTGCTCTCGCTCGTAGCTGTTCTCATCGATCTGCCGCCCAAGCGCGACGGTGGTCGACTCCTGCTCCATCCACAGGCCCCGCATCGAGAGCCAGGCCTTGCGCGGGCAGAGCACGTAGTAGCCGACGAGCATTCCTCCCACGCGAAACGAGGAACGAGGCGGAGCAGAATTGGGAGCGGACATGCGCCGACAGAGGATCGATCCAACAGACAACGGGTGTGCCGAGTGGGCCGCTTCGTTTCGCGTCCCGGCCGACACACCCATAGTCTACAAACGCTCCCTTCCGACCCCGGACATTTCGCGTCCAGGATCGTCTGGCTTTCGATACCTCATAGGTGCGATTCGAAGTTGACCCGGATCTCGTCGATATCCCCGATCAGAATACTTTCAATACCTCATAGGTCCGATTCGAAGGTGCGGCGCGGACACTCCTCACGAACCGACGCTGTACTTTCAATACCTCATAGGTCCGATTCGAAGGATGTCTTCGATGGTGGGCCTGGTGGCCTCGACCAACTTTCAATACCTCATAGGTCCGATTCGAAGTCACGTCGGTGCCGTCCTCTTTGTGCCGAAGAGAGGCTTTCAATACCTCATAGGTCCGATTCGAAGCAGGAGGCGCGGGAGGATTTTATCGCGGGGTTGCGCTTTCAATACCTCATAGGTCCGATTCGAAGTCAGCCCGATGGCCCAGGCGATAATCCACAGCCCGCCTTTCAATACCTCATAGGTCCGATTCGAAGCCTCACAGAGTAGCAGCGGCGGCGGGGGTCAAAGATGCTTTCAATACCTCATAGGTCCGATTCGAAGCTTCACCTTGCTGCTGACATTTTCGGATCAGATTATCTTTCAATACCTCATAGGTCCGATTCGAAGTGGATCAGGCTGGAGACCAAGACAAGCGTTCGTACGACTTTCAATACCTCATAGGTCCGATTCGAAGAAGTGCCTCACGCGCTGCCAC
This sequence comes from Salinibacter sp. 10B, assembly GCF_002954405.1. Lineage (NCBI taxonomy): Bacteria > Pseudomonadati > Rhodothermota > Rhodothermia > Rhodothermales > Salinibacteraceae > Salinibacter > Salinibacter sp. 10B. The sequence goes on along the minus strand of NZ_MQWC01000005.1, from coordinate 91,873 downwards.
TGCCGATGGAAGATCCTTTCAATACCTCATAGGTCCGATTCGAAGCCGCGCTGGACACTCGTGCAGGCATTACCTATGATGACTTTCAATACCTCATAGGTCCGATTCGAAGCATAAGTGGACTGCTTCACCTGTGGGGGGTCAGCTCTTTCAATACCTCATAGGTCCGATTCGAAGAACACCCATCTCACGCATCCGATCACGCGCGGCCTCACTTTCAATACCTCATAGGTCCGATTCGAAGTTTCGATTTCTTTCTCGATCGCGTCCCAGGTCTCGGCCTTTCAATACCTCATAGGTCCGATTCGAAGGCGTGGATCGTTCATCAGCTTCAACGATGATCTCCTCCTTTCAATACCTCATAGGTCCGATTCGAAGCCGGTCGAGGAATCCGGATCGGGGGCAGGCTTCGGATCTTTCAATACCTCATAGGTCCGATTCGAAGGCGCCCGATTCAGCCGCTTGATGAAGGAAAGCTGCTTCTTTCAATACCTCATAGGTCCGATTCGAAGATGCGGACGCTGAGGCGGATGATCAACGTCGCGATTCTTTCAATACCTCATAGGTCCGATTCGAAGGAGCATCCGCAGTGTGCCGCAGAAGAGGCGCGAGAACTTTCAATACCTCATAGGTCCGATTCGAAGCTAACCTCTCGCCCTCATAAATGCCTCTTGAGCGACGCTGAGGGCCGCTGTGATAGCCATTTGGGCGTTTCTAAAGTCGTCACCCCGCGGTTCTGTGTCAACCCCGGGGAGGGTGACGACCACCTCTATCGTTTTGTTGTTCAATGGTTTACCCATAATCATCAGTGATAATAGGCGAATGAATCGGTGCTTAGTTATTCTTGAGCAGGGAGGGCGACGAGATTATGCCACCCTACAAACATCGGTCGTTCATCGAGCGCCCTCGTTTTTGATCGAGTATAAGGCCTTCTGTTGGGGAGTACGCCGGAGAATACCAGGCCTCTTCTGTTTCGTCAGCCACTTCGACGGCCACTTTCTGAACCGGTGGCAGATCCGGACGCTGCTCCCGGTCGTCCCGCTGCACATGATACATAGGGACCGACACTCCGTACTCCTGTTCGAAGGCCCGATACTCGGAGTATGTGTCGAACCGATCGGGACAGGCCGTAAGAACGGTTGCTTGCGATGGAATATCCCGGCTGAGCCAATCATCCGTGGACTCGGTTTCTTCGTCGGAGTGACGGGCACTTACGATGAGCCAATCATCCTTCAAGTGTTGCACGAGTCGCTTGCGGTTGGTCTTGATGCGGTCGTCTGAGGGTGAAAAGGACTCTGCATTGGGATAGAGTTCGTCCACCGCATCGATAAAGTCTCGCGCCGAGTGCGGCTCGAACTGAAGGGCTTCCCGCGTCTGAACGAGGGCTCGTCCTGGATGCCACTCGTACTCGTCCTGATCAAACTCACCGTACGGGGCCGGATACAGGTTGCCCTCCTTCGTCGGCGTCACGACGTGGAGCGTGCCCACGTCCATGCCCTCAAATCGCCCCAGCCGTCCGGCACGCTGGGCCAAGCGGTCGTACGGGCAGAGTTCGCTCACCATCACCGGCGCGCTAATGTTCAAGCTCATTTCGCCGATCTGGGTGAGCACTGCCACCCCTTCTGCAGTCCCTTCATCCCAGGCCTCCTGTCCCAACGCGTCGAGCAGGTTCTGCTCCACACCTTTCTTGCCCGGCTCCGTAAAACGAGAGTGGTACAGAATGGGCTCAACGTCGGTATTGTCTCGAAACCAGTCGTAGTACGCCAGCGCCCTCTTCACGGTGTTGGCGTACAAAATGGCCGTGGGGGGGTCCTGGCGGGCAATCGGTCGAAGCACGTCTACGATTTCATCAGGCTCGTCCGCCTCACCCGCGTCTTTGATGTAACAGCGCGTGCGGTCTAAATCCGACGTGTCTTCCTCCAGTGTGCCGATGTTGTAGAAGTCTTTGGCGGCGTCGGGCACGGTCGCACTCATGACCAGTACCGGCACGTCGAAGTGGCGCAGCACGTGGAGCAGTACCTCAAGATTCGCCTGCACGAAAGGATCGTAGAAGTCCGCCTCGTCGATCACCACGCAGCTGTTGCACAGGTGGTAGAAGATGGCAAAGTGATCCTCTCGCGTGCCGGTGAGCGCCGCACAGAGATGGTCGATCGTACACACCGTGACGGGCGTCGCCAACAGCCGCGCCATCCGGTGCATCTCCCCGGCACGGTGACGGGCATCCTCGTCTTCCTCCCCCACTCCTTCCCCGTACCGGGCGTGCCACGCGCTGGAGTGGTAGAGCCCCGTCTTGCTCACGTTTTCGTCCACGTCCACCGACAATGAGTTGGACGTAAACCGCGTGGGCATGGCAATGACGCACCGGTCGGCCTTTCCGGCATTGATTTGATGCTGCGCCCAGAGGAGTGACGCGTCGGTTTTTCCGCTCCCCGTCGGGGCCCGCAGAATCATGGCGGTGTCGTCCCGACCATCGTCCTCAGTCGCCTCTGTAACGACCTCCTGGACTCCGCGCGGAGAGTCATACGGAAACTCGTACGCGAACTGGAGCTCTTCGGGATCAGGCACCCAGTTCTGGGACTCTTTCTCCTGAATGCTCGCCCGCGTGTCGGCAAGGCGGAGAAGCGACCGAACCCCGGCGATACGAAACCGCTCGTTCAAGGCTTTCTCTGCGAGATTGGGCGGTGGATCTATTGTCCACCGACCATCCTCTTCGCAAAACTCATCCCACAGATATTCGAACTGTCCTTCGCCGTCGTTCTTCCACCGCTTCCGTGCCCGCCGGTCGTAGCTCAGCTTTCCGTGGTGAGCGGCAATTGCGGCACGCTCCGGCAGTGTCAGGTCAATTCCCCTCGTGTCCGCATAATCGAGCGACGCGAACTCGTGACGTAGGTCTGCCGTCATCAGGTGCCGCGAGCCGCCTTCCTTCGCATCTTTGCGACAGGCCGTCTGCCATGTGGAGTGGCGCTTGCCCTGATCGTGCACCTCGGCCGCTTTCAGAAGCTGAGGGCGAAGCGCCGCTCCCGTTCGCTCTTGATATTTCGATTCCAGAAACGGAAACGCATCGAGCCACGCCCGGGCCTGCTCAACGACATGTCGCGTGTGCTCCTCCAGCGTGATGCCGTTGGTTTTGGCAAGAATCGGGTTCATCGGTTAGGCCTCCGCCTTTTGAGCGAACTCGTTGAAGGGCACCGGCTCGGCTCCCTCCGTCGGATCGTAAAGGCTGTCGATGGCGTCCAGCGCAGCATCGTATGCCTCGAACACACTCTTGCCGTCGGTGGTGGTATCGTCGCCGTAGAAGTACTTGGCATCTCGCGCATCGAGCTCCGCGAAGAGGTTTTCCCGCTCCGCCTCGCTCATGTCGAAGAAGCGTGATGCCTTTCGGGACAGCCGGGAATCCAGCACGATGAGCGCTTCCTGCGGCTCCCCAGTGGTCGCATTCCGGGCCTGGTTGGCGTAGTCGTTCAGAAACCGAGTGGCCTCCAGAAACAGTTCTGCGCGGCGTGTCCGCTCAGCCTCGTCAACGTGCTTTACGTAGTTCGTCTCGACGTGGCGCTCCTCTTCGTAGGTGAACGCCTTGCTCACCGACAGGGCCGACACGTCCAGATGGAAACTCATCTGCATGTCGTCGTCCTGACTGAACTCATTGGTGGCAAGCGCCTGCTTCTGCTCGGACTCTTCGTTGGTGTTCTGCTTGATGCGGATGAGCAGGTCGCGTCCCACGTCGCTCTCCTCTTTGGCCACGGCGAACGTCGCGCTCACCGGCGCGGTCCGGCGGCCCGAGTAGCTGCCCTGCGACGGGTGCATGAACCCGCCCATGTCGGCACGGAGATCCTTTTGGATCTGATTGGTCGTTCCGTCGCCATTGGATACGTAGGTGTCGCCCCGGTTGTCGTGCTCTAAATTGAGGCGTTCGATCGCACTGAACAGCGCGTGTCGCTGCATTTGACCGGAGATGTACACCCGACCGTCGGGCCGTCGCTTAATGGACGACGCGTTGCCGAGGAGTTTTTCTCCTCCGTTGGCCGTGTGATTGGACATCGGTGAGAGAAGCGTGACGGAAATGCCTTTTACGTTTTCCATAAATGGTAGAAGTTGTGTCGTCAAGTGAAGTAAAAAGAGAGGAAAAGGTGCGGTGCTGCTGCCGACTACTCACCGTCCTCCATGTAGGGATCGTCCGAATCGTCGTCCTCGGATTGCGCGTTTTCAGACCCATTTTCAGATCGGAGTCGCATGTACGCCAGCACGAGGTCCTTCGCGGTGTCGAAGTCGATTTCTCCCGCATTCGTGGCCTCCAGGAAGCGCTCCGCCGCCGCGGGCACGTCGCGGTTTGACTGGCGCCCGGCGTCGACGTTGAGTTGTGCGAAGAGAGCTGACGGACGGCGAGCGCTCATGGCGGTGCTTTCAAGCTGCGCCAGCGCCCGCGTCTTAGCCTCGTACAGATTTCGGCCCGTGCCGCCGCCGTCCTGCTCGTCGTTTTCCTCCACCTCCTGGCGGGCGATATGGTAGGCGACATCGTTGAGGTACGCGCCGTACGCTCGTGCGGACTGCACGATGTCGGCGTCGATGGCTTGCTTATTCATAAAGTAGTCGGTTAGAATTGGTGAGAAAACACGGTCGTACTGGACTCGAAAGGCAAGGAAATCGCAGAAGGCCGGCTGGGTGTAGAGCTGCAGAAACCGTCCCGCCATTCGGAAGAAGCTCTGCCGGTTGGTGCTGTCCGGGCGATTGTCGTCTTCGTTGTAAAACCGGATCCGATACAAACTGGCGATGACGGCCGGAAGGTCTTGCTCTTCGGCGAGCCGAGCCGCGTGGTGTCCGACGAACTCCTGTCGCATCAGCCCGCCATCGTAGCTGACGAGGTAGACCGGATTTCCGGCCATCTGGTCTAGCACGTCACGCGCTTCATCCAGCCGGCCGGCCCGCTTCGCCCACTGCCCCATTGCCCCCATAAGCCCAACCGGACCGAAGGCGCTGCTGCCAGGGGCATCGGGGTAGTTGCCCTCGAAGAGCGGGGGACGTTTCCGATTGCTGTCCTCCGATCGGTTGAGGGTCAAAAATTCGCCCGTCTCCTTGTCCTTCATGCTTCGAAAAAGCCGAACGAACCGGATCATCCCCTCCAGATCCAGATCCGGAATCATCACCTGGTTGGTGAAATCCACCTGCGCGGCAGGCTTCAAGGATGTGAGGGCCGCCACCAGCGAGAATACGGCCTCCAGTTTTGTAGACTTCGGTTCTGAGAGGGTCTTCGTCCCCTGATTTAGCTTCGACGTAAACGGGGCAAAAGAGCGCTTCATCTTCACCGACGCCTGCGGATCGATCTCTTCCTCGTTCTGAAGTTCGTCGAGCGTAGATCGGGCCTCCCGGATCAGGTAGCGCGAGTTACGATCGTCGATCACGACATGCGGGGCAATGTAATATCCGTCCTCCGCTTTCTGACCCCCAGTTTCTAGCTCCTCGTTCGAGAGCCAGCGATACTGTAGCTCCCGGTCCGTGTCCAAATCGCAGCTGGTATGCACACGGAAGCGTTGCAAACCATCGCGAATCGCAACCTGGGCTGCGTCCAGAAGAGCTTCGGGCTGATCGAGCAGTGTTTTCCACTCCCGCCCCACGCCCACTTGCACGAGTGCGGCGGCCAGTCCGTAGCGCGGATAAGGATGATCGAAAACGAGAGTCGGGGACTCGGTCTTGTCGGGTTTCATCGGTGTCGTGGTCTGATTCATTGGTTCATCACCTCCCACTCGGCTTCCACCCATCCGTCGTTATTCCCGAGATAGAGCGGGGCCGCCGGGTCGTCGAGCGCGTCTTCGATTTGCGTCGCCAGCGTTTCTGTCGTGCGCACGCGGTACCGGTACGGTCCTTCCGGAATGACGTACTCGCGGGGCGTCGGGCTGGTATAGTATTGGGGATACTGCGGTCGAAGCGCCTTCACGTGCACCTTGTCCCCCTCTTCGACATCCGGAAGAGCGTCCGGGTCGCGGATCTTGTAACTGGAGTAGTCGCCAAACTTGATGTCATCGCTCCGCTCAAGACTCACCACGCGTTCGAGTCGCACGTCGTAGTGACGACTTCCACCTGGAAATTCCGTCCCACTCCCACGTGCATGCCGAGCCCAGAGATCATCGAAGTGTACCGTGTCCGGCAACACCGACATCTCAAACTCAAGATGATGCTGGAGGAGACTCAGGAAGCCGGATCCGGATTCCGAGTCGTCATCGCCCGTGATCCACGGCTCTTTTTTCTGTGGATGCCCACGCCCAAGTTCGCTTTTCGCCTCCGAGCGCAGTTTCTTCAAAACGGTGGAGCGCACCTTCTCTGGGAAGTGCCATCCCAGGGCGTTTTCGAGCAGCCCAAACAGCATAGCCTCAGTTGGGGCTGGTTGACTGCGATAGTACGTGCCCGGCTGGGTGGCAGTCATTGACAACGGCGACAGCGCCCTAATCTCCAAGAGTGCTGTCGTATCCAGGTCTGGCGGCTCTAAAAAGAAAGAAAGGTTGAGTGAGTTGGACATAGGTGTAGAATCTATTCAAGTGTGTTGCTCATCGCGATGGCGTCACTTCAGCGCACCAAACCCACTTCCGGTAAGCTCCCCTACGCCCACGTTCCAGGCAAAGCGTGAGACCTCGGGCGGCCCCTCCACGATCACCGGACACACGCTACCCTTGTGGTCAATCTCATGCCCCCCCTTTTCGATGGTCGCGAGTTTTGTGTCGGCTCCCTTGTACCCCCGATCGAACCGTACCTGCGCCTCTGACGGATCGAGGTCGAGCCCGGCCGCCTTCATCTTGGCGCGCAGGGTGCGGGTGAGGGCATCGTCGGCCCGCTCGTCGTCGTGGATCAGGTACTCGCGGCTCCCATCCTCGCGGCGCTGGCGGGCAATGACCGGCGCGTCTACGTCGAAGCGGTAGCCACCTGAAAACGCAGGCGTCGTCTGCTGCTGGGCCTCCACGACTCGCATTCCGGCAAAGACCGATGGATCCTGCAGAATGCCCTCCAATGCGGTTTTCGCAGCCCCATCCTCCCAGAAGCTAAGACGCCAGCGCACGCCATCGGGAAACTGCAGGGCTCCATCCTCCCCATGCCCGCCCTTCAGCCAGCCGACGCTGTACAGGCTGGGCCCGTCGTGCAGGTCGTTCTCCGACCCGAGCCACTTGTGTAGCGTGCCCGTGAGCTTGTGCAGGTGATTGAACGGAACCGGATCGGTGTTGGGAGAAAGTGTCAGATTGAGTCGCATAGGTGTCGTCAGTTTGTCCCAAAGGGTGCGATTTAAAAACGTCTCTCTCGAATAGCTTCGTTCTCGTGAGGTGTCGGTTTCAGTTCTTACAGTCGCGGTCTTCAGGGTACTTCCGTCCTATGCGCCGGGCCTGAGCAGCCACCCGGCGCTGGAGCCGGTCAGGGCCTCGGACCTCGGCGCTCGTCCCAAAGCTGAGAACCCACCGGGCCAGCCCGTCCAAATTTCCGGAGGTGCCGATCAGCTCGTAGGTCCCGTCGGCCCGCTCCATGAGGATGGGCCGCTCGGTCCAGAGGGGACCCTCGCCCGGACAGCTCGTCGGCTCCGGACGGCGGAGCCTGCGTCCTTCTGAGGGCGCAAACCGCACGTGCACCGCCCAGGTCTCCCTCGGCGCACGGTCGCTCTTGATCGACCCTTTGATCGAAGATGCCTCCGGGTTGGCCTGTGAGATACCCTCTGGCATAACGGGAGCCCGATGGATTCGAAGTCAACCGTCGATTCATCAGCCAACATATGGAGGCTTGCCTCCAGGCCGGACATCCGGCGTCCGGTCTCTTTTGGGCGCTCAAATTGGTCAGGGCGCGGGCGGGTCTTCCTCGTATTGGGCGGCCATTCGGCGTGCCTCCCGAGCAATGCGGTCCGCAAGCTCCGACGGCTGGAGCACTTTCACTCGGGGCCCCCAGGACCGTACGAACGAGGCGATTTCTTCGAGACCCGCCACCTCGTAGGAGATGACCGCCCCCTCGCCACCGGCGGCCTCCTCGTGGATCTGCTGCGTCCGGTGGTAGGACTTCGACCGGAAGTAGGGCACCGCCTCGGGCTCAACCAGAAGACGCACCTCGTAAACCTCTTCCGCATCAAGGGATTCGAACCGGTCGATAAAATAGAGCTCCAGGTCAAAGTCTTCTGGAATCCGGTAGTCCCCTCCGTTGCTGTCGGGACGCCGGGGCCGGACCGCCTCGATGCGCGTAAGGTTGAAGTCCCGGCGCTCGCCGCTCCGGTGGTCCTCGGCCACACAGAGCCAGGCGTCTCCGCGCACGGCCAAACCTAACGGGTCGATCTTTCGTCCTTCGTAGCGCCGATCGCTACTCGCGGAGTAGTAGTCGATCTCGATCGCCCGCCGGTTAGAAAGTGCGTCGACCAGATCGGTAAACACCTCCGGGTCGACTTCCACCGAAGCGGCCTCCCCAAAGTGAATGTGGTCCATGAGGGAGCTGGGCTCGAAGGTCGTTACCGACGCAGGGAGCCCTTCAATCAAGCCACGGGTCGCTTTGCTAAGGGCCTCTTTCAGGGGTGCGGGGCCAAGTCCTGATCCTGCTGCCCAGGCCGCCAAAAGCAATGCCAAAGCCTCTTGCTCGGTCAAGTCCAAACGAAGGCGCGTCTCCCACTCTTCAGGGGGAAGGCGGTACTCCTTTTCCTGTCCCCTCTGGCTTGACTCGAGGGGCACATCGGCTCCTTCAAGCTTCTCAATCAGGCGGCGGGCCTGCCGCTTTGAGTTGATCGGCAGTCGCTCGGTCATCTCGGCCTGCGTTAAAGACTCTCCGTCTCTGAGAAGGGCGAGGAGTTTGAGATGGGTAGGTTGGCTTTGTCTGCCGATGGACGTAGAACGCAGGTCCGTGTTCATAACCTCTTTGAAGATGCAGAAGAGATGCGGGGAAGCATTGCCTCGATGACCGATGCGTCATCCAGTCGCCTCGGTTCCATCAAGATAGCAGAGGATCCCTAAAGAGCGGACACCGAGCGTCCGCTACTGGCGAGGTGCAGGTGCAAGATGAGAGTGCTACAATGGAACTTCAAGAGAGACCTCTGACCAAACTGCAGACGTTTTCCCTAAGTCAGGAGTCGACAGTGTTCGGGAATTGGTTAGCTGATCTAAAGCACAACAAAAACGCCTCTGCTGCCCTCCAATGGATGATTCCTCTCCGAACTGAGGAGCAGATCCTGAGGGACAGGCCCTGGAGGTTTTGGGCAGACGTGGCTGTAGGCCTCTTTTGGACCTCTCCTACTACCGGATTCCACCCTCCTGCCTGGCTACCCGATCCCAGCGATGCTTCCGGTCAGAAGGGCATAGATCATCGCGTAGATAAGACCGACGAGCAGTGCGGCTGGAATCGACGCAAGGGCCACTTTTGTCAGAAGCCACACGAGATCAAGGAAGGGAATGCGAATGCCGGTGATTTTGACGTTTTGTGGCGCGTCAGACATGGAGTGAGGGAGGTTTGGACCCGAAAAACACATTGAACACTCAGGTCACTCCCTGCAGTGCGGCGACGTTCCGGCGCAATAAGTACTTCCAATCCCCTCTTTGTCTCTCTTCTGACTCCTTCCCATTCAGGTCTAACCTTACCCCAGGTTAGAAGAGGTCACTGAAGGCGATCATCAATCTCCGGATCGAACGGCCCCTCGGTTTCCACCTCCCCAAAGGCCGGGTGGTTGGGGTTGATGAGGATGTTGTCCTCGGCCGGGACGACGGCACTGGGCAACCGAAGGGCCAACGACCTCTCCGACTGGAGCCACTGGTCTCCGATTTCTTTGGCAGAGTCGGGGGCTGGCGCCTCTCGCCATCCGTCGGGAAGCTGATCTCGACCAAGCGTGTCGATCCGCCCGTCTGGGATCTGCGCCCAAAAGGCCACGTAGCTCGCCAGGAGCCGGTCTGTTGGCAGGTTGACCAGGATCTCCAGCTCGGCCAGGGCGAGGGACCCGGAAGTGTAGATGACCGGATGGCCGGGGCTGTTGAACCGCCCGCCGGCCCGGCGCGCGCCCTCTCCGCTAAAGGCTGAATCTGCAAATTTCTCCTTTACGATCCGCCAGACGCGCGTCATCAGTCCGTACTATCGTCAGAACAGAAACGTCAACCGGTTTGATGGCTCAGCTGTAGACGCCGTTCAACTATAGACCCCATGCTCCAGGCGAATGAGAAGCCGCTCAACCTCTCGGGCCCCGGGCTCGGTGTCGGCAAACTCCAGGGGCTTCTCTCCGCCGAGGGCACGCGCCGGTTCGGTGAGCCACTTCTGGGCGTTATCCTTTCCATCGAGGACGTCGACGGCCCGAAGAGCGATACGGGCAATGCGCAGGATGCGCTCGGACTCGTCCTTGTTGAAGGTGCCCTTCTTGCGCCGGCGGCTCAGGGTGGAAGGGCTGATGCCGACCACCTCGGTGAGCATTTCAGTCGAGACGCCCACGAGTGTCTTCAGGGCGTCGAAGCGACCGGTTGGAATGCCCTCACGCACGGCTGAGACGAGACCGGCCGGTCCACCGGCCCCAAGCTCAGGAAAATCCCCGGCGTCTTGGCTCCTTGGAAGCGGGATCGTGGCGCTCATGGCAAAATTATTTCAAGTGGGAGCGAGCACATTTCATTTGAGGGAACCAGGTCTAGTGGTCAGTGATCCAGAAGGTGGCCAGCTCTCCCCACAATTCTTTTTTACGGAGAGGCGCCTCCGTTCTGGTGGCCTTCTCTACTGAATCTCCCAGCCGGTTTGTTTTAGCGTGAGGGTTTCGCCCCCGATCTCCACCTCAATCTGTTCGGCTCCCTCGAGCCCGGCGTTCGATTCCTTGAGCGCGCCGATGAGGGCCGCCTCTGGCTTGCGGCGGAAGTTCAGGGCCGAGATTTCCAGCTGGAGATGATCGAGGCCCCCGTCCTCACGATAAATCGTAGCTCGGGCCTCCAGAAACTCGCCGGTGCCGGCGGAGCCGCCCGGGCGTCCGGCCGGGCTCGGGCCGCCAAGGTCGTGGGTGCTATCATCGCTCATGGTAGCGTCGGACGTGTTTTTGGAAAAACCGTCTGTGAGAAAGAATGCGTTTGCAAAAAGAGTGCCCTCGCGGAGCGTCTTCAAGGAGTGCTCTCAAGATGGAGTGCTCTGGGGCTCCTTACAAGGAATGCTCTGGGAAAGACTGCATCTGCAAGAGGTCAAGGCCCTCCAGACATCGAGGCTCATCCGAGATGTCAGGGCCTGTTCGAAAAGCCCATGTGCAGCCATGTGTGAGGGGCCCCGATTTCACCACCCCGTTGCACTTCCCTCTTGACTGGAACTGGCGGGGGGCGTATTGTAGGTCCAGAGCATCACACTAAAGATGTGCTCTGCGTTTGAGACACGACGTAGCGCGATGCTTTAGAAAAGCCTGCCCGGCAGCCCCGAGGCGGGCTTTTCGCTTTTTTAGGGGAAGTCTCCCTATCGCTGAACCGGTACGCATTGACAGACCCAGTTATTGTGGAGGAACTGTGACGGTTCCATTTCGAAAGACCTCTGCCCACTGTCCATTGCGTGAGTCGTTCTTCCGATGACTGAACCCGCCGTCGTCGAACGGGTCCGTTCCTTTCTGACGTCGACCTCTCTCCCCGACGGCGGCTCTGTGCTGCACCTCTTCACCGACGCACACCACACGCTCCTGGAGCACGGCGGACTGGATCCCTACCAGCGCATCACCCTTGAGGTCGGTGAAGATGCCCGTCATCCCGATCTGGTCGGTCGGCTCGACGACGGGGAAAGCCTCCTAGCCGTCGAGGCCAAGGGAACCGGCGACCTGCTGAAGGGCGCGGCCCAAGCGGAGATGTACCAGGACGGCGTGCAGTATAGCTTCCTCAGCGCTCCTGCCGATCGGATCAGCGAACCCACCGTCGAGCGCCTCCGAGAAAAGAATATTGGCCTTCTTGCCGCCTCGGCGAACCAGGAGAGCGCCGAGCCTCTCGTCTGGCCCAGGGCCCGCCAGCCGTGGCGGGATCCGTATCAGTCGATCCGCCGCCAGCTCGACACCGGCGTCCGCACGCAGGAATGGAGCACGTTCACATACAACCTTCCCACGCACTACCTCGCATGGGCGATTGCACTTGAACCCGGTCCGCTATACAACACGGCCAAACTCCCGAACATCATCGAGCCGTACGAGGCGTTGCCGAAGCGGTGGAAAGGCGCGCTTCGCGGCGCCGAAACGCTCGGCCTCCTCCGCATCCAGGGAAACGGCGTGCGCCTCACCCCCACGGGAGCGGCCGTTGGGGACATTCTTGACACCTCTCTCGCAGAGTGGAGCAGTATACATCCGAAGGCGATCCATTCCACGCTTGCGGACGTGATGCCCCGTGCCGGCGCGGCCCTGCGTATTCTACTTCTTCAAGAGCCAATGGTGCGCCTCATCGTCCGCGGCCTAAAACAAGCAGACAGCTCGGCCACAATGCCTCAGCTCGTCCGCGCCTGCGACGCGCTCGACCACGACCGCACGCCGACGCTTTTCTTTCATCCGAAACGAAGCGCCGAAATCCTCGATGATCGCGGCCGGGTTCAATGGGACCGTGTGGAGCCGATTCACTACCGCTCGACCACCTTCTACCAGATGAAAAGCATCCTGAAGCACGCAGGGATTCTGGAGGACACCGGTCTTGGCGGGTCGAGCGTGAACGAGTACAATCCAAGTGAGGACGTGTGGGCTCTCCGGGACGTGGTCTGAATTTCTCTTTCGCCGAAGCCGACCTGAGGATTGCTCGATGTCTCACGCGAGACACTCCGCCTTGAACGTGGTCCTTCCCGTCTGACCTCATCTATCCTTACGGGCATCCCTGAGACTCCCGATCACAACGTCTCTCATTGCTGCATCGACGCCGATGATTAACCGAGGAGCCATCCTACTCAAGTATCGCGGTCCCATGGTCCGGTGGATCAACGATGCGGATCCGTACGACGACGACCCAGGGATTACGAAGGAGGCCCTTCGAACCGACCGGACTGTTTACTTAGTCGCCGACGAAGACGCAGATGGACCAGAGTCAGTAGAGCGGTGGGTGGAGGCCAACTACGAGGCGCTTTTCGAATCGGAGCTGGCGGGGTGGTTTGCCGACCCGGCGCTGTGGCCGGAGCCGAGAACCCTGGAGGTTTTCCATGAATGGTTCGACGTGGAGCACCACAGCATCGTGGTAGACACCGTTCAAGGTGAAATTCGGAGCGAGGAGATTTGACGCTATACCTGGTATCCTGGTGTCCAGTCTTTTGCCCCCCTCGCAACCACAACAAACACTCGGCCCCACTCCGCAAATGCACCTCGCGCTTCTTGGCGATTCGACCCTCGACAACGGCGCGTATACCTCCGGCGGTCCCGCCGTCATTGATCACCTGTCTCGCCTGCTGCCGGAGGAGGATCGGGCAACGCTCCTGGCCGTGGACGGAGCGGCCACTCAAGGCATTGGGAGTCAACTCGATCGACTGCCGGAAGGGGCAACCCGCGCGGTTCTTAGCGTTGGGGGAAACGATGCCGTGATGGAGATTCCCGTGCTGGAGGAGCCGGTGGGACACGTGTCCGAGGCGCTCGCTGAGCTGAGCCTCGCGGTCGAGCGCTTTGCGGAAGCATATCGGAGATGTTTGAAAGAAGTCCTCCAGGCCGGGCTGCCCACCACGGTCTGCACCATCTACAATGGCGCTTTTGACGAACACGGTGGGCAGCAGCGGGTCATCGACGCCGCGCTTACGATGTGGAACGACGTAATCCTCCAGGCGGCCTTGGACCACGAGTGTCCGGTGATCGATCTGCGCCGGGTGTGCACAAGCAGGGAGGACTACACCCAGCAGATCGAGCCGAGCGAGCAGGGCGGTCGCAAAATTGCGAAGTCACTCTTTCGGGCCGCTTTCGAACCGGAGGCCTCCTCCACACACATCGGGCCGACCGGCGCGTAGCTGCTTTCAGGAGCGGTGCTGACTACATCAAGGTGCTCATTCCCTCTCGGGTGCTCATGTCTCCCAGACCTCGTAATGAAAGAGCATTTTGCTGGATACGCTCAGGTACCATTTCTGACCCCTTAGAACAGTCCGATGAATTCGGTGTCTACATACGTAACGTCCTCACTTATCGTCAGTGCGGGCATGCAAGCTTGACGAGCCTACTATGCAATACTGAGGAATGAATACTTTTCCGCACACCTATTTCCCACGTACCGTCACAGTTGGGAACATGAGCGTGTGTATCCGACCGGTCACCCAGAATGATCGGGAGCGGATCCTCGAGGGCTTGCGATCGATGTCGGCGGAAACGACGTACCGCCGTTTTTTTACGCCCAAGTTCTATCCTAGTGAGGCCGAACTCCGGTACCTTACAGAAGTGGACGGCAACTCTCATATGGCACTTGGGGCGGTGGATTGCCACCGTGATGGTACGCCTGGAATCGGTATTGCGCGGTACGTTCGACTCGTGAAAAGTCCCTCGATAGCAGAGGCGGCAATTGTAGTCATCGATGCTTATCAGGGGAAGGGAATCGGATCGATGCTTATGGCGGCCATAAGTAAGTATGCCGGAGCACAAGGGATAGACTTCTTCCGAGGATACGTTCTTGCCGAGAATACGGGTGTCCTTCGATACTTGAGAGCCTTAGGGGCTTCGGGTGAGCATACACGGGATGGCGTCGTTCAAATCGACGTGCCAGTCTATACTCGCTCCAGTGATCTACCAGCCGGTACTGAAACAGAGCGAGCCCGATGGGCGTGGCGGCAGGTCGAGGCGGCCGAACACACCGAGTGTGGCTAGGATGTTGTCTAGTTGGTAGAGGATACGGTCGTTCTGCGCGAGGCGTGCAACTAAAAGTAGACAGCCCCGAGGAGTGAGTGATAGGGGTGGTTCTGATTCCGATTTGGGGTGATGTACCCCTGTGTTTTTGCACTGCCGACCGAAGGCAATCGCTCCAGTGTGAAACTGGCACTTATCCGGAACCGGTAGAGTCGCAGAGGTGGCCGTCGGCTTCGGCTAATCACGTTTTGACGTGACACAGGGGACGAGGGCGATCTCAGACCTGGGGATTGGTTTTCTTCGAAGCGATCAATTCTCAGAGCGGCCTCTTTCTGTTGCGATTTCGTCCAACTGAGTATCAATCTCTCGCCCTCGATTTTGATTTGGCGGTATCTCCTACGAGGCGGGCGTTACATGCCCACAGGACGGCCTCCCTTCTCGCTCCGAAGGCCACTCAGGTCTCCTTGCTCCAGCGGCGATTCCCCCTGCTTCTCGCGGAAGCGCTGATAGGCCCGGTCGAATCCGGTTGTCTCCTCATGGACGGCACGCTTCAGAAGCTAGATTGCCTACTGGTTGAGGCTACGCCTCTCCCGGTCGGCAAGTACCTGGAGGCGCTCCTTCCATTTGTCCGGAACGCCCGTCAGTGTGATCGTGGCCATAGACAAACACTCTTCTGACAGATGGGACGTGTGCTGGAAGAATCCTTTTCCGCCGAGACGGTTCGTTGGTGTGACGAGCACAGAAAGCCAGTCCCCCTATTCTGAAGAGGTTTCTCCGACACGCTCCTCGTCTTCGCTTCCACTCAGGTACCTTGCTGCCTCGCTCGCCTTCGCGGCTGCGGTAAAGATAGCAGCCGCATCCTTCCGCATCACCTCCAGCCAGTGCGCGATGTAGCCGGCGTGGTCCTCGCGCGGCTGGGCGGAAATCCCCAACTCCGCGCAGAGAAACGCCGCACCCAACTCAGCCACGAGCTCCTCCATCGCGTAGGAGGCGCCTCCGAACCGCCCGGTGAGGTCCCGGCCCAAGCGCCCCTTGTGCCCGCTCCAGTGGGTAAGCTCGTGGAAGAGCGTTGCGTAGTAGCCTTCTGTCGCCGTACTCGTTTCCGTATCCCGAAACCGCACTTCTCCCGGCATCTGGATGTAGTCACCGCTCGGATTGTAGTAGGCCCGGCCGCCGCCGTGCCCGATCGTGGCACCGGTCGTCTCCACAAACGTCTCTGCCTGCTCGATGCGCTCTACGAGGCTCTCTTCGGGAAGCTCCTCGCAGTGCTCGTCAGGCTCGTATCCATCGACCTGATCGGCGTTGAAGACCCGGAAAGCCCGAGCGAACCACCGAGCCCTGGGCTTCTCCCCAGGATCCCCGTCGCCGGAGTCGTCCCTGCCGGAGTTCTCTTCCCCCCTGTCTTCGAACCTGCCGCTTAGCTTTTCCGCAGCTGCGGGCTCTGATTTCCGGTTCGGCACGTACTTTTTGTAGAAGACCCCGAGTGTTGAGCTCTCGCCTTTTCGGACCTGCGCGCCGATGGACTGCCACTGCTTGTAGGTTGCCCACGTGCCGGTCGTAAACCGGTTGATCTCGGCGGAGGCCCAGAGCGAGACGACGTTGATTCCCTGGTACCGGCTCCCCGTCGTGGCGTTGACCGGCAGGAAAATATCTGCCCCCGCTCGGTGCCACGGGAGCTCCCGGCCGGAAGCCTGGCTCGTTTCGATGAGCTCTATGATTTGATCCGTGACGCTCTGGTAGAGATTGAATCCGTTCTTGCCGGACGGTGTCTTGCTGGAAGATCTCTTTTTCGAAGTCGCTTTCGTAGTCATTGGAAAAGCCCTCTTGGGTGTGATGTGGATGGGATGCGCCCCCTGCCTCCCATCCACATCACCCTGTAGGGCACCCCCACCCTGTAGGGCCATCACCCGAGAAGGCTCTCTCCCGGCCTATCTCAAGGAGGACGCTGTAAGATAAGACAAGCGTCTCATTGCCGGTTTCACTGCCAGTCGAGATCCACCACGTCCCGGTGCTCGGTGAGGCAAGCGAGAACCTCGGGGCCATTCGGGCCGAGAAGCTCGATGCGACTCTCTCGCTGAACGCGACGACGGGCCAGGCGCCACTGGTTGGAGAGGGTGGCTCGCGCTCCCTCCTTCAGGATCGCCTGGATGATTTCCTCGGGGCTGAGGTCAAGATTGGGGATAGGGGGGCTCGAACTGAGCGTAGGGTGGAGTTTCTCCCCTTTGTCTTTTCGGTTCTCTGAGGAAAGATCTCCGGCGGTCGTCGTAGTAAGTTTATCCAACTGGTTGCCAACAGGCGATTGCAGCCCGTCATGTCCGAGGAAAAATCTGGACTCGCCGATCGTGGCAATGAAATCTTCGAGCGGGTGGTTCGTCCCGAGGTTGACGTTGAGAAGGACGCTCAGAAATTCGTTGTCATCGATGTTGAGACAGAAGACTACGAGATTGACGCCAATGCTCGTGCGGCATTTGACCGTCTCATAGAGCGACGACCGGACGCAAGAGGACGAACGTGGCTTCGCAGAGTGGGAAGCCGTCACGCATATCACTTCGGCGGTCGATTGCGAGAGACGAGCACGGAGTGATGACAGGATTCTTTACTTCTGACGGAGAGCCGGCACTTTCCGTGCACGTAGCTGGGCCCGCCGGAAACCACCCTTACCGAGGTCACCCTTGCGGACGACCGGGTCCGAGACGTTCTGCTGTATGATGCGAAAGCACTTCTTTCCGGTGTAACCCGCGAAGTGTTTGTTGCGGGAGCTCCAACCATGCCTCTCGTAGGAACGGGCCTCCTCCAGAGCTTCTCACTTCATATCGAATTCCAGGTTCAGGGCATCGTCCAGGTAAAGCCTCTTTCCACCTCCACTTGCTTAAGGAGGAATGCTCCTGTCCATTGAGGGACTCCGTTCCATCGAGGGACTCCGTCCCTCGTGTTCTCCAGGCCACCTGCGGCGACAGTCCGGATACGGAGAAGACGCGTAGCGAGGGGAGAAAGAAGCCGCTTTCAGCTCTGAAATCAGTCCGATACGTGACGATTTTCGCCCTCGCGTGCCCAAAATCACACCTATCTAAACCATTTCCGTTATTGCAAAGCTAACAACACAACCATCCAATCGACGCCGCCCCGCCCCAAACAAATCCATCCACGGAGCTCAACACCCCCGGGGATAGGCAAAATTCCGGGGTTTGTAGGGAGGGGGGCTTTCTGTGCAATAACGGCACTACCGTCTCTCGAACGTGCATTCGGATCTTTCGGAGAAGAGGTGTCTTCCATCAACAGGTAGTCATCAAAAGATGGGATCGTCCGCTTTTTGTCATCGCTCCAGCCCCTGGAGTTCCAGCCAATGGACAACACGCTCCCTCCCATTCCAGAAAAGACCCGGGGGGTTCTTCGCTGGGCGGCTGAATCCCTACTGGATCTCTACGGCTCTCGCCTAAAGCACCTCATTCTCTTCGGCTCTTATGCTCGGGAAGAGGCCCGGCCTGAAAGCGATGTCGACCTGCTCGTCGTGCTTGAGGGGCCCGTCAGATCCTACGAGGAGGCCAAACGCACCAGTCGAATTGCAACACGAGCCGCCGCTTATCAGGATACGGCGCTATCCTTCGTCCACATGAGCGCAGAAGACTTCGAAGACGATCGCCGGCCGCTCGTCCAATCTGCGAAAGCAGAAGGCATTGACCTCTTGGAGACGCTTTCCTCCGGGCCGGCTCCTCCTTCCGAAGAGACCGCCACGCAGACCCGATGAGCTCAGAAAATGAAGAAACCATCCGAGCCCTGATCGAGAAGGCTCGCAGAGCACTGTCTGACGCGGAGCTTCTTCTGGAGAACGGTTCGGCGGAGGCGACCATCAACCGGGCCTATTACGCTGTCTTTAGCGCCACTCGCGCGGCTCTTCTCACGAAGGAAGAGACACCAAGCACTCACGCCAGCCTTATTCGGCGGTTTGGCTATCATTTCGTTCGCACCGAACGAGTCAGCGAGGAAGTTGGAGGGATCCTTACCACCGCTGAGTCAATGCGCGGAGAAGCGGACTATGATGTATTTTCAGACTTTGACAGGTCGGAGGCAGTCCAACTCGTTGAGGAGGCCGAGCGCTTCGTCAATGCAGTGGAAGAGAAAATTCTCCAGCGTTGAGAGCGAGCAAACTTCTCCTCTGTCTCTCTACTGAACGGCCATAAACTTACGAAACGCCCCCTTCCAGTATGGCCCTGTGGGAAGAACACATCACAACGGATCCGGACATCTGTCATGGAAAACCCTGAATCAAGGGGACGCGTGTGATGGTATCGGTCGTTCTCGACACCCTGGCCGAGGGCCTCTCTCCCGAGGAAATCACCGAGGAATATCCGGCGCTTACCATTGCTGACATGCGAGCATCGCTCGCTTAGGCTGATGCGCTAGCCCAAGAAGAGGAGAGGATTCCCCTCCGACGAGCAGCGAAGAACCGAATTGATCTTTGCCCCCCATCCCAAGTCGCTTTTGGACCTGAAAACGAGGAGGCGGCCCAGCTTCCTCTCGGCCGCTGCCGGAGCACGTATTCCTTCTATCGAGACGACCGGCGGGTCCTTCAAGGAGCAGAGGCCGAACGAACCGTTCGGTTTGCACGGATTCTGTCCTTTGCGGCCGATCCGGTCGGCTCAGTCAAGGAAGCAGTCGTTTGACGAACCCGATTCGATGAAGAACTCGGGGATGAAGAACTGGGGGTGGAGCGTGGAACCGCCCCATCAGTTTGCCTCCGGCTCATCGGCGTGTCTCGGAGGTCTTTGTGAACCTTTTCGGGCACGATCCAGAGGTAGACGGTCTCGTTCCCGGTATTGCCCCGGCCAGCGTTAACGGTCGAGTCGGGGGCCCACTCTCCCATCCGGAAGTCGTGGGAAACGATTCGGTCCCCGGGATCCAGCTCTCTAAGAAGCTTTGGTCGGAGCCTGACATTGATCGCCGGCCCGAGATAGAGGGTCACGACCGTGGCCTTACTGAGGTCGGCGCTAAAGAGGTCCTTCTGCCGAAACTTCACCTTGTCGGACACCCCTTGCACTTGGGCCTCTCCTCGGGCCTCCGCAACCAGAGCAGAATCAATTTCGAGCCCGATCCCCCGCGCCCCAAATTCCTTGGCGGCCATAATCGGCATGCGCCCGTCCCCACTGCCGAGATCGTACACGACATCCCTTTCCGTGACGCCGGCAACCTCAAGCATTGTTCTCACCACCGACGGGGCCGTCGGAACGTACAGAACGTCCTTGTCTGTGCTGTCGGCCGTAGGCTGGGCTACTCCGGCATCCGGCCCCGCCAGCAATAGCGGAATCGCTAAGAGGAGCGGCGCAAAAAGCAGGCGGAAGTGACGAGTCATCAACTGAAGGGGTCGTCGATTCGAGTTTTGCATTTTGGGATTACCGAGAACCTACCGCCTGCCTTGAGAAGAGAGCGGCTTTCCTCTGATTTCCAAATGGATCCGAAGCAGCGCTCACGGGAAAAAGAATCCCTCATGGCCTGGCCCTGGGGCTCTTGTACGGGGCGGGCCAATCCCCCTTTCTCCGGAGCTATCGGAGGCCATGACGCTCATCATCTGCTCTGCACCTGTCCCAGCGCTTGGCACGCCCCGAGTGGACGCGACGTTCGGGGTTGATTGCTTCTGCTTCTCTCAGGGCGCTTTTCGATTCCCCCCAAACCCTCGCAGATCCGCCCGGCCGTTCTACCTGACCTTTGCCTTCCCAGTTATGAGCGATGATCAGCGGTTTTAATACGCAGCCCTCCGAAGCAAGAGAGCTCCAAGCAAGAGAGCTCCCCCAAACCTTCATTATCCCCCGATTGCCCCTGGTAAAATCAGCTGTCTACCAGAGGGTAACTGATACGGCCTTGGTGGTGAGAGGCCAATCGACTTTGCAGAAAACGAGCCGGGGGCTCGGATGGTCCGCAACGTGCCTCACAGCACCAAGCACGGCATTCCATCGTAGCCGCTTTTCAAGAGTGATTCTTCGATGATCCAACCTGCGGACGTTCCTCTTCCCTGTTCACCGAAGCCCGACGCCTCGCCATTTTCTTCCCCGGTCCGAGAGGCACTCGCAGATGCGAAACCTGCTCCTGAGAAGATGTACTCAGATCGTCTCAAAAAGCTTATCGTCTACGGCTCTCATGCACGTGGCGAGGCCCGCCCTAATAACGACATGGACCTTACCGATTCGAGATGGATCGGTGTGATTGTACTCAAGGGGAAGGTCCATCCAGACGAGAAGGCCCGTCGCACCACCATCGCACATACCGATTGGTAATTTGCCCTGCCAGCGAGCATGGCGTGGCCTCCCCCCTCTTTCTCCCTCCCGCGGAATCCATCGTGGACCTCTTCGAGCGTGTCGAGAATCCGCTGCGTCTTTGCCCCTCGCTAGTCGCGAACACTCACCCGGTCCTCAAGCTCCTCGTAAGCGGACAGGAGCATTCCGAGGAAATAGTCGGTCCAGGGCCAAAGATCGTGCTTCGCCTCATGCCACCCTTGGGATGAACGGGACAGGGCGTCATAGTAGCTTTCCTGGCTGTCCTCGACAATAGGTTCCAAACTGATGTACTCCCCCACCCCGTAGTCGGCCTTGTAAAGAAGCAGGAGTGTCAGAAGGCGGGCCATCCGACCGTTGCCGCTTTGAAACGGGTGGATGCACAAAAAGTCGAGAACATACGCTGCAATGAGAAGAAGCGGATCCACTTCCCCCTGCGTCCACGCCCGAGCAAATTGGGCGTGAAGCGTTTCCATACACTCAGGCGTTCGGTGTGGAGGCACGGTTCGGAACCGAACCGCCTCCGTGCCGTCGGGATGTTCTTCAATGATGTTGATGCAGGCCGACTTCCAATCTCCGCCGCCGATGCTGGTGTACTTGAACAGATCCCGGTGAAACTGTCGCACAACGCCATTCGACAGCTCAATGCCTTCGTGATGGGTGTGGATGGTGTGCAAAACGTCCCGATAGCCCGCAATGGCTTGTTCAGAGCGCGTTTCCGGAGCCGCGCTTTCATCCATCAGTTTCTTGATTCGCTCTGGAGCTGCCTCCATCCCTTCCATTCGATTTAAAGACTCGGCGCCCCGGACGACTGCCCCCTCCTTCAACGTATCGAGCTCCTGGCGGGCCTGCTGCGTGTACAGCTGTTCCCGTCCCCGGTACTCATGCAACCGGCCTACCGATCGGATGAGATCATGTGTTAGCGGCAGGGCCGGAAGGCCCTTCTCTTCAAAAGATTGCATAAGCGGAGGGAGAATTGAGCTGGACTGTCGCCCGGTTGGGTTTATTGTCACTACGTGGTGACAACACTTGCCACTACCCCGTGTGGTTTCTTTGAGGTGGGCGTCGAACGACCTGGAAATAGCAACCAACAGCCTCGCCTCTCACACAGGCCCCAACCCATCAAGCCGGTCGAAATGGGATTCCAGATGCCCGTCGATCCGGCTTCCGAGGGAGGTGCCCTCCTCACCAGTACGCTCCTCCTCATCGGTAGGCTCCTCCTTTGGGTCAAGCCACCGAGAGGGCGAGTAGGCCAGCGGGTCGCTCCGCCTCTCCTCCTTCATCTCGCCCAGGGTAGCCTGTAGGGATTCAGCCCGGTGCTTTGCCCCAAACACGTCCCGCACGAGACCCCGCCGGAGGTTGTGCTGCAGACGCCGATAACGGTGGGTTAGGACGAGCCAGTCGGGAAGCTCCACAAAGCCGACCGCTTCGTGCCACGCTGCGCTCTCGCGGTTGGCAAGCAGGTATCCGCTGCAGAGCGTCACTCGGTGATTCGCACCCGCTTCTTCCTTCAGGCGGCGAGCCCCCCGATGGACGAGCGCCCTGGCTACGCCCCTCCGGCGCAGGTGCCGGCGCACGCACAAGAAGTCGATCAGCGGCCGGGTCTTGGCCTGGTTCACGAGAAGCTGCGAGATCGCCCCTCCAATGCGCAACAAGGGACGCAGGGTGAAGGGCTTCTTCTCCGAAAAGCCTGTCGAGACTTTTACGCGCGTCGTCGCGGATGTCCTCTATGGCCCAGCCGTAGTAGTCCAGCGTCCGGGCAAAGGCGTTTACCCAGAGGGATTCGAGGTCCCCAACAGGCGTGCCGGCTGCCGAATCCATCTCCACGTCGTCGGGCAACGAACGGTCAGTTTGCTCCACGATCCGACCTGTGGGCGCCGCGACGATGGCGTGTGCCGAACGCTGCACGGAGATGTCCGCCCGCCCATTCACGTACTCGTATTTGAAGCCGGGCACGTGGTAAAGGTCGCGGAAGGTCTCGATCGGCATCGGCTCGCCGTCGAGGTCGAGAGGAGAGCAGCAACTACGAAACATGTGATCGGGATGCACTTCTTTCTGGTGACATCCTTCGGCTTAGGAAGCGCTCAACGCTTCGGGGCCATTCTTCCACCGAGGTGTTCTTTTCGAATCTTCCGGGCGATGTTCAGCCCCCTGGGATCTGCCAGGGCCACGAGATCGGCATAGACGAGAAGAGGGGGCACGCGGTTGGCGGTGGCCCCATCTGGCCTTAAGTCTTCCGGGTCCCAGAACATGTCAAGGATCTCAATGCCTCCCTCCGGATCCGGCGCTGCTTCGAGCCTTTCGCAGACGGTAGACGTTGCCTCACGGGTGTAGAGCGTGAGCAGTGCCGGGCAGAACGTTCCGGTCAGAAGATCGGCAGTCGGCTCCCCGCCCCATTGCGTCGACCCAAGACCTGAAAGCTGGTTCTGCCAGCCTCCCTCTCCTCACTCCGTGCGGGCGGAATCGCCTTCGCGAGACGGGGATTCCACCGACACTGTCTTCGAGCGTAGATCCTCGTCGGAGTCGACGGTTTTGAGCGGCGCCCACAGCAGGCCCGCAAACCGCTGGTCCTCCGGCGCGTCCCACCCGTCGAGCCCGAACTCCAGCGTCGAGGGATCCTCACGGAGTCGAAACGTGCGGCCCAAACGGTCCCAGAAGGAGAAGAGCGAGCTGTAGTTCGAGTCCGTCTCCGGCTGCCAGCGCGAGTGGTGCACCTTGTGCATGTTGGGCGTCACGATAATCGCACGCAGGGTGCGGTCGAGGCCGGCGGGCAGAGCGATGTTGGCGTGGTGGAACTGCACGACCGCAAACATCGCCGTTTCGTAGAGGACCAGTTCCCAGAGATGCACGCCGACCAGGACGATGACTCCGAGCCGCAGGAGGGACGAGAGAATAATCTCCCCGACGTGAAAGCGACTGGCCGTTGTCACGTCCATCTTCGGGTCGTGGTGATGGACGCGATGAAACCGCCAGAAGAACGGAATCACGTGGTTGATGCGGTGCCACACGTACATCCAAAAGTCGAGCAGCAGCACCGCCCCGAGGGCGTGGGCCCAGGTCGGCAGGCCCGCCGCGGCCTCCGCCCAGTGGAGGAGGCCGATGCCCTGCTGGTCGGCCCAGAGGGCGGCTGCCCCCCACAGCCCGACGAACACCAGAGAGATGACGCCCGCGTTGAGCCCGCCCAACAGCAGGTTGCGAAGGGCGTGCACGCCGCGCTCCTTGGGTGCCTTTCGAAAGTAGTCGAAAAACGGGTGGGCATGCTCCCAGAGCATCAAGGCCGCCAGCCCCGCGAGCATGGCAATGGTCTGGGTCTGTTGCAGGGCGTCGAGAAGAGCAGGCATGGATAACGATCGTGATTCGAGAGTGAGGAATAGCGCCGTAAGTGATCCGTACCTAACCTCAGGCTACTCGGAAGCCGTTCGGTCTCCAGTGTCTACAGCGTGAATGGGACGCGCCACCGCTGCGGTGTAAAGCCCACCGAGGGAAGATTTGCGAGGAGTCGCGACCTCAAGGCCGGCCTGAGAGAGTAAGGGATCGAGCTCGCGGGTGAGGTCAGAAAACAGGAATCGAGCGAGTGGGTTGAGCGCACGCCGGAGCAGGGACGGCTCCGTTCCCGAAGGAACGAACTTGTCGTAGATCGACACGCGTCCGTTCGGCGCAAGGACGCGGGCCGCCTCGGCGGCGGCAGCTTTCGGATCCGGCACCACCGAAAGAATGAGGTGCAGCAGAACCACGTCGAACGAATCGTCCTCGAAGGAAAGTGCCTGCACGTCTCCAACCTGTGCGTCCACGTTCATGTCGAGCGCTTCCGCTTTCGATGTCGTCCGACGCACCATCTCCGGGACTACATCGACCGCGGTGATTTCGGCCTCCCGCGGAAGATATTCCAGGTCGGAGCCGGGTCCGCTTCCGAGGATCAGGATGCGGTCGTCGGAGGAAGGCGCGACCTGCTCGATGGCCCGCTTGCGGCCCTCTTCGAGTGGCCGGGCGACCCAGTCATAAATCGGGGCGTAAAGCTGGTATCGAGTCCGGTTCCACCAGCGCATCCATCCAGGGGAAGCGGTCGGCGAACGCACAGAGTCAGACGTCATGGCGTTATCAGCTCCTTATGCGAAGTACAATTGTAGGACAGGAGGCTCTCAGTCATTCGGCGCCCAACTCGCTCTCTTCAGGTCGCGTCGCAGAGACATGCGTGCCGAATTCCGGATGCGTCTCCTCCATCCGCCACAGAACGTAAATGCCGGAGACAAACATCGCCCCGGCCACCCCATAGAACGCCGTCTCGATCGAAGAGAAGTCTATGGTGAGTCCGATGAGAATCGCCCCCACGGCATATCCGAGGTCACGCCACATGCGGTAGACGCCGAGCCCGGTGGATCGCCAGAGCGGATGGGAGGCGTCGCTTGCGACGGAAATCAGGTTGGGATAGTGCAGCGCCATGCCCACCCCCGACAGGCCGGAGAAGAGAATCCAAAGGGCATACCCCTCCACCAGCACCATCCCCAACACACCGGCCCCTGCAAGAAGAAGCCCACCGACAATCGGCGGCTTGCGTCCAATCTGGTCTCCGAGGCGGCCCGTGTACACCTGGAGGAAATAGGACCCGCTGTGCACGCCGACCACGACCCCAATCTCGGCGGGGCCGAGGCCGTGTCCGGCCAGAAAGATGGGCACGGCGATCCACAGGAGCGTGTCGACGAAGTTTTCGACGTGCCCGGCCTGGGCGGCGGCCAACAGCGTACGATCCTGGTAGGTGGCCCGCTTCACGATGTCCCAGAACGGCAGCTCAGCATCGTCGCGATCAGTGCCGGCCCTCTTATCGGCCTCGGCCTGGGCATACGGAAGCGTCTCCTCGATCAGGAATGCGGCGATCAGGAGCGCGAGGGCAATCACCCCCAACAGGAAGTAAAACGGCTCCGGGCGGAGGCTGTAGTGGGCGGCAATCACGCCGGTGAGCCACGCCCCG
Organism: Salinibacter sp. 10B; assembly: GCF_002954405.1. Lineage (NCBI taxonomy): Bacteria > Pseudomonadati > Rhodothermota > Rhodothermia > Rhodothermales > Salinibacteraceae > Salinibacter > Salinibacter sp. 10B. The sequence goes on along the minus strand of NZ_MQWC01000005.1, from coordinate 65,937 downwards.
ATGGCGACGCCGGTGTAGCCGAAGGCTTCGTCAATGCCGGCAGCCAGGCCGCGCTCCTTCGAATCGGCCAGGTCGATTTTCGAAATCATGCTCATGCTCCAGGCGATGCCCTGGTTGACCCCGAGTAGGACGTTGCCGAGCGCGACCCACCCCCAACTCGGGGCGTAGATCAGCAGAAAGGGAATCGGCACCGCCGAGAGCCACCCGGCAATGAGCACCGGCCGCCGGCCGTAGGCGTCCGCCCACTTTCCCGAATAGAGGTTCAAGATCGCCTTCACGAGGCCGAAGCTCACCACGAAGGTCCCGATGACCAGAAACGACTCGACGCCGAAGATTTCCTCTCCCATGAGAGGAACCACGTTCCGCTCAGCGCCCATCGTGAGCCCCACCGCAAAGACGGTGAGGACCTGCAGGACGAACTGCTTCCAGTTGGCTCGTATGCCGTGAACAGGAGACTTCATGGAGCGCTTATTGACAGTATCGGTGAATGGAGCATCTACGGATTCCGGTTCTCCAAGGGCTGGAACGCTCCTTCTTTAGCTGACGGCACAGCGATCGCCCCCAGCCTCCAGGTCTACGAGATCTTCCTCAGAGGGCCACTCGCTGGTCGTTCTCGCTTCTATGCTCATGGATCAAGGCGTTCGTGATTATAGAAATGCGTACAACTCAGGAGTGGCTTGTCACCTACCTGAAGAAGATCCATCCAATGCCGACGGTGCCCCACGGATCGACAGGCCCGCTCTCGAAGGTGTCTCCACCAATGGTGATCGGCTCGCTATTCAGAGTGTACGAGCCCCCAATCACCCGGCTTACGTAGTGGTTGCCAAGACCCGGATACTACTGATACCCGCCCCGCACCCCGATCGAGTACCGAAGACGCTGCTCGCTCGTCCCGCTGCCCTGGTGGGCGAGGTCGAGGCGAACGATCCCCGTCTGGGACCAATGTAGAAGCCGCCGGAAGCCTCGCCGGAGAAACGCTCGAAGTGCAACTCGGCCCCCAGCGGGGAGGCGGTGAAGCTGTCGTTTTCGGGAAGGGATTCAGGGATCTCGAGGCCGAAGACTTCGATCTCGTACTTCCAACGGCCTGCATGGTAGACGTGCCACCCAGCACCGCCGAAGGCATAGGCCAACGGCTCGACTTCGAGATCGACGTGGCGAGCGTCCGTCTGAGCCTGAGCGGGGCCTACAAAGACGAGGAGTGCGGCGATCGTGAGAATTGAGGCAACCGACCTCATGACTTGAAATTGTTGATTTTACTGAACAGCGAACGGCGTTATAGCGTCAATCAGCCCCGGTGAGTGTTCAGTCAGCCTCAGCTGCCAGAACGGGACGAGTGTCATCGACGCCGGTACAATCAACCAGTCCGAGTAACGTTATTTCGAGTAACGCTATATCGTCGACCCACCCGTGGTATTCTTTGTCCTGGCCGACCGCTCTTGGGTGAATAGTACCCATGACGCTGCATCACTGTACTCAATTGAACAATTGAATATAAGACGTAAAGCTTCTCCACTTGTGGTAGGCTGAAGCCTGAATATGACAAACTACCCTCCGTGCTCGACCGATCGGCCTTCAACGAGCCAGTCCGGGAGGCCCTCCGAAAGACGCCGTGCATTGCGACCCTTCTCCTGGAGTTTTCGAACCGCGTCGTCGGAATAAACGCAGTACGGTCCTCGGCAATATGCGACAATGTCCCGGTCCTCGGGCAGTTCGTCCAGGTGCTCCTCCAGTTGGTCCACCGGAATCGAGCGCGCCCCGGGTATGTGGCCGGCCTCGAATTCTTCCTCCGGCCGCACGTCAAGGACGAGAACGTCGTCTCGCTCTAGGCGCTCCTCCAGTTCCTCTTGGGAAAGTGCCTCCATCTCGTCGCGGTCGGACAGGTAGCGCTTGACCGTTTCCTCAACCTCCGCTAGACGCGTCTCGGCGAGTGATCGCACCGCCTTCCAGGCGCGGTACACCTCCGGGTCGGCGAGCGTGTAGTACGCGCGGGTTCCCTCCTTTCGTCGGCGCACGAGGCGCTCCCCTTTCAGCACCTGCAGGTGGCGCGACGTGTTGGCCACCGACATCTCGGTCTCCTCTGCCAGCTCGTCCACAGTGCGCTCCCGCTGCGCCAATAGATCGATCAACTCCAGGCGAGAAGCACTGGAGAATGCCTTGCCCATGCGGGCGAACTGCTCGTAAATCTCGTCCTTGAACGCACGCTTCTGCTTATCTTCCATCACTCAATTAATCAATTGAATACAATCGTATTAGTACTAGAGACCAATCTGTGTGCGTGTTTCGCACCTCAACGAACTTATGCCCTTTACAAATGGTCATCATGCACTTTGGGCGGTAACAGCCCCAGCACACCGCTTCTCGTCGGCGTACTCCCAGAGCTTGAACGTTCTGACTTTGGACAACGGCCGGTTTTACAAGGCCAACAAGCTCACGATACCGGAGAACGTTCGGGTGATCTTTCTACCCCCCTACAGCCCGGAACTCAACCCTGTCGAGCGGTTCTGGGAGGACCTGAAAGATCACCTCGCGTTCCATCTGCACCAGACGCTCTCCAAGCTGAAAGAAAGGGTCAGCGAAAAGCTCCACAGCTACACCGACGAGGCGGTCCCGCCCCTGACCGGGTATCAGTATCTGATAGATACCTCGAATGCACAACTACCCTAAGTATTTGGTATTAGGTCGTCCCCCACCCAACGCGTCAACCATATTGCCAGCCTATTCTGTCAAGGATCCCCACACGGCTCGGGCGGCAGATGCATGCAGTTGAATGTCTCCGCATCGCGCAGGAGTCCACCCCTTTGTGGCTGCTCCTTTTCCTTACGATGAGAACTGCATTTCACTGGCAGCCAAGACGGAATCGTGGCTATATTGTACAAGTGTTTGAGCCCCAGTTAGGCGGGCCGCCCCAGTTGGAGGGGCCATCGCCTACAAAAATACGACGGCCGAGAACCCCGTCACTGAAGACCGCACTTCGGCGGGACCGTCCTGCTGTATCCTCGCCACCGCGTGACAGTGGCAGTAAGGAGACGAACGTCAGGAGCCGCGAGGGAACCTTATGTCAGATCTATTTCCGAATACTCGACGTTGTGAACCGAATGGCACGCGGTTTCGAAAGATTGCAAGCAGGCGAGCCCATTGGCAAATAGCAGCGGTCACCGTTCTAATGCTTGCGTTTTTCTTAAGTGGGTGTGTTCAATCGCCTGTTGAGCCACTCTCCTCTCTTGAGCACTTCACTGCGCATCTCAATCGCCGCGTCCCCGAACTGGTGGAGCAATACCAGATTCCCGGGGCAAGCATGGCCCTCATTCATGAAGGCACACTGGTATGGTCCGGCGCCTACGGCACCGCAGATGCCGGGTCGGGCCGGAAAATGACTGTGGAGGCGGTCTGCCGCGTGGAATCCATCTCGAAGTCGGTCACCGCCTGGGCCGTTATGCGATTGGTCGAGGACGGTCGAATCGATTTGGATGCGCCCGTGCATCAGTATCTTGAGGACTGGACGTTCCCGGACACGGAGTACGCCGCGCAAAAGGTAACCGTCCGCCAGTTGCTGAGCCACACGGCCGGTCTTCCCCTGGGCCCCATCGGAAAAGGAGCGGAGTATGCTCCTCAGAGCTCTCGCCCCTCCCTACGCGACTATCTGACCCGTGAGGCTCGGCTGATCCGACCTCCCGGCTCGGAATTCTTATACTCCAACGTCGGGTTCAACTTGCTTGAGCTCCTCATCGAAGAGGTGAGCGGGCGTGATTTCGCGACGCACATGGAAGAGGAGGTCTTAAGACCGCTGGGAATGCGTCGCTCCACATTTGCGTGGAGGGACTCGCTTCGAGAGTACATCCCGATGGGGTATGAAGGAGACGGCACGCCAGTGGCTCCGTACGTCTACCCGGTTCGGGCCTCCGGCGGATTGCTTGCCCCCGTCGAAGACATCGCCCGGTTTCTCCGCGCAGAGATGCTCTCCTTCGGCGACGAGATGGACGGGCTCCTCTCCCCCGAAAGTATTCGCATGCTTCATGCACCGCAGACAGACATTCCTGGCCTTTACGGAATTGTCGCGGATGGGTATGGATTTGGGCATTTCGTGGAAGTCCTTCCAGACAGCCGACAGGCCGCATGGCACGGGGGCCAAGGACACGGGTGGATGAGCCATTTTCATCTGGTTCCAGAATCCGGCGACGGCATTGTCCTTCTGACCAACAGTGAGCGGAGCTGGCCCTTCTTCGCTCACGTACTCACGGCATGGAGCACGTGGCGCGGCTTTGGGGGAGTAAAACTGGGTAGAATCACTGACGCAACGACGGCCCTTTGGGGCCTCATTGGGCTGCTGGTGATCGTTTCATTGTGGCTGCTATACCGCCTCGTCTGGGCATTGCGTACACAGGAGCGCCGGTTCGCGCCGCTGGAGCGAACGGCTTGGATACGACGGCTACTTCAGGCCGTGGGAGGAATTGCCGTGCTTGCTGTCGTTGGCTGGAGTGCCACTCAGCCCTATCTCATAGTTACATCGATTTTTCCCGCAACTGCCGGGTGGGCCGGCCTTGCTCTCTGCCTGCTTGCCGCAACGCTGATTGTGTCGGCTTCATATCCACGCCGTGCGCCGTCGGTCCCATGATCTTCCAGTGTTATGATTCTGCTTCTTGTCTCTTCGATACTTACCCTCATCGTTCTTCCCTCACTTGCCTTGATCTGGGTCGCGCTACGCAGCGAGTGTCGACTCCTTTGGGGCCTAAAGGCTGCGGCAGTCGGGAGCTACGTGCTCGCGACGTTCTACCTGGGCAGTTGGCACATGCTTTCCTATTACGGCCGGTACGCCCTCTTGGGGCTTTTTGTCGTAATGGCGGCGTACGGCGGCTGGCGCATGCGGCGGCGCATCTTTTGGACGCGGCCCGTGGGATGGCAGTGGACCGGCCCTTCCATTGCGGGGCTTCTCCTCCTTCTCAGCGGGACCGGCCTCCTAGAGGTCTATCAGGCGCACCGGGTTCCCGAGGATCCTGTACACCTGACGTTTCCGCTGCGTAGCGAGGCTTTTTACGTCGCGAGCGGGGGCAGTCAGTCGCTCATGAATCCGCACATGAAGGTGGGTGCCCCTAAGCTGCAGAGATGGCGCGGGCAACTCTGGGGACTCGATATCGTCCAGCTCTATCCCACCGGCAACCGCGCAAAAGGCCTGTACCCGACGGTGCTCGACCAGTACGCGATCTTCGGGACCCCGATCTACGCCCCGTGCAACGGAATGGTAGAGTCAACGGAAGGGAGTCTTCCCGACCTCTCCCCACCGACTCGCGATACCACTCGCAAGGCCGGCAACTACGTACTGCTCCGCTGCGCTCCCGACGCGTACGTGTTGCTGGCGCACCTGAAACGCCAAAGCATACAGGTGCAACCGGGCGATTCTGTGACAACGGGCACGCGTCTCGGGCAGGTCGGCAACAGTGGCAACAGCTGGGAACCGCACCTCCACCTCAGTGCACAGTCGTCGGTGGGAGAAACCACCATTCTGGATGCCGACCCGCGACCGATGACCTTCAACGGCGCATTTCCAGTCCGAAACGCCGTCCTCCGGCCGGCCTCTGGCATTTCGCCCGAACAGGAAGCGTTCGAGCCCTTCGCCCGTCCGGCTCCTTCCGTGTCTCTTTCCCCCAATTCCCTTTGATACAGATGCTTCGGTTCCTGAACCTGGCCGCCGCGGCCCTGCTTTTTCTTCACGGCCTCGTCCACCTCTTAGGCACCGCTGTATACCTCCGGCTCGCCGAGCTCCCCGAGTTTCCATACAAGACGACTCTGCTCAATGGATACTGGGACCTGGGCCCGGCGGGCATCCGAATATTCGGAATCCTCTGGGCCGGAGCCGCCATCGGACTTTGGGTCGGGGCCCTGGCCTTCCTCTTGGATTGGCCGAACTGGCGTGTTCTTCTCGTTGGGGTAACGCTCTTTTCTGTGGTCCTGACCGCCCTGGACTGGACCGTGGCTTACGCCGGCCTCATCGTGAACGTGGGCATTTTGGCTGCCCTTTTCCTCGCTCCGCGCCTGTAGAAAACATCCGCGCTGGTATTGCTTCACGCCGAGGCACTAACCTCTTCTTGTAGACGGAAGCACCATCTAGACACCCGCATATAGAGACCAGATCGTAGAAATATGAGCACACCCAACCGGCGAATTGCGGATCACCTATCGGTGGTCATTGCCATCCTGATGGTCTTGACATCCAGTGCGGGCCTGCTATTTCACGACCTATACCAGGACAATGCGCTCGTGGCATCGAGCTGGTACGGCAACGACCTGGTTACGCTGATTGTGGCGGCGCCGCTCCTCGTCGGTGCTCTGATTGGGGCCCGGCAAGGGTCGCGGAAGGCGTTTCTGGTGTGGATGGGGATGCTCGCCTACACGTTTTACAATTACGCCTTTTATCTCTTCGGGGCGGCGTTCAACAGTCTGTTTCTCGTTTATGCCATCCTCTACACGCTTTCCGGCTTTGCTCTCGTCTTCGGCCTGGCGTCTCTCGACGCGGAGGCCCTCTACCAGCGAGTGCAGCAGGGCTTTCCTGGCCGGTGGATCGGCGGATTCATGGTGTTTGTGGCGGTTGTCCTGGGCGGCTTCTACGTCGCCTTATCGCTCCAGTACCTTGCAACGGGAGAGGCCCCGGCCATGATCGACGCGGTTGGACTGCATACGAATCTGATCGCGGCCCTCGACCTGTCAATGGTGGTATCGGTCGCGCTGCTGGGCGGCGTATGGCTGTGGCGGCGGCGTCCGTGGGGGTTCGTCCTGGCGGTTCTCTGGAACGTGAAGGGCGCTGTCTACATGCTGGCCCTTTCCGCAGCGACCGGTGCGACAGTGGCGATAGGGCCCTCGGACGACTGGGTGCAGCTGACGCTCTGGGCGCCGATCGGGCTGGGCTGCTTGATCTGCAGCGTCCTGCTCCTCGCGTCCGTAAAACCGACAGAAGCAACATCGGAAGCGCCATCGACAGACGCCCACGAGTCTTCAAAGCACGCGGCCACGGAGGATGCGAACTAAGAGGAAGTGGGCGACCTCGGAAATGCAAAGTGCCACTCATCAAGCCCTCGCCGGCGTCCCGCTCGGCTTTCAGACGCCGTTGGATTGCTCCAACCTCGGCCCCTCTCCCCCCTGCCAAATGCTTCTTCTTGTTAATCCACCTGCATAAGAGGCGTTTGGGGCGGCAAACTTTGTTCTCTCCCACAGTCCCACCGTGGGTTTGGCCGAGAGGCCCAGCTCCGAAACCCGGCTTGAACTCCAGGACCCGGCTTGCGGTCTTGTCTCTGACGGACCGCTTTTCAACGCTCATTCCCCCTCCAGCACTCACCCCGGTGAGAGCGCTCTGGTACTTGCCCCCGATGAGGACTGGCCCCCATTCAGGGGATAGATTCAGATATATATTCGTGTGCGGAGGGTATGCTATCCAACTTTTTCTACCCGTACCCCCACCACGACATCGTCCACAATCTCACGGAAGAAAACGGGATCCGGGCCGGTGTCCTGCTCACTGACGCCCATCGACGATCGCAGGTCTGTAAGGAACTGCTTCAACTCGGAGTCTGCGATTTCTACCTCAAGCTGCAATCCTTCATCGGAAACGGCCAGGCCGTCGGAGCTTCCCGCCAGGTCGAACCGTGCGTGGGGCACCTCGCTAAAGGCCTCTATCCCCGTCCCTTTCCGAAGGGACTCGGTCGCCTCTTGGGTGTCAGTTCCAGAGTCAGCCTTCAGGGTAACACTCAAGGGGCCCGCCTCGGAGGAGGGACTGTCCGTGTAGTGGCTCATGGCCTCTTCCGAGAGGCTCAACACGACAACTCCGGTTGCGGCCCTCATTGGAGTGTCCTCGAGGAAGTAGGGGAATTTCTCCTTCGTAATGGTAAATTCCGTGGTCGTTGTCTCACCGCTCGAAAATTGGAAGAGCCGCTGGTAGGCCCCGTTCTGCTCCTCCTTCAGACTCACGAGCGTGGAAATCCCCACGTCCTCCGCCACTGTGTTCAGCCGTCCCTGAATTCCCCCGACCACGTTATTCTTGAAGTTCTGGCCTCCTTCTTCGGCCGTATAGCTTACGTGCACAAGCACGTCCGTGATCGTGTCGTAATCGAAACTGCGGAATTGGTCAGGCATCTCAAGAGCCCACTCGCTGACCGCCCCTGCTCCCTCGAAGGGCACGTAGCGGCCATCCTGGAAACTCAGTTGGAACTGGCCGCTGTCATTCTCCGCACTGCTCGTCGCAATGGACGCATTCCGGGCCCGCGGCTCAGCAATTAGGTGCTGTGGCCCGGTCTCCGGTTCCTTGCGAACGAAGCTCTGAAGGAGGCGCAGCTTGGCGCCGACGTTGACATATGGGCCTGTGACACAGGGAATCGTCAGGCGGACCGAACGAATTCGGCGGCGATACTGACCCGGATAGGCCACATCGAATAGAACCTCCGGAAGCCGAAATTGACAGGAGCCCGTGTTTCGGAGCTCCTGCAGCGAGAAGGGGTCGATTTGGCGGAGCGAAAAGGTTTGCGTGATCTCATACTCGCGCTGGTTGTTCTCCAAGTGCGCTTTCTCCATTCGCTCCAGCTGGAGCTGAAGCCGCTCGCCAGCAAGCAATCCAGCCCGGCTCCCGTTCCAGTGCCCAGGCTCTATGAAGACCTCGTCCTCGGCGCTGTGCTCGTACTGATACGCCCGCTGGGCCATGCGTGCCATGTCGTGGGCCAAGTTGTACGCGTCTCGGTACAGCCGCTGGAGCTCATTGGAGAGCCAGGCATAGAGACCGAGGCTCGTGAACTTGTCTTCGTAAAACTCCAAGACCTCCTCGGACTGGCTCTTTCGCTTCTCGTGGATCTCAAGCTCCCGTTCGGCACTCGCCACGCGGATCTTCGCAGCCAGAATCTGCTTGTCGAGCTCCTTTAACTCCTTCCCCGCTAGATCTCGCCGGAATTTCCACCGATCCGACCGCCGCTCATACTCGGCAAGGGTCGAACTCATCGAGGCCATGAATTGAGCAAAACTGGCCTGGTTGCTGAAGGATGATCCCAGGGCCGTGAGCAGCGAGCCCACCTGATTCCCGCCGTACGTCATCGCGGTGGGGGCCCCTACCTGTGGAACGGCGTGAGCGATGGATCCGGCCGTGTTGAAACTGTTGGCCATCATCTCAAACATCTGGGCCGTGGCGCGAAAGGCTAGGTCGGCCTGTTCTCCTGTCGAGAGTCCTCCTTTCACCAGGTCATCGTAATGTTTGCGCCGAAAATCCGTCCGGTTCCTGGATTCCTGCAAGGCCTCCAGATTCCGCTTCGCCTGTTTTACCTTCCGCTCTCGAACCTCGGTTTGGAGCTTGAGAATGTTCTGTTGGTGAGAGGCCTTGAGTTTCTTGAGCTCCTCGGCATCCTTCTTCTCAAGGGCGCTCTGGAGCTTGCTCCCAAAGCTGCGGACCGTGGAGGCATAGCCCTTGGCCCGTTCCAGAAGCACGCTGAACCGGTAGACCGGTACGTCCGGCTCTGAGAGCTCAAGGGCCTCGCTCAGACTGAGGCCGGCGGCCTTCGCTTGCGCAATGAGCCCCGGATCGATGGGCGGCTGGAAGAGGGACAAGGAGCGACGCTCCCCGCTGAGGTTGAGGCAGTGTCGGATCTTATACAAGCGGTCCTCCACCCGGTCCCAGTACCCCAGCAATTCGTCGTTGGCCGGAAGACAGAACGCGTCGGTCGGGGAAGGCTGCATCGACGAGGCCGTCGCCGCCTTGCTTGACGACTTCGCGGCGCCGTTCTCAGCCCCGTCGGCCGCCTGACCGTTCTGGAAGAGGTCATACCTGCCCATCCGGTTTTGGGCGCTTGGGCCGGTAATTCCTCCGCTCCCGAGTCCTTGCACGGCGGCTGATACGCCAAGCGAAGACGACAGCCTCTTTCTTGTCCCATTCGTGACCGCCTCAGGCATCCTGGCCTGCGCCCGCTTGGCGACCACGATGTTCTCGACGGCCACGTCAAACTCGTCCTCGACGTCTAAATCCTCATAGGTGGGGGGCTCGCTCCGCTCCTCGACGCTTTCACAGTCGCCCAGCTCTGCAGGGCGGGGCCCAAGGATGTCCGCTGCCATCGTGTACAGCAGGTGGGCCTGATTGATGGATTCTCGCGTATCTTGACCAAAGAGGTCATCCCCCCAGTCGAGGAGGTTGTCCACGTAGCGCATGACCACCGACTTCTGGTATGCACTGAGGCGGGCCCGGGCGATCGCATGCGGACTGAAGGGATCCTCTTTATATTGGGAAACGGCCTCAGAATTCTCCAGCATGTCCTCGACACTTCGGGTGAGCGGCTCCTTGAACTCTGCGTACTTCCAGTAGTGAGCCGTTGGGCGAACCCCGTTGTTGATCTGCTGCTCGGTCGGCGGCTCTTCGTCGGTCGTTGGATCGAAAACGTAATGGTACCACTTCTGCGCCGCCTCATACTTGCCGGCCTCGTTCAGGTGTTGGGCCAGCAGGAGGGGAATGTGGAGAAAGAGCTCTCGGTAGTACGTGCCGTACGGACCGGAGAAATCGAGTTGATCCTCTTCCTGGTGGGGAAACTTGAGGAGCTCAGTCTCATCTTCAGGTATCGGAAACGGCAGCTCATCGACTCTGTCCGTGGTGTCCACCTGAAGAAAACCGCTGATCCCCCGTCGCATGAGGATCTCTCCCAGGTCGTCCACGACCTCACTCGTCAATGACCAGGTCCGCCAATACGGAATGGGGAGAAAGAGAGCAGCATCGACGTTCGATTCTAAGAAGTACAGACGGTCCCCTACCTGATAAACTACGTCGCCCGGGGAGCCATGGACGGTGAGGATCGACGTGCGATGATAAATGTCTAGTTCTGAGCCAAGCCCCGCAATGTCGTCGAGAGAAACGGGAGAGGTCACGTCTACCTGCAACTGCACATCCCCCTCCTGTGGCTCCGTTACCGGGGTGATGGGATACGGGGAATGGTCGACGTCAAAGTCATTCCGGAATGATTCGACGTGGGTAGCCAAAGAGTACTTCCTCTCACCGCTTCCTATTTTATCATCTAAGTGAAAAAACTTCTCTGCACCTTCAGCAGAGGCCTTGACCGATTCTGCCGCCCCGTTATAGAGGTCAAGCTTGAAGTGATCTCCCTCCTGTCTTTCTCCAGGACGTGACACATGAGGCCCTGAGTACGTCGGAAGCGTCTCGGACTCATACTCGTAACTGGCGATCCCAAAATCACGTTCGAAGTCTATTTTCGTCTCGTACGCCTTATCCCGATAGGCAACGTGAAGGGCCTCATCTTGCTCATACGGATAGACCTCGTACCACGTCTCCGTTAGCCGCTCAAAGGAGCCGGGCTCTTCAAATTCCTTGGTCCACGTGAGGTAGATTTCCTGAACGTCACTCCACCCATCGTCCTGGGTGCGATACGCGACCTTGAGGAAGATCTCGTGTCTCACTTCTTCTTCCTCCATGGTGCCGTCCTTGATCTCCGTCTCTTGCTTCGGCCGCGCGTCAATCCAGAACAGGTGCAGGCGGTCCCGATAGACGTATGGCGTCACAAGAGGGGCTTCAATCTTCAGGTCGACCTCTTGCCACGGCGTCCACTCAACCGGCCGTTCTGAGCTGTAATAGAGGCTGTCCCAGCCGCCGCTCTCCCCGACGTACCGCATGGACCGAGTAAAGTAGCGACTGTCTTCCTTGTTGGTGGTCCCAAAAAAGTGGTACGCCTCTTCTTCCTCGTCCCAACACACCCCCCTCACTTTCAGACCGGCCACGTCTTCCAGATCTTCCAGGTATTTACGATACGCAGTCTCGACGGTCTGCTCCGTGATCTCTTTTTGGAGCAGGGTGTCCTCCAGATTCTTGAAGAGCGGGGTCTTGTTGTCTCGCAGATCGGGCTCCAAGTAGTTTTCTGGGTAGACAAAGATTTTTCGGTTCGCTTCCCAGACCCGATAATTCTTGCGCCACTCCCACTGTTCGCGGACGTCATCTGTGGGCGTAACTACAAGATCGCCGTCGGTGTCTTTTTCGAGCCCCATGAGCACCCGGTGAACGTAGAGCTGGAGCGCACCGGTCGCCTCCACGATCCGTGACGTTTGGGCACAGCCATCCATTTCCGGATCGATCAGGAAGTGGTGGTACACGTCCCGCTCGGTGTCAAAGCTCAGCTCTGGATGGGTCAGGATGAAGTCCACGAGGGCCGTTCGGCGTCGCTCACGAACCCGGTCCTCGAACGGGCCAAAGGCTTCTTGGAAACTCTCCTCGTCGTCGTACTTGGAGCGAAAGGCGGCCAGCGCCCCTTCTCGGACCTCTTGGAGAACCTCAAATCGTTCCGAGGCTAGGTTAACAAAGGTTCGACCATCAACCCCCAATGGGGAAGCCATGCCGATTGCACCGTATAGCTTGGCAAACCGCTGGACAGCATCCGCCGGCTCAGGCGATCCTTGCGATCCGCTCGCGGGCAACGGGAGCGCTTCCATAAAACTGCCGGCACGCGATGAGGACACGCCCAGGACCTCTGCAAGGAGTGTAGCATCGGTCACATTGGTCGCCAGCAACGCATCCAACGTTTCCGGCTGTTCAGTCTCTTCTCGCCACGAGGCATAGCGGACGAGCTGTCGAACCGTATCGAGAGTCGGCGCGGATCCGACGGCCGGCAAGGCAAAGATCTTTGGGTGGGCCACCACAAACGCTAGCGCCTCGTCCTTCAGGCCGAGGGGCTCGGCCCAGCCGAGCGTCTGCTCAATCTGTTCGAAGAAGGTCTTGACTTTCGATGGAATCGCCGACGATGCCCCCGGGGCCTCCGTCAAGATGAGACGGTCACTCCGGCTGTCAACATCCAAGACGCTGCGCTGAAAAAGCGTTCGGAACGTCGCCGGGGAGATCCCAAACGAGCCAGCAAGCGCATCGACCGCCGCCTCATCCGGCAAATGATCGGCTAGAAGATTCCGGAGCTGGGTTTCGTTATTTCGAAGGACGTTCAGTTCGTCCTGATGGGCGCTATTGCGCGCAGTATCGACCTGCCCCTGATCGTCGTGGAATGTGAGCGGCAAGGAGGTCGTCGGATCAAAGGCATCGGTCACCCGATAGCGGGAGGCGCGGCTTTGATCGTTCCCGTTACTGGAGACCTCAGCCAAGATGCCGCGATTCATGAGGACCTCGACCAGAACGTCGGCCTCTGGCGTGCCGATTGCCGACGGGGCCAACAGCACGTCCAGCGGAAAAGTGACCGCCTGGGCGGCCTCTTCCGCCTGTTTAAGCGCCTTCCGGATTTCGCGGTCTGTCCAGGTCCCCCCCGCTCCGTCGAGCAGGTCCTGCACCTGACCCACACTGAAGGGGCTTGGCTTCTGCCATTCGCGGTATCTCAAAAGGTCTTGCACATCCTGGAGTGATTGGACCTCGGCTCCCGCCGACTGCTTGACCGTTTCCAGCACTGCAAAGAGTGGCTCGATCTCCAACTCCGTATGTTTTACTAATTGCGCATGCCGATAGAGCCGGGAGAGGCGATCATGGGTCAGCTGCACCTCTGCGGTCGACGGGTCGGCCTCGCTCCCCAATACACGGTCCAGGAGCACAGCGAACGTCTCCTCCTCAACGCTCAGGGCACTCATCAGACGGTAGTGATTTTTATCCAGATCCGTGCTCCCCTGGGATCCGGACGCTGCAAACACGGGGTGCTGGAAAATCGGAAGGGTCGACGGTGTCCAGCGCGTGCGATCTTCCGGCTCTGGGCCCAACCGCTCCGGATTGAACAAACGATCGAAGAGACTCCGCTCATCAGGGGCGAGCGCAACCGCTGGGATCCGATCGACCAGTGCAATCAGATCCTCCGTCTTAAGCTCAAGCGTTTCCTGTATTCTGCGCAGTCCCGCGATGTACTTCAACGCCTCCTGTCGATCCTCTTCGGAGGAGGAATCGGCAAAGAGGGCAGGCGCCTTGCGGCGCAAGATGTGATTGAGGGCCTCGACGGTCCAGGGGAGGCGAGCATGGAGGCGGACAAACCGATGCAAGCGGTCCAGTTTGTCCGCAGAGAGGTTTACAACCCGCTCCGTATACTTATTTGAGCCGGCCGAAGCGCGCTGCCGTTGGATCTGGAGGGTGGTGCCGCTCCCATTCACGACCCCAAGCTTCACGACCCGGGTCAGGACATCTCGCTCAAGCCCGCTGGCCTCAAGAACGGTCTGTACGGACAGCTCGGTCAGGCTTTGTCCGGACGGGATGCCGTACAAGTCTCGGAGATGCTGCTCCGACGTGTCCGGGGTAACGATTTGGTCGGCCTCCTCCGGTGCCAGTTCGAGCGATTCTCGCGCGGCGCGGTGGCCCCATCCATGCACGAGCTCTACGAGCTGGTCCAGATCGATGCCGAAATGCTCGAGATAGATTCGAATTTCGACAAGCGGCCGGTGAAAGGGCAACCGAAACGAATGCTCGGCTTGTCGGAGCAACTTGTAGGCGGCCCGTGCACGCGCCTCCGGCGTGGTGTCATCAGCTGTGTCCCCGGCCACGTACCGTTCGAGTATCTCGTTGATGATGGTGAGGGTGGGCAGGAGTTCGGTAGCCGCCTCACAGCTTAACGGCTGTTCCCACAGGTCCGGTCGGCGGTTTTCAAGTCGGAGAGCTTGCGCGCCTGAAAAGTCGTTTTCGCTGAGAATATTCCTCTCAACAAATCGCATCAAGTCGACAAAATAGGCAACGGGACCAAAGATAGACGTGCAGTGATCGCAGTCGCAGTAGTCTTGAGGGCCAAACAGGTCGGCATACCCGTCGATCTCTCGCAAGTCGGTATCCAGGCGGTCCGGTGCTTCGACCATCCCAGGATTCGTGCGAAGCGCTGGGTGTTCTGTGGCAAGTCCTACCCCAATGCGGTTCACCTCGGCCTTAAGCTCACGGGCGCGTCGGTAGACCGTCTCTGCCTCCTCCCGTGAAAGCCCGGTACGCTCCGAGAGTGTGCCTGGCGAGTGAGCCTGGATCCGAGCCGCCGAATCGAGACCCTCAGCCAGAAGTGCCCGCGATCCATCAACACTCGGCGCCACGCTCAGCGTTCGCTGAAATGCCATCGCCTGCTTCCGCACCTGCGGCCGTCGCTCCTCGTCCACCCCTTCATATATGGGCTCAGGGCCTCCGTCCTCCGTGGGCAGCGACACCAAATTGAGCGCCTGCAGCTCTTGCATCCCATTGTCATCAAAGAAGGTTTGCAGGGCCGTCATGTCGGCCTGCACGCGTTCGACCTTTTCTGAAACGGTAAGGTCTTCTCGGTCCAGCGTCTCTGCCGTATTTAAGTACGAGTACGTCCGTGCAAACGATTTTATATTCTTCAGGCTCTCTTTCAACGACTGCACTTCCTCTTCCCCTCGATCCGCAAACTGGACCTCACTCAGAGAAAGCCGTTCATCGGTAAGGCGCGAAAACAAATCCGGATTCTCTTCAGTGAGGCTGTGCACCTCCTCGATCTGGCTCCAGGCGTCCGCATGATCAGACTTCACCGTGCGGTGAATCAACGACGCGACTGGGAACTGCTGCTCGACCCTATTCGCAAGGCGCTCTGCGTACTGGCTTGCAGAAAGATCGGCCGGCGGGGAGATGTCTGAGTCTTCTGTGAGCCTTTTCCAATCGTCTGGCCGAAGGGCAGCCAGGTCTTCTGGCGACTGGACCGGTCGATCCAACCGGGGGACGGACTCGGTGCGTAGCCGCTCGGTCATGGGAGTATAATCTCCAACCAGAGCATTGACAGACAAGGTGGTTTGCACCTCCCGTACATCGTCTTCGGTCAGAGTGCCCTGTTCAACCAGTTGAGACCATGTCTCGTCCGATACCTGTCCATCGGCCAGTTGCCGGGACAGTTCTTTCTGCGCCTCTGAATTGACCCCCGCAATGCGACCTACCTCCTTCACCCGATCTGCCCGCTTTTTGCGGCTCTCCGAAGGGGCACTCCGTTTCAATTGGGTTAACTCCCTTCGTACGGCTGGAATCTGCTCTTCCACACCGTGGGGAATCTGATTCTCTTCGATGGCCGCCTCGACCCCGTCGATAATCTCATCGATGGTCTGCCCAAGCACGGTCGGCATATCAAGACGTGGTCGCCCCCCAGTTTCTGGCTCGACAACGCCGATCCCTTGCATCGCAAGACCAAAGAAAACCCCTTCCGGCACGTTGGCCTCCATCCGTAGGCGTGCATCATCGGCCACATACCCGATGTACTTCCGGGGCCGA
This sequence comes from Salinibacter sp. 10B, assembly GCF_002954405.1. Taxonomy (NCBI): domain Bacteria; kingdom Pseudomonadati; phylum Rhodothermota; class Rhodothermia; order Rhodothermales; family Salinibacteraceae; genus Salinibacter; species Salinibacter sp. 10B. Next base: position 49,766 of record NZ_MQWC01000005.1, on the reverse strand, counting down.
CCGACCTCGTGGAGAAGAAAGTCAATGTCCTCATTGGTCAGGTCTCGAAGCGAAACGCCTTCTAGGAGCGGGTCGATGTCTGAACGGAGCCGCTCGTATAACGAGGACTCAACGTGAGGGTCCGTGACTTCGATATCGACTTTCTGCGACGGCTGGGCATTAAAGACCGTGTCTTGTTCCTCCCCTGAAAGGGCGACGGATAACTCTCGCCCAGAATCGTTATAGACCCTGAGACGCAAGTCCGCATTCTCTTTCTCTGCTCTCCGGAAGGCATCAGGAGTGTAGCCAATCGCATAGTGCCCGTCCTGATTTGTCGTCGCCGTACCTAGAAGCTGCTCACTCCGAAGATCCCGATCGTAAGCTTTGACGGTCAGACCAGCCCCAGGGCCCTCGTCCGCCCTGGTTACCTGTCCAAAAACGCGTCGTTCTTTTCTACTGCCCTTCTCCGCCGGCGGGGGCACGGGGAGCGTCACCTCCACGTCTCCACTGGACCCGAGCCCATTCAAATCAGATCGGTCAATCTCAGCAAGTACCGTATCGCCATCCAGAATGCGGAAAAAGACGTTCGGTCCCTCCTCGAAGTGCGTTTCCTTAAACCGAACGGGGGCAAACTGGAGGGAGAATGACCCCGCCCTTCCCGTTGTGGCTGCGGCAAGAAAGTCGTCATGCACGACATCTCGATCCCAGGCCTGCACTCTCAATCCGGCGAGCCCTTCTCGCGACTTCTCATTGACGACAGTGCCCGATATCCGATACTGCCGGTCGGTCGGCTCCGTATCCTCCTCGGTCTCTTCAGCCACCTGGACGACGTAAATTACGTCATCCGAGGAATCCAGGAAGCCCGGCCACTGAAAGGCACTGTGAGTGACGTTGAACTCGTCGCCTCCCTTCTCGACCTCGAACCAGATCGGAGGATAGGTCTCGAAGTGCTCGTTGACGAGCGTAGTGAAGCCTGAAAACGTAGCGCGCCCGTTTTCGGTGGTTTCAGCAGGCTCAATCGCGTCCGAAAATTCGCCATTCTCGTTGTGTAGGTGCACGGTGACTCCCGAAAGGGGCTGATCCTCTGCGTCCAGCACCTGGATCTGAAGGGGCCGACCGTCTTCCAAATCGACAGACTCCTGCGGAAGAATCATGGCTTGCCCCCCCGCCATCTCGATCTGTCCGGCCACGCGACGGGCCTCCCTGAAACCGTAATCTTGTCCGACCACCCCAAGACGACCGATGACATCGCTCGCCCCTTGGGCCGTCAGGCCGGCCACTTCTTGAAGCTTCTGGGTGAGGTGTTCTGTTTGATCGCCGGCGATCGTGAGATGTACGCGGTATTCAGACACGGCAGAAAGTTAGGTGTTTTGGGGGGATTGTGAGAAGAGACCTGTTGTAGTATAGCTACAGGGCGAAGCTGGACTGACAATCTCTGTTCTCACCAGTTTTCCAAAGCGCGATCTATGTTATCGAGATCTCTCACATTTTCTCGGTTTGGATTAATTGGGTCGGGATCCCTCAGAGTCGGATCCTCTCTCTGTAGTTGCTTACGGATGTCCGACATGGGCTTACTTTCAGACATTCCGTTGAACAAATCTCTGGTCGCAGAGTCACTCATACCTGGAGCTGTCTCCCTATTCAGCACCCTATCTTGCGCTCGATGAAACCCCTCTTTATGCACTTCCTCATTTGGAGTCAGGTATAAATTCTCCGGGTCGTCTGCCTTATCAGGGTACCGGCTCTTCTTTTTCCAGTGATGAAAGGGTTTTCCTTTCACGTCTCGTCCCCGTTTTTCAAGCCGGTTCCCCAATCGGCTACGGAAATTACGCCATTCCCGAGACAACCCCGGTCCTTTCGCATCCTGTGCAGCTTCATAAAGCTCCTTGTCACCAGCCACCCATGGGATATCGTCACGCTTGGAAAGTTCGTGTAGCCTTTTTAGCCGCTCGCTAGGTTCACGACCTTGCTCCCTTCGTTTTCTTAGTTTTCTGAGTCGCTCTTCGTTAATATCGGATCCTTCTTCAACTCCTTTTCCAGACGTCCCCTCACCTTTTTTACCAGCCCGACGAACATCCGAGCCGGCCTCAGTTCCTTCCCGGACAGCCTTCCCGGACCCTTCCTCCAGTCCTTCCTTGACAGCTTTCCCGCCCCCCTCTTCGCCTGACTCTTTTATTGCTTTTGCAACGGCGTCATCAACTCCTGCTTTCTTGCCAAATTTCGCCCCTGTACCAAACCACCCGGCAAAGGGGATCATTGCAGCTCCACTCAGTGCGGCATCGCCGTAATTTCCTCGGCTCAACGATACCAGTGCATTCAGCGCATCGGCAGGCTCTCCTAATCCTGGCACGAGTCCTACCACGTCCAGAAATGTCTGTAAGTCGTCAAGCGCTTCTCCTTTGTCGTACTCTGGCGGTCGATCTACTCTCGGCATCCACGTATCCTCCGGTCCCTGGCCGGACTCTTGGTTGCCTGGCTGACTCTTGGATTTGCGCTGCTCCTCCGACTGCTCCCCTCCTGAGGAAGAGCTATCGGATTGATTTTCTGACTCTTGTCCGCCGCTGCGATCCGTACCTGAAGACGTTTCCGACTTGGAGGATTTCTTGTCTTGAGATTCTGCTGAGCCGGACTCCCCCCTGGACGCCGTATCGGATTCAGCGTCTCCTTTGAGACCTCCCTCTACGTCTGAGGCGGTGTACACTTCATCGGAAGAGGCCAATGCCTCCCCAATCGTTTTTCCCGCTCCTTGCTCCTCAGCAAACTCCCGAATGCTCTCGGCCTGTGGATCAAATTTGCGAATGGGGACATCATGCTCCTGAGCGAACTTGTGGAGCTGCTCAAAACTCTCAGCCGTCTTAAACTCGTCCTTTTGCTGAGACGCTGCAAAATAGTAGGCTTTGCCCTCTTCCTTGAGTTCTTTGACATCAACCTCGTCTTGAAGTCCCTCCGGCAACCGACTCACTGGGACGGCCTGCTGCTGGACCCGGCGTTGAAAATCGTTTGCTTCAGAATTTAATCCGCTGGGATCTACTCGGCCGACGGGGTTGTTGCGGACAAAAGCGTACAGATTCAATCCATCAACTGCCCCCGCCGGGTCCGGACTCATCCACCGCCCAATCCAGGAAGCATAGTAGCGCTGCCCAAAGTAGTATAGGCCGGTGACGTCGTCCCGCTCTTTCCCCATGTATCGATGGGCCCGCGACCGCACCTCCTGCATCTTGCGTCCTGTCAGAAAGGAGCTCCCGCCAAAGGGAAAGTGTTCTTCGTAGCTGATAACCTGGGCCTGGCTGTCGAGGTGGAGCGTGGTTGTATTCTGCTGGTCCCGCAGGCGGTAGTGAATCTTGGCCGATCCGGGCCGGTCGGTCTCCCGGCCGAGGTCATCGACCGTCCAGTGGTGGACCGACGCAACGACCTCCTCCCCGTCGCCCACATGCGACGTTTTTCGCTCGAAGACGGTGCGTTCCTCCTTGTACTGACGCTTGATCTCACAATCGCCTAGATAAATGGTCTCCGTCACGCGCCGGACGCCGCTGCGCACCCGCTCCTCCACCTTGCGCATCCGACTTCCGCTCGACGCATACACAAAATACACCGCGTGTTTTGGGCGTCCATTCACGACGGTGTCGTCGATTACCGCGCGACGCATACGGTTCCGATCGTCCCACTCGATCTCCGCGACATGATCGAGCTGTGACCGATTGCCATCGGCATCAAACAGTGCCGCTGGATTCTGTCGGTCGATTCCATCCCGACGCGTCTTCGTGGTGCTTCGATTCGATTTGTCGTCGACCCACATCTCGGCAGTCCATGATTGACTGGCCCCGATGTGCTTCATCTCGGTCCGATTGCCTGCCGCATCGTAGTCATAGGTCCGGGTGTAGCGCTCAAGAGCCTGACCGTCATTTAGAGAGGCAAAACGGGTGCCCTTTACAGGGTCGGGGGGGGACGTGTCGGCAGCATAGTCGTGCTCGAGTAGCCCTTTGTGGACCCATCCTGTCGCTTCTTCCAGACGATAGAGGGCATCATATGTGTACTCCGAATGCGCAGGGCTCGACGATGACCGAGGGAACGCATCGAACAGGTGCTCCCGCGTCGTGTCCTCCCGCCGGGTGACATTTCCGACGGGATCGTAGGTATAGTCAATCTCCTGAATCGGCTCCCGGGTCTGGGACCCATTCTCGCTCGCGGGACGAGTACTGCGCTGACGGCGAAGATGTCCTGTCTGTGGGTCGTACGTGTAATGAGACCGAACCCCGTTGCCGTATTGCATTTGGGTCCGCCGCCCCTTCGCATCGCGATCCATCCCTGCCACGACGTTCTCGTCAACCGATCCCCCGGCGGCTTTTACATTGAGCTTCTCGAGCCAGCCCCCCTCTGAAAACTGGGGCCTTTGCACACTCCCGTCGGGCAGACTGCGCTGCACAATTCGGCCGAGCGCGTCAAAGGACTGGGTCAGCTCGTAGTGATCCGACTCCAAGCCTGTATGCTGCCCAGCTTCCCAATCGACAGGCTTCCCGTAGGCTGAGCGCAGTTGTCGCTCCGCCGCAAGAGGTCGGCCGGCCTGGTCGTACCGCTCGACGGTCCGGACTCCGGCTCGGTCTCGGTGCTCCACCAAACGACCAAGTGCATTCCGATCGGCGGCGTTGGCAACACTTGAATCCTCTCCATAGGTCCGCACCTGCACCGTACGCCCTGCGCTGCTGCCGGGAGCGAAAACTTGCACAGAGGTCTTCCTGGAAAGGGCATCATACTCGATCTGTCTGTGATGTCCTCGCCCGGTCCAATACCCCACCCGGCGCCCCATGGCGTCGACAAGCTGACGGCGTTCGCCGCGATCAATATTGACACTTCGGATTTCCGCGCCTGACATGTCGTAGGTTCGCTCGAACGTCTCTACCTCATCGCCCGATGCACGGGACTCGTTTTTCTCGTGCTGGCGCGGGTCGACTTCGACGCGCTCGCGCCCAAGGGCATCATAAGCCCGGTATGTCTCTAGGAGGTCCCCTCCCTTTTCCGCTTGTTCCTGCGTCAAAAACGGTCGCCCGAGCGGGTCTAGCAGGTCCACACTCGGGGTGTCTGCGTGCTGGCGCGCCTTGTCGATGGCCTTCTTTTCCGCTCCGGACACCAGGCCCGGCTGCACATGGGTCTGGAAGTAGAAGGACCGCTCGACCGTGTCATTCTCATCGGAGGTCTCCACCCGCCACGGCGTAATTGTGGTCTCAGAAAAGAAGCCCTTCGGGGTATCGGTCCGCACGTGGCGCCCCAGCGGATCGTACCGGTAGACCGGGGTGACCCCGAAGTGGTTTAGGGCCTGGTTGTCCAGATACTGTGGCGTTGCGGAATAGTAGGGCTCGTACTGCTTTAGGGGGAGAGCCTTGTTGTTGTAAATCGTGCGTCCGGTTGTCAACCAACGGCCCTGAACCTGCTCCTCGTGAACCGAGCCGTCAGACTGGACCACCTGGGCCTTCCCGGCCCCGACTTTCTTCTTCGTCTGTACGTCTCGCCCCCATCCATCCAGGTAGTCGACGGCAAACTGAAGGTCGGTCTGCCCGCCTTCTAAATCGTGTACGTGGGTTTCTCGGTTGACCTTCAGCCGATGAACCGGTTGGGGACTGCCCTGTGACCCTGACCGAGTGTCACGCCAGGAAAAAAGATCGTAGTGGTAAAACGAGGTGGCCTCCTGAAGGAAGTGATGCGGGTCTTGTAGGACCTGCTCCATGTCCCGAGGCGCCGTCCGCAGCTGATACTGATCCAGCGGCTCGTCGCCAGCATCGACCAGAGAGCCCGCGTCGTCGAGCTGTTGGCCGTGGCGCGAGGTGACGTGCAGCACCCCGAGGGGGTCATACAGCATCTCAGAAACATTTCCGTTCGGGTCTTTGACCCACCGAGGCTGCAGCGCATAAGGGTCGACCTCTATCTTCGTCGTGTTGCCCCGCTTGTCGGTCGTCGAGTCTACATGAAGGAAGCTGCTGTCGTAGGTTTGCTGCGAGGTGTGTCCGAACGGGTCCGTCTCGGAAGAAAGCAGGTAAAACCCTTCCGGCCCCTCGTAGCTTTTGATCGGCGACGGGGCCCACCAGTAGCCGTTTCGCTTCACGTAGCCGAGACTCCGTAGCCGCTGGGCGTCCACCTCGGAGCCGTACACATCCTGCACCAACGGATCCGTCAAACGCGCCTCTTCGTCGTGATGGTGCCGAACGGGGACATCGGTATCTGCGACGGTACGGGTGGGGTTCCCGTTGGCATCGTGGTAAAACGTTTGCGTCCACTCGACGAGCCGCGCCGTAGGAGACGAGGGGGAATTGTCGAACCGGTCGTCAAATGGTCGGACGTTATTCCGAGCCGTATCGATTGCGTCGGTTACGCCCGGGCGATCGAAGAGCCCTCCGTTCTGCGGTTTCACGCCAGCAACTTCATATGTGCGAGACGCGATCGGGACTCGAAGCCGATAAAACCGGTTGGTCTCATGAACAACGTCCTGTTCCTCAACCGTTAGGTGAAGATGCTTCTGCTCTTCGTGCTGTGCATGCTGGGTCCGCCTCGGATATGCGACGGTTGCCACCCGCTCTTCGGTGCCGTAGGGCCCAACCTGTAGCACCAATCGGTGTCTGACTCGAGGGTCATCTTTCGTGCGCTCGTATCGACGGTCTAGCGTCTCTGAAGGAATAGGGTGAACAACGGCGTGGGAGTCATTGGCTCGATCCTGCAGGACGCGAACGCCAGCGCTCTTTTCCCGAACCCGATACGGAAGATCTGCGGCTGGGTCCTCATCCTCGCCGTAGACCTCCTTTCGCACCACCTCTCCCCCAAGCGCCCGATAAGCCTCTCGGCGCGTCCGGGCTGAAAGCTGCCCCTCGTTTTCTATCCAGGAGGTCAAGCTGCGCCCACTCTGTGGATCTCCGTCATACGCCCGGTAGGGCCACTCGTCCTCTTGGCCCAGCTCTTCGGGGGGCAATCCTGGGTGAAACCACGTCACTTCTCGGGAAGGAGCAACGTAGTCCTCAGCTTCAAGACCGGCATACTCTGAGACCTGCTCCGTGTCGACCGTTTCTACGCAGCCGAATCCTCGAAACTCTCGTTCCACACCGTCGAAGTATCCGTCGTGATACTGATACTCCGTGTGGGTTCTTGTCTGCCCAACGTGATCGATCCGCTCGATTTTGTCGACGACCGTCTGTTGTACCGGAAGGGCACTGTTCCACGACCGCCCCTCTCGACGGTCTCGGAGATAGTGTTCGACCGACGAACCGTAGGAGATCCGAACGTCTTTCCCCATCCCATTCTCCATCTGTTCGAGCTGATGGGGAGGCTCGGTCTGGAGTTGCACGTAGCGGAGCGACGACCCACTGTCCCCAGGCAGGGGCGAGCTCCAGACCAGGCACGGCAGCCCATCTCCGAAGAGGTCTACCACCTGCAGCGAGTGCAAACGACTTACCGGTGGAAAGACGTCCAGGCAGTGCTTCGAGCCGAAGCTGTTGCCCGACTCATTGTACCAATAACAGACTCCGTCTCCGCCAATATAGAGCAGATCCGCCGTTCCTGTCCCCGTCAGGTCCACCAGCCGCAGCCTACGGGGATCAAACTGGTCCGAAGAGGCGACCCTCGGGGCCTTCCCCATGGTCACCCGACGGCCAAAACGACCATACCCTTGATTGGGCCAGTACGCAACGTGACCGTTTCGGACGCGAACGACATCCGTAAGGCCGTCCCCGGTCATGTCCGCTTGATAGAGACCAACCCCGGGCTCCGAACCCACCATTGGTGGAGACTCTTGGTCTCCACGAGGCTGGCTCGTTCGGCTGGCAGCACGATGACCGGTTCGACCTTCTGACTCGTACCAGACCACTTCATCCGGCGTAGAAACGTACGCATCGGGTAGTTGGTCGCCCGTAAGGTCCCCCTGTGCAACGGCCCCGTCCGCCCATCTCTCACGCAGGGCATTCTCAAAAGGCTCATGTTTTCCCCACGACTGCGTCGCCCCATCAAGTTCGTACGTTCCCGGTGCAGCCCCTTGATGCGTGACCGCCTCCATCTTGCCGTTGCCGTCAATGTCGGCGTAGGTCGGGCTGCCTCCCCCCGTCGCACTCGGGCGGTCCAGCGGAGAGGGCTCGTCAAAAGAGCCATCTCCCCGGCTCCGTCCGTAGGCGTCCCGATTCGCGTTCCGGGCGAGAAGACCACGGAGGCCCTCTTGCAGTAAGTCGGCCAGCGCGTGCTGCGTCCCGTCAATGCTGTTGGGAAGGTAGTGCTCTCCTCCCTCTAGGACCTTGACGTCAGCGTCTATTTGCGGCTTCGTGTAGGTCAGTGAAAGAGGAGGCACCTGTTTGGTCCAGGTCCCACCAGATCCATTTGGTCGGTAGCCGGTCAGTCCTATCTCTTGCAGTTGTACGCCTCGTCGTGCCTCAGCCGTATTAAGCGTATCGTTTTCCGATCGAGGACCATACGTAAGATCAAGAGACCGGGTCAGAGTAGGGGTGCTGGAATTGGGTTTGTCACGCTGAAATACAAGCACCCGCCGACATAACCGATACGTACGCATTTCGAAACCGGCCCTGTATCGAGAAAAAGGATCAGGCCGTGCCCTCCACGTCCCCTGTGGCGTTGGGTCAGGATTAGTCTCGTCGTGACCGCCATAATCGAACACAACTTGATACATCCAGCGGTTTCCCTCCGAAAACCCTGCTTGCTCCGGACGATAGGGCGACGTGTTTGCGTAACGAACCCGCTTTAGGTGAGCATTGGTGCGACGCTCCTCATCGCGGTGACTCTCTGCTGGGGCCCCTTCCGGCACGTCCGCATGGTTCTCACGAGCATACTCGTATTGCTGGACATTCCCCTCTTGATCGTAGACGCGCTCAAGGAGCCATCGAAAGATCTGCTGTGGATCCTCAGGGTGATGGATTCGCGTCGCCTCCGATCGCCCGAATATGCGAGTGACTCCATTAGCATCCGTCGCGCGCCAGTGAGAGGTTCCAGTAGATCGTTCTCTCCACTGTTCTATCCGTTCAAAGGCACCTTCGACCCGGGGTTGATAGCGAACAACGTGGAAACGCCCGCCTTCCTCTACCCTGCTTTCCACCGCCCCATCCCCGCTCCGAACAGGCACTAACTCTCCTGACCGAGAAGAGACAAACGTAGACTCATCTGGATCATTACTGTAGGTGGGGACCCGGTCATCTTGCTTGCGAGAGATGTGTGCTAGATTCAACGACCACCCTCGACCGAAGAGTCCGTTGGCGGCCCCACCGGCGTATTGCAGGCTTAGGTGTGGCGTGAAATTCGATCGTCCCGGCGGAATCGGGAGGGGGACTTCCAAGCTGGCTTTCCCCGTGAAGGAACTCACGGTGAGCTCTTCCCCAATTGACGGCAACGTATCTTCCTGGTCCTCAGACGCATCACCTGCCCGATTCCAGGAGTTGGTAGAAGCTGACATGATGCTGCGTGGGACCGGTTCACAAATCACCGTAAGTGATTGCAGCGGACCCCAGTGGACCAACGCTTCCAGAGGATGATCGCGGGTTTAACCATCGACATCTCCCCATGCCTTGTTGACCGCTTCCCGCGAAACCGGAGCATTTTGCACTGAGCCCCCCACAGCTGTGACTAGACTGGATTACTGAATGTCAGCAATCACGTTGAGTGTATCCCTCAACAGGACTAGCCCAGAAATGCCTAACCCAATGTTAAACTAAACGAGAAGGTTTGAGCAACTAAAGATCAAGTCCCAGTAAATACATCCTGCTTAAAGCGGATTTGATTAACTATATCTTCACAAAACGATCAACCTCCACTGGATTCTTTTCTTCGCAACTACCTGCTCACGTAGAGGCGTTTTCCGCTCTCAGATACCCAAATTCGATATGGTTCAAGGCGGGCGTGGATCGACCCGATGGGGAACCTCGACAAGTGGTCGAGGCAGGTAAAGTAGAGGGCGTATACCTTAGTCGGATCGACTGGTACCAAACCCGGAAGGGAGCGGACCTCGAAGTGCAAGTGCGGACCGGTGCTTCGCCCGCTGTTTCCCGAAAAACCGACCACCTCCCCGCGCCGGACCGGCTGTCCTCGCTCTAGGCCGCCAGCCACCCGAAAGAGATGTGCCAGCACGGTTTCCAGCTGGACTTCTTTATGGAGGAGGCGGACGTAGGTCCCGAGCCTGGGGCTGCGGCCAGTCGCTATAACGATGCCCGGCCCCGGTGCTCGGACGGGCGTCTCCGGCGGGACCGCGATGTCAATTCCGCTATGGAACTCCTCTCTGCCCAAACGACCCCCGCCCTGGAGGGAATCCTGAGCCGCGTAGTGGTGCTCCCTGTGAGGCACGGCCCGAGTCCCAAACGGGGAACTGACCTTGCCAATCGCCGGCGGCTGGGCGGGTAGGTGCTCCAGGAGACGAAGGTACCCAAGTGCTCCGGTTTCTGGCTGAACCTTCTCGGGGAGCCTATTCTCGAAAACGCCTTCCGCCTGGGCTCTGCTCAACGCTCTGTCAATGCTCTCTGCTGCCGAGGGGACGCCCCAATGAGGGGTCTCTTTTAGTACGGAACGTTCTCCGATCAAGCCCCTCCCTGAGAACATTTCTGTGGACGCTTGACCCTCAAGGCCAAAGAGAGCTGAACCGACAAGTGCTACCCCAACAACCGTGACCGCCATCACTCCCCCACGAATAATCCATTTAGAGAATCTCCTCTCTTGCCAGCGGTAAATCTCCTGCCTCCCACACGAGCGGTCCGCCTGAGCTTGGAATGCGCGTGAGCTCATACTTCCTCCTCCCCCTCGCGCTGCCTTTCCGCGCAGGGCTCGCTCTTGCTCAATGACTTGTCTTGTCTCCAGCGAGATTGCAAAAACAGAACGGCACGCCGGTAGCCCTGGACATCCATTTCATTAAGGCACCCCTCTCTCGACTGACGGGAAAGCTCTCTCCACCGCTCGTCGCCAAGGGAATCCCCAAGGGACACTTCCGCTTCTTCCTCCAAGAATCGCCAGAGAAGCCCCTCCTCCTCTTCAACCTTCTGTACGTATGCTCGGGCCCGGCCGATCTCTTCTTCGAGAAGCCAATCGATAAGGCTACAAAGGGCGTTCCGGGCCGGCCCGGTCGAGAGCCCGAACCCCACCAATGGGGAGAGCAAAATGAGAACTGCAGCGCCGTTCAGCACCGATTGCACCAGGAGGTGATTGAAGCTCCGCTCCCCAAAGATCCCTGCCACAATGTCGACCCCACCGATTGCCAGTCCACCCCCCACGAGGGCGGCAATGGCCCCGGCGAGAAGCCCGAGGGGAAGTTGGAGGTCCTTCCGACAGGTCTTGCGCTTTTTTGTGAGATCCAGTCGCGCAGGATCAATGCTCAAAAGCCGCTCGATGTGATGGGACTTGATTTCGCTGCGGGTATCCCCAGCAGCGCGTTTTGTGGGTTCTCTTTGGAAAGGCATGTTCGTGATCGTCAGGTGGGTGATGGATCCCTTTCAAGGTGCTGCTTTCACCGTCAGAGCCGTAAGGGAAACGTAGTACTCGGCTGAGACTGATCAGGAGCAGGTGCCCTCATAATTCTTGGTCTCATAGTTCCCCTTCTCGTCCTCGGCGCGCACCTCGTATCGGTAACACTGGTAGTCCTCGTGTGACGTAATCCGGGAGGGATTGAGGGTGTGAACGAGGAATCGCTGCCGTGCCTTCAGTTTAGAGGGAATTTGAGCCGTGAAGGGCATCGGTGTATTCCCGATCTGCGTATCATCTACCCAATAAGACATGTCAATCACCACTTCTTCCAGCCCCCAATCCAGGAGGTTCTCGATTGTGATCTCGAAGCTCGGGTGATCGTAAACCATCGTCGGCTGAAACGATACCTGAACCCGATCGATGTCAAAGGTTCTGTCTTCTTCTCCCCCAGTAGGCCCAACCGAATCGCATCCGACTGCCAAGCCAACATAAAGTGCAAGAACCACTGCCCTTGCTACCGGAAGAACATGTCGCAATCGAGGTGCTCGCGAGGGGAGTCGTGAAAAGAGGATCGTAGATTTCCGCGTGTTGTTTTTCATTTTCGTCGTCTGTTGGATCGGTGGTGTAGGTTGTAGTCCCCCAGAGCAGGGGTCTTATTCGCACTCCGATTCCCCCTCCGAACTGGATCCGCTCAACGGGGCCTCCTTCCGAAGTGCAAATGGCAGGAAGTAATCGTCTACGACGGGCTCTTCGTCGGGCATCGGGAATTGACTGCCGGCTTCGGAGGAGGCTTCCGGGCCTGGCCCTTCAGCGGCCTCTTCCGCCCGTTCCTCCTCCCCTTGCATCTCACTTTCCTCCGGGCGAGGATCAGCGTCTGGGCGCGCTAGTTCTTCGGGCTCCCCATTGCGGCGCTGCTCCTCAACGGTCCCTTCGTAGAGAGGGTTGGGATCGGCAAGGGCCGAGAGCCCTTTCTCCTCGTAGTATCGCAGGAGACTGGTTTGTATGGGCGGCTCTCCCTTCAGGAAGATCAGTTGACAAGACGCGGGAAGCCTCCGCACCTCATCCGGCGTCAGGAGGCGGCGGGAGCGCTCGCTCATGTTGAAGGAGCGCTGCCGACCGCGCCCTCCCTTGCCACGGGAGCGGCTCTCGGCCTGGCTCCCCGTAAAGACGGTCGCCTCCCCGGTCATCTTGCTCACGTACTCGGCGGTCTCCTGGTCGCCGGTCGCAAAGGTCTGAAGGACCGCCACGTCCAGAAGCGACTTCCAGCCGCGCCCGTACTCCACCTCCAGTTGCCCGAGGTTCTGCACGATCATCCAGATCGTGGCGGCGTAGCCGGCCAAAAGCGTAATCGCCCTCCCGATCATCTCCATCTTCCCGAGGTTCGCAAACTCATCAAGCAGAAAGAGGACGTTCTCCTCCGGCCGCCTGGTCTCGCGGATTATGCCCATCCAGCAGGAGGCAATAATCAGGCGCACAAAGCCCGCGTAGGCGTCGAGCTGGTCCATCGGGACGATGATGTAGAGGGTAAGCCGCTCTCGCTTCAGGTCCTCCATCTGGAAGGTCGACCAGCGAAGGCGGCGCCGCACACTCGGGGAGTCGAGGAAGTGGGTGTGGCTCTGCGCAGTGCTGATCGCGCCGGAGCGCTCCCGGTCTTCTTTCTGAAGGATGCGCGCGGCCGTCCGGGAGATGAGCCCAAAGCACCCGCTCGTCACCATCATCTCCTCCAGGAGGGCTTCGAAGAGCTCGGGCGCGAGGGTGAGAAGCTCGCGCACGGTGCCCAGGTGCCGATCGCGCCCGCTTTTGGCGTGGGACACGTAGAGGATCAGTCCAGAGACGATCGCCCGCGCCTCCGTCTGGAAAAACTTCGAGTTCGAGGAGTCGGCCGAGCCGCGAGAAACCACGATCATCTCCGCCAGCATGCGGGCGTAGTCGATACAGCGCTCCGAAGAGGTGTCGATGATGTCGAGGGGGTTGTAGGCGCCCGTGCCGCCCACCACGCCAAACGGGTCGAGGGCCACCACTCGCTGTCCCATGGCCTGCCGCTGCGTGGCGGTAACCCAGTAGTTCTCGCCCTTGGGATCGGTGACGACGACGCTCCCCGGATAGGCGAGCAGGTTCGAGATGACCGGCCCGGTGCCCTTGCCGCTCCGGGTGGGGGCGAGGGTAAGGAGGTGCCCCTCCCCATCGAAGCGCAGAAGGCGACGCCTGCTTTTCCCCAGGATGAGGCCCTTTTTGTTTTGGAGGGGACGCTCCTCTCCCCAGTGAGCAGAGCCCTGGCTCGTCGTCTCGCGTAGGCGGAAGGAGCCTTTCAAGGCCCCCAGGAGAAGAAGGATCGCCGAGATAAGCCCCCCGGTCGTCACGACCATCGCCTGCTCGGCGACGGGCCGAAGGGCCTCTTCCTCCAAAAAGAGCCGCATCCAGCTGAGGTAGTGCTGAAGACCGTAGATCGGCCCGAGAGAGAATTCAAACGACAAAATCGCGCCGGCGAGCGCTACGGGCGCAAAGCGCCTGGCTTCTTCCCACGGGAGGCTCGCGGCCGACGCAAGCAGCAAGCCCGCAGCAAGAGGGATCCAGAGGCCAAAGCGCCACGGAAGAACATCTTCTCCAACCCCAGACAGGTCAAAGGCCGGCTCACCAAGAACCGGGTGAAAGCCCGTCATATAGGCCATGTATTGTACCCCGGCGTGCAGGCCACATGTGGCAGCCACGACGAGGCTGATCAGGTGAGCAGCCTTTGAGGGAAGGGGCGGGCGAGGGACGGAGCGAGGCATTTTGTCAAAATCAGAGTGAGATATGGGGAAGCGTAATAGAGCTGCTGCAGTCGGAGGAGAAAGGCTCATGGGAGACGTGTCCCATCGCCCAATCCGGAGCCGCCTTCCCATCCCATATAGCCGTCGGTCGGGCGGTAGGGCCCGGCAAAGGCCACGTCGTTTTGGAGGTAGATGTGGAAGGGGTGCCCCTCCTCCAGCTTGATCGTCGGCTGGATGTTGACGTTGCGCTCCAGCATCGAGGTGGCCACCTCGGCGGTCTGCTGGGCCGCGCCCTGACCGATGATCGTCTTCGCGCTGGGGGCCACGACGATACCGGCCTGGGGCTCGGCCGTCGCGATCCGAGCGCCCGCGCCTACGAGAGAAACCATGAGCGCACCGCTGAAGCGGCGAAACGCGTGGTTGTCGACGCGGCCCCGCACGCCGCCGGCGCCAATGCCGTCTTTCGTCTCCTGGGAGCCAAGCTCAATGCTTCGCCCATCGGGAAGAAGAAGCCGGTCCCAAACCATCGCGATCCGGCGTTGGCCGACGACGGCCCCGCCCTCGACCGATCCGAGAGCAACTGATCCCTTAGGAATGAGGAGGTGCTGCTGCGTGCGGGAGTCGTAGACGTTCCGCGTAATGCGAGCCCGGACGCCGCCCGGCACGTCGGTGTTGACGGCCGTCTCTAGCTGGGCGGGGATCGTGGTCCCCTCCTTGATCTCAAACGGCGTGAGCGGCGCGCGAATCCGAACCACCTGCTGCCGTCCTCCCGGCCAGGTCTCCGAAGGGAGCGCTCCGGTCAGAGTAGAATGGGTTCTCGACTGCGGGGAAGAACCTCCTCCGACACTTCCTGGGGCGGATCTCACTGGGGTTGCGGTTCCAGCTGACGAACTTGAAGCCGACTCTGCATCTGCTGCCATCCACGCGATCATCTGCGCGAGTTCCCTATCGCCCCGGTCCTCAGCCATCTTTTGCATCTGCTGGAGCCGCTGGACCTGCGGGTCAGGTTCAGCTCCAATCGATGCGGAGCTTCCCGGGGAGCCCCCGCCTGCGGACACGACGGGCGAGGCCGTCGCCCCGGCCATAAAGGCCTTCTCGACAGGATCATCCTGCCCCGGACGTCCACCACCTCTGAACGCACTGCGCTGGGAGTTTCCGTCAGCACCTCTACTCAGCGCCCGCTCTCGTGCGCGCCGTTCCAATTGCTGGCGGTAGTAGTCTCTGGTCCCCGGCGCAGGGCTTGAGGCGCTTTGCGCCGAAGACCCAAAGGCGGAGGACTGGCCCTGCGACGCAGCGCCTGCAGAGGAGGCTTCCCTGCGCTTCCGCAGAAGCTCCAGGAGCGCCTCGGCTCTCTTTGGCTCACCAGTGGCGCTCTCGCCGGAGGGGTTACCGCTTGGCGGAGCACCGTTGGATGGGCCACTGTTGGAGCGCTGACCGTTGGATTTCTTCTCGGCGGTGACGTTGCCACCTGAAGACTGCCCACCTGCAGGCCGTTCTTTCGTAGAGTGTCCGCTGCCCGATTCAGCCTGATTGGCGCTCCCTTCGCCGCTCGGCCTCTTTTCGCCCACGCTGTCCGGGGTCGACCCGTCCTCATTCGCATGCCGGGCCGCGACGTTGTTGTCATCAAATCGATCTACCTCCTCGTCCAGGTCCCGAAGAATCTCAGGGATGGTGCCCGCTTCAACTTTCTCCGGCGTGGCCTGACTGCTGAGCTCGGCCTCCGGGCCTTCGGCGCTTTCTTCCCCTACGGTCATAAGCAAAACGAGAAATATGAGCGCAAGCGCGGCTCCGGCAGTGAAGAGCACGGCAGGACGGCTGATCTTTCGGGTGGGAAAGAGACCTTCTGGATCGGGCGGAATTATGGAGTTGGGGTCGCTCATTACATTTTCTGGCTGAAAGCGTTGAGAAGGGGTGGATGCCCCATCTACTTTTGGTAGAGGGCATCCTCTATCGGGAAGTGCCTTCCTACCGGGAGGTATTCTCGATGACGAGCTCGTATTTCTTCGGCTTCTTTCGCCGGGTGGGCTCCGAGTAGATAAAGACCGCCTCCCGGAAGACCCGGTCGGTGATGATCCGCCCGCCGCGCACGACGTATTCGATCATCACGTTCGAGCCGTCCAGCCCCCTCGCGAAGAGGGTCGCTGAGGCGTCATGCTGGGCCCCTTCTTCGAGGCTGATGTAGACGTGACGTCCGTCGTCAAAGACCGCAGCTGGCTCCCAAGGGAAGCGCTTGTCCTTTTTCCACTTGTAGCTGTGGTTCATGTCCGTAAGCGCAATTCGCGGCGAGAGGTCGAGGACCTCTCCAGTCGTGGCGCGCAAAGCAGCGGCCTCTTCGGCCTGGTGCTCGACGCGGGCTTTCTGGTGCCAGGTGCGCACCATCTCGTCGGGGTAGTAGAACTCCAGGACGTTCAAGCGAGAGGGGTCCCCCACCGGCCGGCGGTCCCGGATGCCTTCTGCCTCCAGGGCGACCTCGTAAATCCGCTTGTCGGTCATGACGAAGAGGTTGGTTCGCAGGTCGGAAAGCGGAAAGACCGGCTTTACCACGACGAGGGGCGTCACGCCCCCCGGCCCCATCGAGGCGAGGCTGATGTTCCAGTTCTTGGGGTCGCCCGCGACGGTGTGACGCACCGTTTCCCCGGGCTGCAGCATGATGAGACAGGAGATGAGCTGATTGCAGCGCAGGGTCGGCTTCTCGTGGCCGTAGGGCACCCGCCGGGAGAGGCCCTGCGTGAGAATCGGCAGGGCTGCACCACTCTCTTCGTACGCCCGAACCGCCTCCTCCATGCTCAAGGCCTCCCTAACTGGAGGAGCCTCTACTGATGATGCACTTGCTGGCGGTACTTGCGCTCGGGAGGACATGGTTGCCGACGACTTTTCTGTTTGCCCCTCGACTTTCGCAGGGGCCCGAGGCGAGAGCGGATCCACTTCGATCCCCTGCCACGGAAGAAATCCTACCGGGACCGAGTCCGCACGAACAGCATCCGGGGCTTCAAATAAGAGAACCGGGACCTCTTCCTCTTCTGTCGAGGTGGAAGCGGCTGATTGTGCAAAAGCCGGGGTTTCAAAAAGGAGCCCCCCGACAAGGAGCGCTCCGAGGAAAAGAAGAACCGTAGTTGAATGGCGACTGATTGTCATGTCACCCGGAATGCACTCGCTACTAGAGGGAGTGTGAATGGGTACGCCGAAGGGGAAAGTCATTAGCAGTGTCGTTGGAGGGTGATCGTTTGAGGGTGGTTTGGCTTAGTGGGAGAGCGCGCTGTCCAGTCTTCTCCCTATTGAGAGGCGCTGATAGGCCCCCAGTTTACGTCGAGAATGTAGGTCCCAAGGGGGTTGGCGATGGCGTTTTCGGTGATCTCGGTAGGCGAGGTGCGGCCCACGTTGAGGATCGCCTCCCAGGTGCTTTTTGTAACCTTGCGAGAGCTTATGCCCCGTTCTCGTTCAGTCCAGGTGACCCGGTAGGAGCTGGAACCGGGAATCTTTAGGATGCTCTGGACCTTCACCTCTCGTCGGATGCGCTTGCCGAGGCGGAGCGGGTCGTTCTCCGGACGGGAAAAGTAGGCGTTCAAGAAGGCTTGTCCACGGGCGTCCAAAAAATGGTAGGCTGACTCGATGGCGTGACGCTGGGCGACGGGATCGGCCACCACGCGCCTCGTGTTCAAAATGAAGCTCGCGATGCTGGAGCGCTCGACGAGGCCGGCCAGGTCGACATCGGGCTTCGGCTCCAGGGTGCCGTACGCGAGGGGGATCCCCAGGCTGTCGATCGCCACTGGGAAGGGCACCACGCGGGAGGACATCGAGAGCTGCACGTACGCGACGACCAGCACCAGGCAGGTAATCACCGAGGCCCCGGCGATGAGCTGCCAGTTCCGCTTTGCCGTCGCCAGGTCCATGTAGCGGCTCTGCCACTCTTTCTCGGGGCGCACGTAGGGATTGCCGCCTTTCGTCCAGCCTGGCGGCGCGGCAATTCCGTTCGTCGACGGCTGATCATTTGTCTCCCCTCCTATTCTTTTCGCGCTGCCAGCCCCTCCAAAGATCCCGCCCAGTCCCAGCCACGCCAGAAGGCGGCCTACTGGAGTGGCTTCCCCCACTCTCCGCTCCTCCCCAGAGGGGTATCCACTGTTTTGATTTTCCTTTGCGGAGGGATCCTCTGTGGAGAAAGTGGCAGGAGTCTCGGCCCCATTTTGCGGGTTTGGGTGTTCCTGACTGGAGGAATGATTGGTGGAGTGTGTCATTTCGGTGTTCGGGTTAGAATTGAAGTGGGACGGGGCCGAGCCACCGGCAAAGCATCAGGGCCTACCAGCTGATCGAGCGGGCAATCCCGACATTGACGTGGCGCCGAAAGAAACGGCCGGCCACGGTCGGGATATAGATCGCGAGTCCCGCGAAGAACCAAGCCACGAGCGGCGCGGCTGTAAACGCGAGCAGCGACTGCGTGGAGAGAACCAGGTCGAGCTCCCCTTGGACGAGGGGCAGCGTCGCCTCACTTACGTAAAGAAGAAGGTCCAGGAAGAATAGCTTGATCGCCGCGCTGAAGACCCACGTGATGCACCCGTCCGCAAGGCCCGCGGTGCCGCGCCACCCCGCAAATCCCAGGAGGACCAGCCCGGTCGCCACCGCGATGATCGAGTTCATGATCGCAACCCAGAGGCGAAAGGCCACGATCGTGTACCCGACGATGACCCCGAGGCTTGCGAGGAGGCTCCAGAGCCCCGTTAGGCCGAAAAGCAGGTACCCATTCGTGTTGGCCTGCAACAGCAGGCAGGCGCTTTGGTCGAAGGCCCACCCGATGACCACGTCCGGATACGGCGTCGGGAGGGAGGTGCCCGCCACTGTTCGGGCAAGAGACCGAAACCCGTTTACGATGTGTTCCAGGTTGAAAATGCTGGAGGGAACGCCGGTCCCGTTGATCACCGCGAGAATGAGGCCCCAGATCAAGATCTTGAAGCTGAGCCGCATGATAAGTTCATCGAGCCCGGTGCGGCTCAGGCCCCAGGCGGTCGCAGAGGAGATGAGCTCAAACGCAACCAGAAGAATGAGAAGGTCTCTCGCAATGGGACGCGCGTTTGCGACGAATCCTCGGAGGGTCGATTCGAAGTTGGAAACGAGCGTGTGCACGAACGTCACTTCAGGGGTCGTCGCCGTTCCCGACGGGCACGTGACCGTTCCCGCAAGGGCTGGGAGCACGTCCAATAGCGCCGCCATCGCGACGACCAGAAGTGCGAGTATGTACTTGAGAAGCGGATGACTGAGGAGGCAATGCAGCGTTCTGGGCATCTACGAAAGGGTCAAGGGGAGCGTCAGAAGCGTCCCTAAAAGAGGAAGGAGCTCTTCAATGGAAGGGGGTTTCCAGAAGAAGAGAGTGGGGATAGTGGTGCCTTGAGGCACGGATCGAACGGCAACAGCATACAGATGGAGAAGGCCTCACGGCACGATGCTGCGCGTGATTGTGGCCTGTTGGAGGGCCTGGCGGTTGGCCTCGTAGGCCCCCATCAGGCCCTGCACGTTTGTCTGGAGGTGAAGGGCCTGGCGGACCAGCATCATCTCCTGGGCGCGGAAGACGTCGATCGCGCCCTGAAGCTGAAGCGCCTTCGTTTGGTTGGTGGCCTCAGTTTCAATCTGCCACTTCAGTTGGCGGGCCGTGAGGCTAGCGTCCTCTAAGGTCGCCATCTGGCCCTGCACCCCCTCCATCAAAGACCGGTAGCTGCGCAGGAGGCGGTCATGTCCAGCCGTGACGTAGGTTGGCACGTCAAGAGGCGCATCCGGCCCCGCAAAGATCTCGTCGTAGAGAAGCGCAAAGTCTGCGTTGGAATAGCCGAGCTCGTCGGCGGCGCCGATAATCGCATCGACCAGTCCGCGCACGTCCTCAATCTCATGGAGACGCCCGGCGGTGTGGACAAGTGAGCGGGCCTCATCAACTAAGCGTTCAAGCTCCAAAATCTTATAGATGATTTCCTCCGTCCGCTTGTTGTTTTCGATTTTCGTCCGCTTCCTCAGCCGCTTATCTTTGACCGCAATCTGGGCGGTGGCGACGTGACTATCAGTTGGAAGTGCAGGGACGAGAAGACTTCCCATCAGGAAAAGCAGCGCGAGGTGCAGAATACGAGTTGAATGCTGTGTATGCGCCGAATGGGTTGTATACCGGGTACCTCTGCTTTGCTTTTGCCCCATCGTTTTTCGTTCGTCTGGGATTAGCGTGAGTGAGACGGTTGGCATGGAGATCGCTCACGGAGACGCGATTCCGATGGCCCTCTCTGTCAGGGCCAGCTGCCGGGCCTTCGCGTCCGGCCCGGTGGTGTTTTGCAAGTTGTAGAGAAGCGAGCGGGCAAGCATGGCTTCGCGAAGGAGAAGCGTCTCTCGCTGAGCAACGGCTCTCACGTTTGCCCGAAGCTCCATGAGTTTTTGCCTGGGGGCTACGTCTGGGAGAAGGGGCGTCACAACGCTTCCCCAGCTCTCCCCGACCCCGTCAATTCGGTTTTTGAGGCGAAGAAGCCGCCCTTGCTGCGCGTTCCACCGGAGTTGATCCTCGGCAATCGAAAGGAGAATGGCCCGATGGGTCCCGATCACCTGCCTTGCGCGCCCCTCTTGCTGGATCGCCCAGTCGGCGACCGGCGCAAACCCAGGATACGCCTCTTCAACCAAGAGCCGGAGGTCTCCTCGGGTGTATCCGAGGACATCTGTCTCGCTCAGTACAGTCTCGACGGCGAGGGCGTGCTCAACGGCATCCCGCCACTCAAATTTCGAGTCCGGGAGGCCGCGCATCATCTCTCGCGTAAAGTCCAGGATCGCGTGTCGCTCTACGAACTGCTCGAACGCGTGCCGCGTCAGGGTTTCCTGGTTCTGATGGGCCATGCCACCATCGTGGACGGGGTATTGACCGTAGGTGACTTCGGCGCCAAACGGAAAGGAAAGGAGCACCAGGCCTGCCTGAAAAGGCTTTCGAAGCACCTGACCCAACAACCTGAACTGAATGAGGCACAGAAGAGAAAACAGATTCATGTAAGGCTTTTATTTGATCGTTCGGGATGCTGGTTGTCTACGGAAGGGGACTCGCAATTCCCTGTGTGAGCGTGCGGATGCGAAGGGCCTTGTCGCTCGCGTGACTCGATTTGGAGGTAATTGTGAGGAGGAGATCTTGCGCCAGAAGCTGGCGGGTCAAAGTCAACTCCTCCCCCTCCAGGACGCCCATCGCGAGAAGGAGATCGTAGGCTTGCTGCTCCCCGA
Organism: Salinibacter sp. 10B; assembly: GCF_002954405.1. NCBI lineage: Bacteria > Pseudomonadati > Rhodothermota > Rhodothermia > Rhodothermales > Salinibacteraceae > Salinibacter > Salinibacter sp. 10B. The sequence continues at coordinate 28,398 of NZ_MQWC01000005.1, read as the reverse complement.
CGATGCCCTGCAGCTCTGCCCAGTAGTCCCCCATTCGATCTCTCGAATCGCGAATCAGCTCATAGTGCTGCCGATAGGTTTGAGCCTGGTTGCGGGCTGTCTCTAGGTGGCGCCCGGCCTGCTGACGGATCCCCTCCAGCGTAGAGACCGAAAACCCCTCGCTCCCTGGAAACCGTGCCCGGAGGCGAGCTTTCAGGTCTGGAAGTCCGTACCCGAATGCTCCACCCGCCTCCGAAGTGAGCTCCAGAAGTAGGAGTTCGAGCTCTACGTCTCGCCAATCGAAGGATCCTGAATGGAAGGCCCCGAGGCGACGGTGCTGATCGTATAGCTCGATCAGCTTGTCCACCGCATCGCCCGTCATCCGCTCCTGCCAGAACACGAGCGTCGCTTCCTGGGCCGCATTGGCCGGATCGGTGACTGGGAACCCGACCTGTGCCGCTGCCGGCCGCGAGCCGACTCCTGCCGAGAGGCCAGCCACAAGAAGCGCAAGATAGATTGCCCGGCTACAAGAGAGATGAATTCCCCAGCGGCATTCGCCGTTGAGGTCTTGCATCGAGTCAGCTTTGGAGGAGTCACATGTTGTGATGATGTTCATCGTTTAGCGGGTAATTTTGAGCGTTTGGTTCGGCGCCTTCGACTTGGCCTTTGAGCACCATATTGCTGCTATTCTGGTGAGAGGAGCGGGAGAAGCGGTCCCTGAATGGCCCGCTGCAGGAGGAGAGTCTCCATCCGATCGTCGGCCACCCGGTCCATGTAGCTGAGGATCTCGGCGTTGGTCTGCAGGGCAATGGCCTGACGCATCTGGATCGTCTCCTCGGCGTTGTAGATCGCCATCTGCAGCTCTGCCTGGGCCGACTGGCGCGGGCTCCCGATCCCTGGAAGCGAAAAGCCCAGGAGCTGCCCAACGTCCTCGATGCCCTGCTGCACGGCCCGCACCCGACCGGCCGCGTCGGTAAGCCCAGCCCCCACCTGCCGCCCCGTGCCTCCAATTGAGCGGTAGGCCTGAAGGAGCTCGTCGTATCGCGCCGGGGCATCCGCGCCGGGATCGTAGTCCGGGCCCAGCGTAGAGAGAAAGTGGGTATCGAGCTCGCCCAACAACCGGGAGGAGCTGTAGGCAAGGCCTGAGCCCGCCTTTAGCGTGAGCTCGACTTGCTCGAGGAGCGCCGGGGCATCGGTGAAGACAAAGCTGCTGAGGTTGCTACTTTCGATTGCGCTCAGGAGCTCTTCCAGTCGCTTTTGCTGGTGCTCTATTTTCCTCCCATCGGCATACTCGGCCTCGGCAATCCGGCGCACGACGTCCATCACCGGACAATCCCGCCCCAGGAGAAGCCAGGGGGAGCAGGACACTGCCAACTCGCTTTGCGCATGGGCCGGAGCCGGCCGGGCCGCCTCCATCAGAAGCATCGCCATGCCCAGAGGCACCGCTACAATGAGCCATCGGAAACGGAGGAGAATCGATCTCTTTGATCTGCTCATCGGCCTCCCTCCCCCTCGCCGACCGGCACACCGGCCCCCGCTGTTTCCTGGAGAGGCGGCTCGACTGGTCCCTCAAACCGACTGGCCCATTCGGAAAGCCCCTGTTCGCGAAGCCAGTGGGCGACCCACCCGCGCCCACGTTTCTTCTCCAGCGCCTCGACCCGCCCCCGAAGGGCACCCACGTCCCCCGACGGCATCGCCACAAATTGCAGGGCCAGAGGCCCCAGATCCAGGTCAAAGAGGCGGCTCCCGACCGGGCACTTGAAGAAGTAGTGCTTCTTTCGAGTCGCCGCAGCAATCGCCTCGATCTCTCGCTCATTTAGGCCCATCGTTCGGTAGAGGGCTTTGGTCTCCGGATCGACCGCATCGGGATTGGGAAGAAAAATCTTCGTCGGACACGAATCGATCACGATCTCCCGGTTTTCGAGTTGAGCGATCTGGGCGGGCGTGTGGGCCACCATAACGACCGCCGCGTTCTGCTTTCTGAGCGTGAGCAGCCACTGCTTGATTTGCTCGGAGAAGCTGGAGTGCATGAGAGCGTGCCAGACCTCCTCCAAGACGATGATCGAGGGGCGGTCGGCCCGGAGCTGCCGCTCGACGTGATGGAACAGGTAAAGCAGAAGGGGAATGAAGACGCTCTCCGGAAGGTCGCGCACGGCGGAGAGCTCAAAGACCTGGTACGCTGGATTAATGACCCTGGAAGTGTCCTCGCTACTTGGCTCCCTGCCTTCCTCCCCCGCCGGGGCGTCGCCCCCCAAGGCGTCTCCTGCAAGCGCGTCCCGGCTTCCATTGAGGAGGTGGGCGTAGGTCCCCTCTCCGACAAATTGCCCGAGCGCACCGGCGACCTTTTTGTCTTGAACCAGGATCTTCAGTTCCTCCAGGGTGCGCATATGCGGCGGGTTGGCCGCAATCAGTTTGAGGGCGCGCCCGATCTCGGCCCGCCGGGCGGGCGTCGGACTCACGCCCTGAAGCTGGATGGTGGTCTCAATCCAGGAGGCCGCCCAGGCACGTTCCTCCTCACTGTCTACTTGAAGAAGCGGCTGCAGGGAAAGGGCCGCTCCCGCGTCCGGGGAGAGCTGGTAGTGCCGTCCGCCTACCCCCTTCGCGAGGAGGTAGCCCGAGTGCCCGAGGTCAAAGAGAAAGACCTGTGCCTTTTCATAGCGGAGCCACTGGGCCATGAGCATATTTACGAGGACGCTCTTTCCCGCTCCGGTGGCGCCGATCACGAGCGTGTGCCCCACGTCCCCTTGGGCGTGCAGGTTGAGGCGGAAGGGCGTCGACCCGTCGGTCTTCGCCGAGAGGAGCGCCGGAGATTTCGGTGGAAAAAGATGGCTCTGGTTGTGCTCGGCCCCGGGCCAGATCTGGGTTGCCGGCATCAGATCGGCGACGTTGCGGGTGTGGACCGCAAAACGCCGGCTGTTGGCCGTCCCGTTGCCGGGGAGAGAGCCCAGGTAGGCCTCCAGGGCATTTACGTCCTCGACCCGGCTGGGGAAACCGGCCTCGACCAGGACCTCCCGGATCTCTTCCGCGGTCTCCTCGGCGCGGGCTTCTTCCTGCTCCATGACGATGAACGTGGACGTGTAGAGGCAGTAGCGAGCCTCAGCGGACTGCATGCGCGTGAGCGCCGCCTTCGCGTCGGTGGCCATCCGCACTGCGCTCTCGTCTTCGAAAAACTCTCGCTCGATGCGCTTTTGCTCCTCACTTACCTGCTGCCCGGCAAATTGTCGGATCGCCTCGGCGAGGCCCTTTCGCTTCTTGAACCAGGAGTGCCGCCGGGTGCGGATGAGTTGGGAGGCCGTCTCTGAGCTGAGCATGATGAGACGGGTGCTCCAGCGGTAGGCCGCCGGCAGGTTGTGAAGGCGGCCCAGGATTCCCTGCGAGGTTGCGTTCGGAAAGCCGTGAAGCGACACCACCCGCACGTGCCGGTCCCCAACCCGAGGGGCAAAGCCCCCAAAGACCTGCTGGTCGGCAAGGTAGGAATTTAGTCCCACGTTGACCGGCGGGGGCGTGACCGGATGCCGAAGGCCCGTAAGGCACGTGTGCAGGTGGCGAAGGAGCTCTTCTGTCGAGAAGCGCCGCAGGCGAAGCGGCCCGCGCAGGCGCATCTCGACCTCCGATACCTGCGATTCAAAGAGGTCGACCAGTCGATCAATCTTTGCAGCCCTCCGCTCTCGGCCGGTCACGAAAAACCGCGAGAGCTGGTTGTAGACGCCCGCCGGCGGCTTGTAGGTCGCCGTCAGCACGTAGCTCGTCTCGTAGAAGCCCGATCTCGACTCGATTGATTGACCCCGAGAGTTAGAGGTGTACCCCAAACGGCGCTCTTCGTCGATGAGGCGGCTGAGCCCGTCCGGAAAGGCGCCCTCCTTTGCCGAGAAGTGGGCGGGCCGCCGCACGGCGTCTACGTGAAACATCCAGCCGTCGGAGAGGGGCAATAGTGCCTCGTTGAGCTGCCGGGCGAGGGCATTTCTTTCGTGGATGGTGGCCGTCTGCATGTCGGCACCCCGGTAGGCCCATCCGCAAAGCATCGAGCCGTCGGCCTGCTGAATAGCTCCTTCTCCGATGATAGAATCCCAGTGCAGGAGGTCGGCGATGCCCGTGACGCCGGGGCGAAACTCCCGGGTTGCCGACAAGGCCTTTGTGAGAAGGGCCCCGCCCCCGGCACCGAGAAGGAGAGAAAGAAAGTCCATGGACGTGTTCGTTTGGCGTGATGGGTCAGGTCTTCGTTGAGATACACGACCTCAGCTTGGGCAGCGGCACGCGGACGTCGCTGACGGGGCTGTAGTAGGCCCGGTGGGGGAGGCTGGCCGCGAGAACCTGAAGAAACTGCGGGTCGCTCCGAAGGAGCCGCTGAGTAGGGATGTGAATCCCCAGTCCGACCAGGAGGCATGGAAGAATCGCCATCGGGCTGAAGTTTGCCACGAAGAGAAGCGCGACTGAGATGCCCACCTCCATGAGCAAGATGCCGAACTCGACCCCGGCAAAAAGCGGGCTCCGCACCAGGGACTGGTGCACTGTGTTCGCCTCAAGAATCGGAGCTTCTACTGACCCCCCTTGCTGCCGATGGATTTCCATTCTGATCTTTTCAGTGTTTCTGTGATTGCGGTTTTACGAGGAAAGATTTTCTTTCCACACCTTCGCCCCCTTCCGGCCCTAAACCACGGCTCCGAAGATGGTGGTGCTGAGGGCCGCTGCGCCGATGATGAGGCCCGCCGACACGATGACCTTGCCGATCATCTGGAAGCCCTCCTCGTTGCGGCTAAAGCCCCAGATCACCGCACCCCCAATAAACATGAGAGCCGCCAGGAGCCGCGCCGTCTGGCCCGAGAAGATGTCGAGGAACGAGGTCAGAGCCGTCTCCCACGGGACGCCGGCGGTCGTACCGGCCGCAAAGGCGGGGGTGGCGCCAAGCGCAAGCAGGAAGCCCATGCACGCAACCGTCGTGAGGAGGACCCAACTGGCGCTGCCCCCTCTCCTCTTCTCCTCTTCAATGCCTCGAGCTGAAAGAGGCGCGAGCGGCCGTCGAGAGTTGGACGTGTGGTTAGAACTGCTGTTATCGATCAAGGACATGGGCTGAGTCATCGGTATTCTGGTTTGTTTGGTTTTATGATTGATCCTGGATTCCCCGTACTTCCGGTCGGTGTACTTCGGAGTGCTCACGGCCTGGAAGCCTCGTGCCCAACGCCGTTTGGCGTTTCGGTCCCACCCGGACCGGTACCCGTTGAAAAGCCTGTCGGGAAGAGCGGTGTTAACGCGAACCCTCCTGACGGGGTAAGGTCCTTTCCGACCTGCACCACATCGGTGATTTTTCGCCTTTCGCCGGACTTGCGAATCACGCAGACGAGGTCGATCGACTCGGCGACAAGGACGCGGTGGTCCACGTCGTAGGCCTGGCGGGCGAGGCGCGCCATGCGGCGGAGCGCCCCCACGGGGTTCGTAGCATGGACGGTGCCGGCCCCACCGGGGTGACCCGTGCACCAGGCGTCCATCAGGTAGTAAGCGCTCCCGTCGCGCACCTCTCCGACGATAATCCGGTCGGGGCTGGCTCTGAGGCTCATCCGAACGAGATGGGCCATAGGCGAATGGAGGGTTGTCTGAAACTCCCGCCGGTCCTCCGCTTCGCACTGCAGCTCGGGCGTGTCCTCAATCAGAAGGAAATTCTCCCGTGGGCCGTAATCAGTCATCGCCTTCAGGAGGGCGTTCACGAAGGTGGTCTTGCCACTCCCCGTGCCCCCGGCTACCAGGACATTCTTTCGCTGGGCCACCGCCTCTTCGAGGCTCGCCTTGAGCCCCGGCGTAAGGGCGCCCTGCGCCACGTAGTCGGCGAGGGTGTAAATCCGAGTGGGACGCTTGCGGATGTTCAGGCAGGGCATGCGCACAATCCGGGGCAAGATGCCCTGCAACCGCGCGCCGCCAAAGATTGCCTCCGGAAGCTGCGCCTGAATCGATTCGTTGCCCGGTCCAAGGGTCTCAGCCTGCCGGTCAGCCACCACGCTGAGAAACGAGCGAATGTCCCCGGGAGACAGAAACGTCTCCGTGCCTACGCGTCCCTCCTGCCGGGTGTCTAAAAACACACGTCCGTCGAGAGGACTGGTGTAGATCTCGGTGACATTCTCATCATCCATAAACCGCCGGACCGGTTCTAAATAGTGGGCCATGCGACGGGCACTTTCTCGCTCTAGGTGGTGGGTCTCGTGCATGATTTTCGTCAGGAGGGAGCCGCTTGCCAGTGTGAGGTTTTCCTTATGCATTCGGAAAGCCGGCGCCCATCATACGCCCGGTCTCCGCTCCTGTCAAGAGCCCTAGTGCCCAAAACCCATATTTGCGCCAGATGTCTACGTGGCTGTTATGGACGGCTTACACAAAGATGAGCCAGGCGGATCTTGACGAGAGCCTTGGCCCCGCTTCTATTGGGACTTGTGGCCTGAAACTCACCGACGGCTTCCTCTTCCCCTGGGGCCCTCTCTTGTCCCCATTGCTACCAACTCCTTTATGCCCATTTGGCCCAATGCCCAAGCATGACCGTTTCCTCAGGCGCCTCAAGGGCCTGAAGCAGCTCCCCAACAGCGGGAAATACCTGGCTCGCTGGAAGGCCCGCTGCCCCGCACACCACGACCGGACTCCGAGCCTCTCCATCTCGCTGATCCGAGACCGCCTGCTTATTCACTGCCACGCAAAGTGCCAAACAGAGGCCGTCGTACGTGCGGTCGGACTCGAAATGAGCGATCTCTACCTCTCCCGCTCTGAGCCTGCTCCTTCCAGGAAAAACAAGTCGGACATGTCTTCTCCCGACAATACTTCTCCGAAGAAGGCCTCTCGCACTACGAGGTCACCCAACCCGAAATCCCCCAACGCAAAGTCGTCCACCCAATCGTCCAGGTCGAAAAAGAAAAGCGGCCGCTCAACCCGAATTGAAGACACCTACGACTACTTCGACGCGGAGGGGACCCTCCTCTACCAGGTCGTGCGCTTCGAGCCGAAGGCGTTCCGGCAGCGTAGGCCCAATCCAAAGGGCGGCTGGACGTGGTCCCTGCAGGACGTAGAGCGCCTCCCCTACCTTCTCCCCGAAATGCTGGAAGCGATCGGTGAAGGCCAACCAATCCTGATCGTCGAAGGTGAAAAGGACGTAGAGACGGCCCTCCGGATGCGGTCTTCGCTCGAAGCGTCCTCTGACCGGTTCTACTTCGCGACGACCGCACCCGGCGGAGCCGGGAAATGGAGAACCTCCTTCTCCCACTACTTCAAGGGCGCTCACATCTGGATCGCCCCCGACATTGACGAGGCTGGTTTCGACCATGCGCGGCAGGTCGCAAAGCATCTCAGAGGCGTCGCAGAAAGCATCAAGGTCCTCCGCCTCCCCTCAACTGAGGAGCACTTTGACCTCTCCGCGTGGGCTGAAAGCGGGGGAAGCGCAGAAGATTTGCTCCGCCTGGCCGACCAGTCGCCCTATCTTTTCAGCCGGGCGCACCCGACGCACGAGATTGATTTCGAGGCGGTCCCTGGCCCCTCCGCCTCCCTCAAAGAGATCAAAGAATACCTCGTCTCCGGCGGTAGCGTTCGGTCTGGGCAGGTCTTCGAAGAAACGTCTCCAGGGCTGCCCCCAAGTCAACCTCCCGAAGAGGCAAAGTTTAAGGATGAGGACCCCACATGGGAAAAAATCGGTGCAGACATTTCCGAGTGGGAGGGAATCGGCGTGGAGATGCCCTATGACGAAGGCTCCCTTGGAGCGGTCCTCGACAGTCTCGACCAAATTGAGGTCAAAAGCCGGAATGGAGCGGTTGGATTTTCTCTTCCCTCTACCGAGTCGGAGGTCTCCGATTCGGATATTTACATGTCAGAGGATTCCACTTCGGATTCCGAACCGGATGTGAGAGATCTCTGCTCAAAGGGGACTGATCCTGCGAAAGAGTCCGATCTCTTGGAAGAGGCTGCTCCTTCAGAGGAGGCGGGCCTTCTCGAGTCCACTGAGCCAGAATCGATTACAGAAGCTCTTGAGACGCCCCCCTCTCGGCAGAACGGATCTCGGGAGAATGAATACTCAGATATCGGAGCCGGGAAGGCCTCCTCAAGGGAGAACGGGACCTCCCGTTCTTCTGGACCCAGCTTTTCCTCAGAGACCCGGAGGGTGATTCGTCTCCTTGAGGAGGAGGGCGCAGAGGTCCTGAGCGCGGGCGGTGCCTTCTACCTGGTGTTTCCGTTTCTCTCCTCCACAAAGAGCGGCTCCCAAAAGCAGGCTGGAGAGGCTCATCGCCCCGCTATTTCTGGCAAAGCGTATCCCCTTGACGGCCCGCTCGTCGTACCCCTACTCCTTCGCCTCACCTACAACCGCAGTGAACGGATCCCAAGTCCAGATGCCTGCCGGGCGGCCCTCTTGTTTCTCACTCCAGCAGTGCCCTCTCCGGCCCACGTCTCCTCACGCGTCGCTTTCGGAAACGGAGCAATCTACATTGACGCCGGCGAAAACACCATTCTCGAAGTGAAACCTGGCGAGTGGCAGGCCCGCTCCAGCGCCCCTGTTCTTTTCCTTCGAAGCGAGTATGCCCGTCCCCTGCCTGCACCCAAAAAGAGAGGCTCCCTCACCGCCTTCCGTAAATTCCTTCAGATTGAGGCGGGCGAGGCCTGGATCGGAATTCGGGGATGGCTCCTCGGGGCGCTCTGCCCTACTGGGCCTGTGCCTCCCCTTCTCCTAGAAGGAGATGATCCTCGGCGCCTCTCCTGGCTAGCCACGCAGCTGGCCTTCCTGCTCGACCCAAGGTCCAGCAAGCCACTGAGCCAGTTTCAACCCCTTCTTTCTACGTGCCTGGAAGCTACGGCCGATCCGAGCTTTTGGGGCCTACGCCAGGACATTCCATTCCAAGAGCCCCCGTGCTACGAAGAGCCCCGCCCGATAGCGTCCCCCGCCTGCCGGTTTATCTGCTGCTTGACTGCTCGCTTTCTGACCAAGAGTCCTGCGTTGCCTCCCAACTCCGAGAATGGAGGCGAGCACTCCTGCCCTCTTGGCTCGCGCCAAATTCTGGTTGGCTCTGGACCCGAACTACGGCCTGAGTTGCGGAAAGGCCTTCTTGCCGTCCGGCCTACCTTCCTGAACGATTCCGCTTCCGCAGACCCTGCCAACCTCTCCTTGAACAGCAGACAAACGACAGGCTCTTCTGAACGAGAGGCTCGGGCCGAGGCCCTAGGTGTGCTCTTGAATGGAGCCGCCGAAGCCATGGACGCGGTAGGGGAAATGCCTCTTCCTGAAGAACTCAGGAACGATCCCCACAGGGCCTTCCTCGCATGGGTGGCTGCCGCCGAGGCTGGGCTTTCCCCCGCTTCTCTCGGATCAGAGCGTTATGGTCCCTCCTCTCGGCCCTTCGTGGACATCTGGCGTGAGAGGCACTACCGGCCTGGACTGCTTCGCAGGCTGGTTCGGACACTTCGGCAGTGGATGCAGGCAGAAACATGAGATTCCCCGTCCGATGATCGAGCCTCATAGAAAGTAGCTGGAAGCTTCTCTTGGCCCTGTTGCAACCTGCGCTGCGGGGGGATCTAAGGAGAAAGAAACCGCCGCACCGCTGGAAATAGTGCTCGTAAGCTACATCGGTTCGGCTCTGGCTAAGCTTCGGCCCCTTCAGGGATTTGCGGCAACTGGTCATCCAAGTCTCCCCTCAAGTAACCCGTCACCCGGCACCAGTCTAACATGCACCATGGTACAGAAATTGGGGTCACCTCACTTCAAGTACAGTAGGGCCACTCGGTCCTAATGCACCCGGCGGGGCTTTGACACACCATATCTACCCCCACATCTGACGGGTCTCGAATTCGTTTCCACGCCCGGTGATAGTATCGAAAACCCAAGGACTATTCGGACACGTCCACCAGAGGGCGGTCCGCTCGTCGCTCCAGAACGGCGACGAGTCCCCCGAGCGAAGCTAGGGACCAGACCCGCGCCGCGGTGTGCGCCAAAGAGACTTCCCGCGGTGGCCACAAGGGTGAGAGCCCCACCCCGTGATGCGTCGTGTCGACCGCGTTTAGGGTCCACGCAAACTGCGTCCAGGCCCACCATACGAGCCAAAACACGAGCACCGTCTGCCCGACCCCAGTCCAGTTGAAGTCATGATGGAGCAGCTACGACCTGCGTCACCGAAAAGACGAAGACGAGGTCAAAGAACAGCTCGACGAATGTCGCGCTCTGGTCCTCGGGGGAAACGATGGACGGAGTAGCCATGGGCACGTCTTTACAGGCGAGAACGATTGGAGATCGAAGGAGGAAAAGATGCGGAGAGCAACCTAGCGTCCATCTTCAGAAACGCGTGTCGCCCACTCCTCGAAGGCGGTAAGATATTTCCCCAAAAAGGACCGCGTTTTCTCGTCGGTGAGGCGCCCCTCCTCGTCGAACTTCTCGTGGGCACGGGCCACCAGGATTTCGGGCTGCGGCATGCAGTAGGAGTTGGTGAATTCGAACGCCTGTCGGAGCTGGCTCTGCCCACGCGCCGAGCCCGTCATGCCGGGTGAGGCCCCGATGATCCCCACCGGCTTTCCGTCGAGGGGGGAGTCCTTCGGGGGGCGCGACGCCCAGTCGACGGCGTTTTTGGTAACGGCAGGCACCCCGTGGTTGTATTCCGGGGTGGCAATGAGCACCGCATCGGCCGTCCGAATGCCATCCTTGAGGGCCGTCACGCGATCGGGATCGCCTTTGGCTTCAAGGTCGGCGTTGTAGAGCGGCACGCCGGTGAGGTCAAAGATCTCAATCGTCACCCCCTCAGGGGCTTCTTCCTGTGCAGCGCGAAGCAGGGCCCGATTGTAGGAGCCCTCGCGAAGACTGCCGGCGAATGCAAAGACGTGGGTCGTAGGCATCGGATATTGTGTTCTTGTGGAGAAGAAGAGGAACGGGAAACGTGTGCGTCACGCCGGAGTGGGCTCCCCCTCCAGTGCGTCGCGGTCCCAAGCCCCGAGGTCAGCAGCCGCCGCGTAGGTACTCTGGAGAAAGTCCAGCAGGAAGGCGTCCGGATCGTCCGCGGTGCGCACGGCCTCGTACGGAAGAACGTACTCGCCCATCTCGTCGAGGTAGTATGCCGCGTTTGGCTGCACGTCCCGCTCGCGGTAGCCATCCGGTTCGGGGTAGACGTAGGAGTAGAAGGCCGCCTCGCCCAGCCCCGTCCCCGGCCAGAAGCCTGCGCTGGAAAGCTCCTTCGAGTAGGCTTCCTCCATTACCCAGTCGGCGCAGTTGGGCACGCCGCCCGGATGCCGCGGCGCGTCCCGCCCGGAGAAGCGGGTCACGGCCAGATCGAACGCGCCCCAGAAGAAGTGGACCGGGCTCACCTTGCCGATGAACCGAGCGCGAAAGTCTTTGAACACGCGGTCGGCTTGCACGAGCGCGCGCCAGAAGCGGTGCACGGCGTCGGCCTCGTAGCTCGCGTGCGACTCGTCCTCGGGGAACGGCTGAATGGGGTCGGGGACCTCCACCGGCTTCGGATAGATTTCTACCTCGATGCCGAGATCCCCGAGCGCCCGCATCGTTCTCTCGTAGAAGTCCGCCACCGACATCGGCTTCAGGTCGAAGGTGCGCTCTTGTCCTGGCGAGGTGTGAATGCGCAGCGCGTGATCGACGAAATCGAAATCGATGGCAAAGGTGCTCTTCTCGTACGGAATGGGAGAGGTGGTAAGCCCCCGCGTCGTGACGTAGAGCACCGAGCCCCACGAGTGGTTGATCCACGGGGCCTGCTCCAGCCGAATCTTGCCGACGATCTGCGTCCACATGTGGACGGTCTCTAAGGTGTCCTGCCAATCGTCGAGTGGCGGTAGCTCCGGCCAGGGAGCGAAGCGGTCCTGCGAAGTGGTTTGCATGGTCCGAGTTGTCGCGTATTTGGGAGTCGAATCGGAATGGGCCGTCGGTTATGCCTGCAGCTGAGGCGTGTCGAGCGGCGGGAGGTTTGCTTCGATCTCCTCGCGCTGATCCTCCATCGACGGCGGCAGCACGAGCGAGGTGCCCAGATTTTCCCGGTCCTCGTCCACCGTAAAGCCCGGCCCGTCGGTCGCCAATTCAAAGAGGACGCCCCCTGGCTCGCGGAAGTAGACCGACTTGAACCAGTGCCGGTCGATCTGTGGCGAGGGCTGGAGGCCAACTCGCCCGATGAAGTCACGCAGCTCCAGTTCTTCCTCCGAATCGCGCATCCGCCAGGCCGCGTGGTGCACCGCGCCGGTCCCGCCAACCCGATTGCTCGTTCGGGGATGCTGGTCCACCACCTTCACCTCGGCAAGCGTTCCAGAGCCGCTGTCCTCCACGCCGTAGCGGTGCCAGTCGTCGTCCTCGCCGATCTTTTCAAAACCCATCACCTCAGTTAAGAGCGTCTCGGTCGGCCCCAATTCATGCTCCCAGAGCCGCACCGCATGCATGCCGCGCACCTGATGCTCCGCCGGCACCGGACTGTGCGTCCAGGGCTCAAATTCCCGGTCATCGTCAGTCTCAACGAGGGCCAGCCGCAGGCCGTGCGGATCTTCGAACGGCAGTGTCCGCTCGCCGAAGCGCATTTCTTCGTCCTGAATCGTCACGTCGTTCTCCGTAAGCCGCTCCTGCCAGTAAGCGAGGCTGCCCTGCGGTACGGCGAAGGGAACCTCCACGATCTGACCAGCGCGGGGGCGGGCCTTCGGGAGGTCCGGCCACGGAAAGAACGTGAGGTCCGTGCCCGGCGACCCGACGCCGTCGGCGTAGAAGAGGTGATAGGTATCCGGTGCATCCTGGTTCACGCTCTTCTTGACCAGACGCATGCCCAGCACGCGGGTGTAGAAGTCGACGTTCTCCTGCGGGTCGCCCGCTATGGCCGTAACGTGGTGTAGGCCGTGGACGGTGGGTCGGGGTTCTGCCGTGTTCATGATCTGTTGCTGGGTTGGGACGGGGAAAGCGACGAATTCGTCAGTCGGAAGAAGACGCCGTATCGAACTCGTTTGCGCAGCGGCCCACACGACGGAGTGCCGATGCTGTCTTGCGCTTCTCCTCCAGGCTGAGCTCTGCCATAAGGTCGTCGAGGAGCGCAGCGTGCTCGGAGAATGCGGCTTCGATTTTCGCTCGACCTTCTGAGGTCAGCTCTGCGAGCTTCACGCGACGATCTTCCTCCGATTGGCGCCGCCAAAGGAGGCCGCGGTCCTCAAGCTTGTCAATAACATAGGTGATGCTACTGCTGGCAAGGAGCACTCGGTCTGCAATCTCGCTGTGGGTGAGCGGTCCCTTGTGGAGGAGCGCTTCGAGCACCCCAAACTCCGTCAGGGTGAGGTCATGCGCCTCCACCTGACGACGCAGGTGCTCGTGGATGCTGCCGGCGGTGCGGTTCATCGCAATCCATAAGTGAAGCGCTGCGCGCGTATTCCTGTTCACAGCTTACAACTTAAGATAACTTCGGATTCCAACTATTCGAATTCGAAGTTTATAACCACACCCTTTCCCCCTGTTCCCAAGACATCTGCGCTCCCGTTACTGCAGGGTCGGAGGGAATCCCCCACTTCGATCTTGCGAAGATGCAGCCGTCTCCCGTCAACGGCACCCGCGTATGTGGACATCGAGGTGCACTGCGCAGAGCCAGGGACACTCTTATGCGTATCTCACTCGCAGATGAATCCCAATGAGGCATAACGGTAACATTCAGTCGCGACGGGCTTCAAGACGTATGGAGAGAATCAGGAAGACACCAATCTTCGAAAACGGCAACAGCTCGTCGTCGGCTCCAATAGGGGTTATTCTGCACCTCTTCGCCTCTGAATGGCGACTGAAAGCTTACTCTTCTCTTCCCTCGTCGGAACGTTCCAATTTACGCAGCCGCTCGTTTACAGCCTCCGCCCGGCTCGGGTCAAGCGCCCGGAATCGCCGGTAGGCACTGATCGCGGCAGCAGTCTGTCCAAGGAGTTCGTAGTTGTGTGCAAGACTGGAATAGACCCTCCAGGACTCCGGGAAAAGCTCCACGGCGAGCCGGTTGTAGCGGAGCGCGTCTTCCGGGTCATCTCTCGCTTCGAGCGTGTCGGCCCGCGCTGTCAGTGCAGTGGTGATCCAGCTATCGAGCTTGAAGCCCGATGATCGGGCCCTGCGCAGCCGGTTGGCGGCCTGTTCGTACCGACCGGCTCGGAGATCCTCCGTTGGGAGCGTAAAGGTTGAGTCGACTGGCGTGAGCACGTAGGTCGTGTCTTTCCAAGCCAGAGTCAGTTCATTCGAGCCAGATCGGCGCCTCACGCGGACGTCCGCAATGTCAGTGGCGAGATGAGTCGAAGAAAGCGGGTATAGGTCCGACTCCATGAAGGGGTGGAGGCCGGACGCCAACCGTCCTCGATCGACGACGACTTGAAGCCCATCGCCGGTGTTGGTGACCTGCGCCCGGTGAATTGGCGAAAGACGGTAGGTGCCCGTGAAGGACGCTCGCTCTGATTCGGTCAGCGAGACCAATTCGTGCGGGGCCGGCTCGTGCCGCCGCAGGGCGATCATTGCCGAGTCTGTGTCCGAAAAGTGCTGATCAGAGGTGAACGGCACCGGAATCTCGGGGACAAGCTGCGTGCGCGGATCATCCGGCAGGCTGGCCTGCCAGTACCGATACGACACGTTGCCGACGAGCTTCGAGTTGGGGAGCACAAACGGCACGGTGTCGCCCCACATGTTCGGCGCGAAAGCTCCCGGTTCGCCGACGAAAATCGTCTTCGTCCGACGCTCCAGTTCCAGCGCAAGCGTTCCGGCTGCGGAGAAGGTCATGCGACTAAGGAGGGTGTAGAGCGCCCCGGGCCGGTCGATCTTGGGATGGCTGCCAAGCAGATCGACGATTGGCTCAACCAGGTCGTGGTTCCCCCCACCATTGTTGCGCAGGTCAAGAGCGACCTTGTCAAGCGGGCGCGTGTCGGCGATCACGCGCATGCTGTCGGCGAGATCTGCGATGGTCCACTCCGAAGACGCGTTTCGGACGCGGTTGAACTGCACGTAAAGCAGATCGGTCGAGTCGCGGTAGGAAAGCCAGTAGTTGCGCTCTCGCGGATGGGCGTTCGCGGGAGACCATTCCCCCTTCACCGGCTCTTGCAGACCTTTCTCGTAGAGCACAGTCGAGAGGGACCAGGCTCCCTTCGGCTCAAAGCCCCGAGTCACCTGGCGCCCGCTCGGTGTCTGCATCCGGACGGGGATCTCATCGGTTTGCTCGACGACGCCGACCGCCCGAAGGGGCTCCGCAAACGACGTGATGCCCCAGGGTGCAAGAGTCGCGGCGACCGAGTCAGCGGGGGTCTCTCCAATGGCCAGCACCTCGTTCCCGATGAGGGTTTCTTCCTCCGCATGGACGATGTAGTAGCCGTCGTCAAACTCAAAGATACGCATCGGCAGAAGTCTCCAGCTGATGGGCCGCTGGATAAACGGCAGGGTGGTATGCCGGGTGCCGGGAGTCGAAAGGTCCAGCAGGCGAGCCACCGACAGGACCCGCTCCGCACGGGTCTGCGTCGGCACGAGGCGCTTCAGCGAGTCGACTTGCCGGGCCAACCGGCGCAAACCGTAGGCATCCTCGAAATAGATGAGCCGCTGCTGGAGAATCTGTTCGAGCGAGTCAAGATCCGCCCGCCACTCGGCGTCCGGGAGCGAGCGGGGCACCTCCTGATCGCCGATGATTTGCTCGGTCGAGGGACTAAATTGACTGTAAAGGAAGTGAAGGCCGCTGATGTGCCACCAGAGCCCGAGGCCCAGCACGGCGAGAAGAAGGATGCCGCCAATAACCTTGAGTGCAGTTCGTATCATCGGGGAGTCCTCAGCTCAAATCGAGGGTTCTCTGGCACGGGGCGGTGCAGCATAACCGAGGACGCTCACCTGACCGGAGTGATGTAATAAGTCTGACCTAACCCATACCGCCTGAATGACTTCTTTCGACCACGTTTCAATTCGCTCGTGTCGTCACCTCCGCTTTGCAGAAGCGAATTGCCCTATGAACAGCACACGGAAACGGCACCAACCCGGGTTCAGGTGTAGTGGACAGGTTATGCCGCAAATATTCGGAAAACCTTGAGTCCCCCTTTGGATTCTTACTCAAAGCCCGTACGTGAGAATTGCTTCAAACATGAGTGCATGTAGTTGGCGGTTATAGGGCGTATCCAGTGCTTCCTCTGGCTCTTCTAGAAAGGACGCCTTGTAACCGAACGAAACCCCAATGTCGACCGAGGGACTAACGCTCAGCGTGGGGGTGAGTGCTACCCACGTAGAAATGCTGTTGGTTCCCATAGCGTCTTCTGAGGCTTGGAAGCTGAATCGGGTATATCCAATCCCGGCTTCCGGAATCACACTCAAAGAGCGCGTCATCGAAATATAGTATCCAAATCCTGCTCTAACCGAATATAGATTTGCTGTCACATCAGTACGGTCTAAGTTGAGTCGTCCGTATCTTACAGCAGGGCGAAACATTAACTGCTGTGAGAGGGGGTAGTTGTAGATAAGGTCGCCTCCCACAACCCCGTCATACTCAGATAGGAATGTATCTCCAATAGTCAACGGATAACCAGCTTTCAGTGTCAGACTCTTTTTTTGAGCTGCGGTGTCCCCAGATGTAGCAAGAAAAAGTATTGTCAATATTGTGATTAAGTGGGTGGCCCTCTTTAAGACTAGATCCAATCTAAAGGACTGGCTCATGGCAGCTAATGTATTTGGTGCATCTATTGAACCCTCATTGAAAGGCCGCTCACAGCAGAGGAGAGGTAATGCCTCATGTGCGGCATAACGATAGAACTCTGCCGCGATGGGCAGGAAAAGCTATGAATCGAGCAGCCGAGACGCTATCGATGGAATCTGGCCGCAGCCCGTCGTCGGCTGCAATGAATGGTTATGCACGAGTATCTGACAATTGAGTCTGAACTGCTTTACCTCCAGTCTTGACCAAGATGTTATGCCGCCACTTGTAGTCGTTGCTTGTCCCGGAGTCGTTCACCCGATTTAGAATTGTGTGACGGCAGGTACACGGTCGGCTCAGAGCGTGCTCAAGAATCCCACAAACAAAATTCCAGCTCCTCCGATCTCAGCTATGATCAGCGCCACCATAAACGTGATAATCACCCAGTTAGGAAGTGTGAATGCCCCCAGCGTATGAGGCTTTTTGAACTGATTATCGGTGTCTTTCAGAACGCCATGAATCACATACGTCGAAATCGCCAGAGCGAAAAACACAATGGGCCCTGCTGCCGACCAGAACGTCACCGTCTCGGAATAGGGACTTAGCTCTACAAATTTGGCCAGAACCAGCGTGGCAAAACTGTACATCAGCGAGGATCGATGTGCAATATTTACATAGACCGGTGCTTGTGCTTCCTTCGATGAATGGATGTGGTAGTACTTCCAAACGCCGGTGATTAAACCGGTGAGAAAGAAAATCCCACAAGCGGTGTACGTAAATAGCAGTGATGGAGGCATAGGGGGATTCGAGTCCATAGATTGATATATAGGGGAACGGATAGAGTCCCCCTGCGCCCCGCACGGGAATCCCCCGCCGGGATAGATTGTCCACGCTCTTGATGGTGAGCTCCCCCTATACCAGACCGAGCTCTACGGCGGCGTCCGGGGCACCGTACGCAGACGACGCGAGAAACGAGACTGCTGGAAACCGACGTCCGCCCGCTATTTTCAGCCCCCCCTCCTTGTCAGACCGCGTTATTGAGTGCTCCGAACCGGCGATATGTTACGTTGCCCCACGGCATAAGGGACTCGTTCACCTGACCCGGACGGAAAGACATACGATCTCAACTGATACCCGTCCTACGTACGCCGGAGTTTCCATCTGCTCGCGTCGTCACTCTCGGTCAACGAAGCCGAGCTGCTCTACCGTAGCCGCATGAAAGCGGCAGCAGCCCGGGTTCAGGTGTAGTGGTCGTGTTCACTGTACGTGACAAAAGTGGGACGGATCTAAACACGTGAATGGGACCGACGTCCGGCGATACAGATCGTGACGACCAAGCCGCGATCTGTGCCACGCGCCAGTCCCGTTGATCATGCGATACGTAGCCTCAATCACGAACGTTCTCTCCAATCACCTTGGGTAGTACCGAGCCCGGCTCAAGTTCATGGCGCGATTCACCTCGGCACTGCTTCAGTTGACGACGACAGACCTGTGGAAGATTGCCCTGGCCCTGAAAGCCGGTGTTCATCAGAAGTCGAATTATCGTCGTATCCAACGGTTTTTGGCGGAGTACGATGTTGAACAGCACTGGGAGGCCTAATGGTGCACTTACTTCCGCAGGCCCCGCCGTACGTAGTCGTAATTGACCGTACGGAGTGGCTTTTCGGGGAGACACCGGTCAATGTGCTTACGGTTGGAGTCGGGCACGATGGAATGACGGTTCCGGTCGGATCGGCGGATT
The DNA here is from genome assembly GCF_002954405.1 of Salinibacter sp. 10B. NCBI lineage: Bacteria > Pseudomonadati > Rhodothermota > Rhodothermia > Rhodothermales > Salinibacteraceae > Salinibacter > Salinibacter sp. 10B. The sequence continues at coordinate 10,098 of NZ_MQWC01000005.1, read as the reverse complement.
GGAGACAGTGAGGAAGGTCCTGCACTCCCGGCACGGATGTTTGCTCGCCTACTCAGCCCTGGATCAAAGCGGATCTTGGAAGGAAAGCGCTATCTGTTCGGCGAGGAAGACTCCCCGGTTCCAGTCCGAGTTGTGATGCGGCATGTCGGCTCCAGCGACGCGGATGCTACTTTTTTTGATTCTGGGACATGGGGACTCGATCTCGATGGAGCAACCGATCTTTACCGGCGCCGTTGGGAAATCGAGTCGATGTTTGCCGCCCTCAAGTCACGCGGGTTCGACTTGGAAGCAACCAACCTGACCGAGCCGAACCGAATCGAGCGACTGATCGGTCTTCTAGCGCTGGCATTCAGCTGGACGCGACTTGTTGGAAACCGGCGCGCTCGGCGTGAAGGACCTCCCGCGACCAAGACACACGGACGCAGGGAGAGAAGTCTATTCCGATATGGGCTGGACCGGCTTCAGAACATTCTGACAACCCCAGAGCCACAGCCACAGGCATTCTTCGATTGCCTGCGGGTTCTTCGAAGTCCGACTGCGTTTTTGTTATGTACTTAGGGTCGTGTTATGGAGCGCACGGATCAGAATTACAGAAATTCGACGTGATCCTCCACCTCTTCTGCTTCCATTTCCTCCGCGATTACCGTAAGACCGCGAACCAGTTCTCCGATCGACCGACTCTGTGGCGCAAAGGCGACGCCCGCGTGCTCCTCGGTTTGGTCAGCCAGCCGAAGGAAGTCGTCATCGTAGGTCACGAGTACTCTTCCTTCCTCGTAGGCGTATGCGAAGTGCTCTCTGTCGCTGGCTCCCAGCATCCCAGCTCCGCTCAGCGTGAGAACGTCAATCCCCCGATTTCGAGGCCCTGTCGCTACCGCCTCTGCAATGTGCTCGTCCAGATAGTATCGAACGGCAGCCATTACTTCTTCCCCTGAAGCTTCTTCTCAAGCTTCGACGGCGTCTTGCGCCGCATCTCTTCGACGAAGGCTTTTCCCTCCCGAATGGACTGGTCGATCTCCTCGCGATGAGCGAAGTAGAAGGCAAGGGCCGCGTAGATATCGGCCAGCTCCAAATCGTACTCGGAGGCGATTTCATCGGCGCTCCAACCGAGGCGATCGTGCCAGATGGCGATGTTTTGGACCGTAATGCGGTGCCCTGCAATGCGCGGCTTTCCGCCACAGATGTCCGGTGTCCGGACGATCCGCTGATCGAGAGACTTCGTAGCCATGAGAGTGGAGGGTTTCCGCTTGGGATTGATCTTGTATCAACTGAGACGAGCAGAAGCAGTTGCACAGCGCGCCATAACGTGGACGCTCACCTGACCCGGGCAAGCAACCGTTCAGCTGTAACCGGTGCCATTCGAACTGTAATGTACGACGAGGTGTCCATTCGTTTGCATCGTCACTCTCGGCCAGCAGAGGCGACCTGTTCTACCTGGGCTGTCTGAAAATGGCAACAGCCCAGGTTCAGGTGTAGTGATCGTGTTATGGCGCTCCTATTGATCGCCAATCTCTACGATTTCCTCTTCTCCTTCAAGCATATCGACGGCCGAAGGAAGCGTCTGATTGAGACTTTGACGCATCCGTCTATTGGACGTATTCCCGCAGGTGACCCAAATCACCTTCGGAGGCGGGCCAAGTCGATCAAGCAGGTTCAGAAAATCACTGTTCTTGGTCATCACTATGACCTCCGCCTTTCTCGCTGCCCGATAGATCTCTTCGTCCCCGGCATCCCGCAGTCCGACAGCGCGGACAGACTGTGCTTCGATCTCCTCGTACTTGCGGTTGGTCCACGCCGCCAGGGCGGGAGAAAGCTGCGCGTCAATCCAAACCTCGGTCATGCCGCTAAAACGGGATGATCAATCCGACGACTAGCGTAGCGAAGCGATGCCTCAATATCCTCTTCTTCCAGGTCGGGCATCTCTTCCAGAATCTGCTCATGCGAAAGACCTGCCGCCAGTAAGTCCAGCACATCAATGACGCGGATTCGCATCCCCCGAATACAGGGTCGCCCTCCGCACTGATCTGGATCAATCGTGATTCGTTCTTTCCAATCCATGGTTCGGCGAAATTAATGGATTTACGGTTTATCAATCAACGGACCAAGAGCGGGAATGCTTCCGGAGCGCGATAACGTGGAAGCTGAGGTGCGGAGGGCGGGAAACCGTCAACAGAAGTGCAAGACGAGAAAAATAAAAACGACGGACGGAGTTTCCATTCTCCGACCTTGCCACTTGCAACCAGCAGAGTTGAACCCGCCTAACTGACCTCGATCGATGACGGCAGGAGTCCTCCGTCACCTCTAGCGGGCGTGTTATGCGGCCACGACTACCCCACTCAGTCTCTCTTGTCTTTTCCAATCCATTCCGCGAGACGCCTCCGAATCCGCTGCATCCGACGAGAACTGATCCTCCCAATTCTTCCCTCAAGGATTTTTTCCCTCCACAACCGCCAGTCGGCTGATTCGAGCGACACTCGTCTTCTTAAGCCCCGATTGCTGAAAGTCACCGTCCCCTTCCTCAATCAACTCGTCGAATCCCTCGATCTGCTGGTGGAGCTGCGAAGAGATCATGCAGATCAGCCAGTCGTCGTACGGACCAGGAGCTTTGCTTATCAGCAGAGCCGGGCGAAGCTTGCCCTCCGCCAAACCCGTACGGGGAAACCGAAACAGAACGATCTCACCAGGTTCTTTCACGACGAATAGGAATTATCTCAACACGAACCAGCCATCTTGAGAAACCATCCGAGATCCCTCAGAAAAGTATGGTTTGTGGATCTGGAGGACAGAGACAAAGGGGGGGCGAACGTGCTGATATCTTTTGAGATAATTCCTCAGAACCGCTCTTCGAGATCTCCTTCTGTATACTCAGGCTCCGTCTCTTCCTCGATTCCCCGCATTGCAGAAGCTAGAGAAAACTGCGTCCATTGCTGGTCCTCTTCGCGAGCCTGCACGCGCTCCGTTTTTGTGAGTAGATATTCTACAAAGTCAAGTACCTCAGCCTGCGTTTGCTCCGGAAGACGCTGAACCTGCTTGTTGATTCTCTCGGCAACATTCATGGTCCGAGCGGAGGATATGGGAGTATTTGAATTCAATAGTCCTTACGCCGACGTGAACTTCGGTTCAGGACACTTCCTGTAGGCCGCATAACGAGGAAATTCAGCCGCGACGGGCCCCGAAACGGATGAACAGAGCACTGGAACCGCCAATGTTAAAAAATGGCATCGGCCCGTCGTCGGCTGCAATGTGGGTTATGCTGCGTCCTCCTTTTCGAGAATGGCACCGATCTCCTCTCTCAATACTGGAGCCTTTTCGGTTGCCACCTCCCAAACGATCTCGTAGTCCACACCGAAGTAGCCATGAATCAACTGATCACGCATTCCTGCCATCGCTCGCCAATCGACCTCCGGGTACCGATCTCGGATATCCGTTGGGAGGTTCTTTGTAGCCTCTCCGATCACCTCAATGCTCCGCACAAATGCTCGCTTTAGGGTCTCGTCGTCGGCGAACTCGGCCCAGCTGACCTCGCGACTGGTTTCCGCTAAATAATGTGCTTCGTCCTCGATGTGACGAAGATACTCAGTCTCCGACCTCGACATATTCGACGTTCTGCAGGATGTGTGGACCGATGTGAGGACTGAGTGCCTCGGGCGTCACCAACTCGACTGGACGTTCAAACTCTTCTTCCAGAAGAAAAGAGACGGCCATAAAGTTGTCGAACGACTTTTCTCCCTGTACAAACTCGACTAGGAGATCGACATCACTCTCAGCACTGGGCTCGTCTCGTTGAAACGATCCAAACAAGCCAACGCGCTGAACGCCGAGCCGACGTAGATCGTCTCTGTGGTGTCGCAGACGCTCTAGTAAGTCTTTTCGGGTCTGAACTGTAGCCATAGTATTCTAAAAACCGCCAGCAACCGCGGATGTTGCTGCGGAGCATAACGTGGTAGCTGAGGTGCGGAGGGCGGGAAAACCTCAACCGGAGCGTTCAAAGACAGAAAAAACGGCGCCGGACGAAGTCATCAGCCGTCTGCATTGCCACTTCTGATTATCAAAGGCACCCCCATCCAACAGACCTCGACCCATGACGGCACGAGCCCTCCGTCAGCTCTAGCGGGGGTTATGGCGTCACAGACACAACCCTTCCTGCTTCCAACTCCTGTAGGGCCGACTCAATACGCGGGACAAGGGGAAGAAGCGTCTCATACTCGTTGTCCGGAGCTACGATTGTCACAACCCCCAGCGAACGGTCCTGAATGTTCTGCTGATACTCGATTCCCTGATCCATCGTCAGAAGTGCGTCGAACTCCCCGTCCGCCCGGCTCAGGAGTTCCCCATTGGTGACGCCCGCCCATCCGCGATCAGGAACAGTCACCACCTCGATCCCTCGCTCCTTCAACCGCCACTGCAACTTCCGAGGAATGTTCTCATCGAGAAGGACGTTCATGCCGGTGCGGAACGGTCTTCGCGCAGGAGTTCGGTCTCAGCAAGGTCTAAAAATGCCTCCGCCTGCTCCCGACGCACGGAGGGAAAGTCATCCAGAAATTCCTCCAGGCGCTTCCCATGCTTCAGATGCTGAACGAGGGAGTCAACCGGCACGCGCGTACCCACGAAGACGGGCGTTCCCCCGAGAATTTCCGGGTCGCGATGGAAGATTTGCTCGCGTTCCATAGCTATCCCACGTGTTTTTGGATCAAAGCCGTGGAAATGAGACGCTCATCCAACCCCAGATGATTCAGGGAGTAGGTTCGGGCACCATAACGAACCAACTCAGCCGCGCTGCTCTTCTCATCTTCTGAGAACGGCACCGAGACACTATTGAGGGAAGATAGCATCTGCCCAGCGTCGGCTGCAGTGATGGTTATACCCACGTTCCATCTTTCGTCTGGGTGCGATCCGGGCTAACGTTCGAAAACCGCAACCCCGCTCTTGAAGTCTACTGTCACGGCGTCGAAGTATTTGAGGGCTGCCCCACCCATTGCAGCCTGGGCTCCGTTGTATCGGTCAAATTCCATTGCAGCCTCGTTGAGCCAAACTGGGCCGATCTCGTGGCCTCCCACCTTCATTTCCGGGACTCTGATCAAATCGTAATCGCCGTCGGTTCCGCTTCCGCCTTCAATGCGTTCCCATTCCGGGTGCTCGTCACGCCACTCCCGATATAGATCCGGGCCGAGATGGAATCCTGCCCGGACTGTTGATCCACTATCCCCAACCTTCCGACTGGCCGATTCGGTTAGCACAACGGTCGCCCCCGTGTCGAGCAGGACTGTTACTGTGTCGCCTGCCACCACGATCGGCAGCGTCATGAGGCCACTAGCCGGCGCGCCGCGTTCGCCATGGACAGGAGTTAGCTCTACCCGGTGTTCTGGACAACCCTCAGGGAGCGCTCCGTCCTCCTTCCAGACAAGCTGCTGAGCCGCGTAATCAAATCGCCAGGTGCGTGTGGCAAACCACGAATTTCCCAGGACACCTCCATCCACACCGCGGTAAAGCGCTTCGATGTACTTCCGTCCGTGCCGATAATTCCACTCCATCGGCACTGAAACGTAGTGACTGTTCTGGTAGACCGGAGGCGGAAGACGAGTCTCCTCCCGAAAGTTTGGGGACTCAATCACGCTAAATTCCTCAGAGACTCCGGAATATGCTCCTTTCGTCTCATAATTCACCTCCGAAAGCCCGAGTTCTCGCGCCTTCTCCTCGAAGATCCAGGTGAAGTTTCCTCCTGTGTCTGCAATAAAGCTGAGGGTATCCCCTGCCGGGGACACAGGTGTCACTAAAAAGCGATGGGCATCATACCGTATGGGCATCTCAACCGGCTGTTTTAGAGTCGGTCTCGGTCCGTCTTCCAGGACATCGCAACTGGTGGTTACGAATGTGACAGTGAGCGCCACAAGAATAAGCCTGACGACGCGGATCATGATCGGAGTAGGTATAACGGACAAACTTAGCTTGCGAGGGGCCGGGAAGACATCAGGAAATCGGCTCATCGGCAACCGAAGCGGATGGTAAAAAATTTCTCTTAGTCTGCTTGTTTGCTTTCGATTAACGAGGACTAACTGCTCTATAAATTCGCCCGAAACTGGCACTGGCCCCTCGTCATCTACAGTGATTTGTTATGCGTACAACATTCATCACAATCAGAATCTGTCATAATAAATATGCATCTCTAAATTTCTGTTCTGCATTTGGGTTTTTGCCCCATATATTTTGAAACGTGATAGACGAATCAAAACTTATGCTTGATTTATGCTTTTCTAGCATCGATTTGCATTCGCCAGGCCCCAATACTCCTCCTCCCTCTTCTTTTAAATCAAAGCTTTTACCGCTTGTTTTGGACATTATATCTTTAGTTCTTTTGGTTAATTCTGAATCAAGTAACTCTTCTTGAAAATCTGTCTCTTGGTCGGAGTTGTCAGATCCGAAAATTTGATCAGTTTCTTCCTTTGCAAGTTGTAAAGAGAGGCCAGGAAGGGCAGAAATGAACCAGAAAGGAAGCCGGACATGCTCATGCTCAGAGGCCTCCCATACAAAATCCTCGATGGATTTGCTCACGTTCTTGTCGATTGTAAAAAAACCATCAGAATAACCCCCAGATGCCAAATAACGTGCATTCTCAAAAAATCTCTGTGGGTATACCATAAACTCCACAAGCCAGTCCTCTATTACTCTTATTTTAAATTTGCTTGCCCTATCATTATCTCCTCTAATTTTATTAGCAATATTTTCCCATCTCAACGAATATATCTTTTTCCTGCTCAGGCTTTCCTCTATAATAAAGTCTTTTTTGGTTCCCCAATTATTTGATCTGTTATTATCTGCATACTTGTATAAATATTCTTTGCAAAGACTTTTATATAATTTTTGAAGGTTCTCATCTCTTCTGTCTGTGTTCAACTCGAACTCTATTGTTTCTCCATCTATATGAGTTGAGGAAAATTTAACAGCAGCTTCTTCAGTACTGGAAGGTTCCATCTTAATTTCCGAAACTGTGTTCTCCTCTTTCTTCTCAAGTTCGATTATTTTATTATATGATGATACAATTCGGAATCCTGATTCCTTAAAGAAAGACACCTGCTTGTCATAAATTTTCTCGACACCGCCAAACTTCCGAGCTATTTCGACTCCTTCTGATGCATCTCTGTACTTTTTGACAGTAGGCTCGACAGTTCTTTTGTAAAGCCAGTACAACACGCCCCCCCAGAATATCAAATTTATTAAAACGACAAACGCCATCATAACTGACTATAAGATTAACTGATCTAAGAAATTCGTAGTACTGGCTATCTACCGGTAAACTTCAGCGGTCACGCCGTCGATGCGTCGGGTACGCATAACGAGAACGCTCACCTGACCCGGGCACGGGAAAAGGTTTGCTCTAATCTACCCCGATAGAACGACTATGTCCGATCAGTTTTCCATCCGTTCGCGTAGTCACTTCCGCTCGGCAAAAGCGAACCGCATTAGCGACAGCGCAAGGGAAACGGCAACAGCCCGGGTTCAGGTGCAGCAGTCGTGTTATGTGCCCAGTCTATCGTGTCACAGGTCTACTCGAATCCAACCCTGTCTCGAATCCACTTGGTGAGTTGCTCCAGAACCTCCGGCGCGATGGTCGTCTCAATCTCTGCCGTCTCGCTGGCCCGTTCTGTTTTCGTCGGTTGCATCCGGTGGTTTAGCCCCTCCAGTACGCGAACCGACACGCGGTTAGACCGGCTGTCCGCAAGCGCAGCACGCATCGGGGCCGCGTTTTGCTGAGGGGGCACCAGCAGGTCTTCCCCTCCAAACAACACCAGGATTGGCACCTCAACCTGTCGGAGCGCGGGTCGCGGATCATAGCGGGCAAAATCCCGAAACCACGGAGAAGTGTTGGCCTCGACCTTCAATTGGAGCCGATCGTTTTGGGCGCCACCATTCCTAAAAATCGGCCGGAGCTGCGACGCCACGTCCGCAGAATCTCGGTCGGAACGAAGAATCTCGAAGATCCATCGCGACTGCTTGCGGATGGAATCGACTTCAGCTGGCGAAGCGCCCGCGACATCAGCGATCCGCGCCCTCTGCTGTGAGAGTACTTGGTGGCCGGGCAGGCTCAGTGGGGCGAGCAGCGCGAGGAATGCCGCGTCCTGGAATTGGTCGTGGATCCAGGGAGCGATCATCCCACCCATGCTGTGCCCGACTAGTCCGACGCTCCCTGCCTCTATACTCGGCCGCTCCTTCAGGAAGCGGAGAGCAGACGCTGCGTCACGGGCAAGATCTTCAAGACTCGCCCCCGACAGGCGTCCCTCCGATTCATCCACACCGCGCAGGTCGTAGCGCAGGACGGCAATTCCGTGGCGGGTCAGGTGGTCGGCCAGAACCAGGAAGAATTTATGACCTCGATAGGCGTAGTCCCGTCCGTTGTCCCCCGATCCCTGGAGCAGCACCACGGCGGGGTGGGGGCCTTCCTTGTCCGGCATAGAGAGGGTTCCCGCGAGCGTCACGCCGTCGGACTCGCTTTTGAACGTGACCTCTTCAGTACGATAGGGGTAGGGTTTCTCGGGATGCTGGGGACGAGACGAAGTCGTAGGGGCGCTCTCATCGGCAGCGGCCTCCTCGACAGGCGTCAGGGTGAGGGTCGCCGAGCGTTCCCCCTGGCTCCACCTGCCCTTTATGACCCGCTGTTTCACCAACAGGACGCCCCGAAACTGAACACTCATCCGATCGGACTCAAGGAAAAGGCTATCCCCGCGGAGACGAGTCTTGGAAAAAGGGGTCCCCTTTTTCTCAGCATTGCCAGCCAGGAAAGCGACCAGCGACCCGTTGGCAGCACGCTCAAGGCGGATCACGGGGCGGAAGTATGATTCCTCGGCCGACCATTCGCCAACGATCGTCGTATCAGAACTCGTCTCCTGCGCGGGTGCAGGAAGGGCAGTTGTGGGGAATAGACCGGTGAGGCAAAGAAGGACCCGAAACGAAAATAGGGAAGAAGTTCGCATCGCGCTGCGCCGAATGTTGTACCTTGTCGCTACAGACCGACGAGAAGTCCGGTCAGAATAATCGCCACCATGAAGAGAAACGCCGCAACGTACGTCCAGGCGGTCGCCTGCACAAGCCCACCACTGCCAAACGTCAATTCGCTTTGCTCCTCCTGGACGGATTCGGAAGGCATCTCCGTGGTGACCCCGTACTCCGGGGAAACCTCCGTCTTTTCTTCGAGAACGTGGTGAGCCCGGTCTGCCTCTCCCTCTAAGACACGAAGCTTCACCCCTTCGGTGAGTTGGAACGGAGGGTGGACATCGTCGGCCACGATGAAGGCGTCAATCTCACGTTCGGCCAACCGGGCCTTGGCGACCTCCGCGTCTTGACGGTTCGAGTAGGTCGCTAGAATTGTGGTTTCCTCAGCGGACAGATTTTGAAGCATCGTACCATGATCCGATGCGAGAGGAATCGGAGGTGGGTGCACATAACGAGGAAATTCAGCCGCGACGGGCCCCGAAACGGATGAACAGAGCACTGGAACCGCCAATGTTAAAAAATGGCATCGGCCCGTCGTCGGCTGCAATGTGGGTTATGCTGCGTCCTCCTTTTCGAGAATGGCACCGATCTCCTCTCTCAATACTGGAGCCTTTTCGGTTGCCACCTCCCAAACGATCTCGTAGTCCACACCGAAGTAGCCATGAATCAACTGATCACGCATTCCTGCCATCGCTCGCCAATCGACCTCCGGGTACCGATCTCGGATATCCGTTGGGAGGTTCTTTGTAGCCTCTCCGATCACCTCAATGCTCCGCACAAATGCTCGCTTTAGGGTCTCGTCGTCGGCGAACTCGGCCCAGCTGACCTCGCGACTGGTTTCCGCTAAATAATGTGCTTCGTCCTCGATGTGACGAAGATACTCAGTCTCCGACCTCGACATATTCGACGTTCTGCAGGATGTGTGGACCGATGTGAGGACTGAGTGCCTCGGGCGTCACCAACTCGACTGGACGTTCAAACTCTTCTTCCAGAAGAAAAGAGACGGCCATAAAGTTGTCGAACGACTTTTCTCCCTGTACAAACTCGACTAGGAGATCGACATCACTCTCAGCACTGGGCTCGTCTCGTTGAAACGATCCAAACAAGCCAACGCGC